>NZ_CP079105.1:2400000-2705019 GCF_019285775.1 Skermania piniformis
GAGGGCGGGCAGCAGCTCGGCCAGGCTGAGGTCGCCGTACCGCGCGAAGAAGACGTCGACGCATTCGACCACGGCCTCGCGCACATACGGCTTGTTCCGGCTGGTCAAGCCGACCTCACGAACGGCCCCCAGCAACCCGTCGAGCTCGTCCGCCGACATGTAGTCGCGGAGGCCGCTGATCGGTTCGTCCGCGTGCAGGTCCCAGACCTGCATCACCGCCGGCCGGGTCGACGGGTCGGCCAGCACGTCCCGGATCGCGTCGTTGGTCCGGCGCAGCGCGTATTGCGCGCCCTTGCCGGCCACGTCGCCGACCAGCCGGTCCGAGGCCTTGAGCACCCGCGACGCGGCACTCTGCCCGATCGCGAACATCGAGCCCACGCCCGGAATCTTCTCCGCCCGCTCCCGGCCCTGCTGCACGAAATCACCGACGATCTTGCTGACGAACAACGTCGCGAGTTCGGCGACCAGCGGGCTCTCGGTGAGCCGATCGAGCGCACGGTCGTGCAGCCGGCGCATCGACAGCACCTGCGTTACCAGCGCGTCGGCGGCGGCGCGGTCGACCAGGTCGCCCAAGCGATATTCCTCGGCCGCCGAATGTGCGTAGATCGCGTCGGCACAGGCGAGCACGACATCGCGGGCGATATCGCTGCCGCCGACCTGGTCGAGCAGTCGCAGCACCGTCTCCACCACATCGTCCGGTCGGACCACGTCGCGGGTCCGCATGCTCGCCCCGACGGCCACGACGTCGTCGACGTCCCGAGCGACGACCTCGGCGAACCGAGTTCCGTCCAGCTCGGCCAGGACGAATTCGACCTGGGCGTCAAGCAAACGTTGAGCGATCTGTTCCGCGGTCACCGGTTCTGTTCTCCCTGCTTCGGTTCGTTGGTTCCCGACTCGTGCTGCTGCATTTCAGCACGGATCCGCGCCAGCCGCTCATGCCCGGCCCGCTCACGCTCGGCCCACTGTTGCGCGGCGGAGCGACCGGCGGGTGTCTCTGCAGCCAACTCTTGGCCACCGATCGCGGTTCCCGCGCGACGTTCCACCTTGTCCCGAACGTTCTCGAAGGTCGGCACGCCCGCGTCGGTGTACTCGACGACCGGCGTCGCCGGCGGGGCGACCACCGGCGGCGGGGCCACGGCGGGCGGGACGGGTCCGGCCGCCGCAACCAGGCCCGCGAGGCCGGGCCGCCCGTCGGCGACCCGCCGGATCACCTCGAACACCTCCGTGTCGTCGGCGGCCCGGAGCCGGGCGATCACCTCGTCGATCTCGATCACGCACCGAGGCTACCCGCGCACGACAAGCGCGGTCGGAGTAGTGATGTCGGGGGTCGTGCTGGAAACAAGGCCGAAACGTCGGCTTGCAAGAATGACCGCGTGCATTTCAGTCCGGCCGACACCGAGAAGCTTCTGCTCGCCACCGCAGGGATGGTCGCCCGGGACCGGTTGGCTCGCGGCGTCCGGCTCAACTACCCGGAAGCGGTGGCGTTGCTGTCCACCTGGGTGATCGAGCAGGCCCGCGCCGGCAGCGCGGTCGACGAGCTGATGGTGGCCGGCCGGCGGGTGCTCACCCGCAGCCAGGTGATGGACGGGGTGCCGGAGATGCTGGCCGATGTGCAGGTGGAGGCGACGTTTCCGGACGGACGCAAACTCGTCACGCTGCACCACCCGATCGACTGACCACGAGAGGACCGTGATGTCCGGCAGCACCGACGGCCCGGGCGGTTATCGCATCCGGCCGGGCGAGATCGAACTCAACGCCGACCGCACCGAATCCGAGCGGATCAGCCTGGTGATCGAGAACACCGGAGACCGCCCGGTGCAGATCGGGTCGCACCTGCACCTGCCCGACGCCAACACCGCGTTGGCCTTCGACCGGGCGGCCGCCGCAGGGTTCCGGCTGGACGTCCCGTCCGGGACGTCGCAGCGGTTCGAACCCGGCGCGTCCCGCCGGGTGGACGCGGTGGCCCTGCGCGGCGCCCGGCGGGTGCCCGGCCTGCAGATCCGGGAAGGGAATCGGTAGATGGTGCGGATCGATCGGGCGCGCTACGCCGCGCTGTACGGCCCGACCACCGGCGATCGGGTACGGCTCGGCGACACCGACCTGTGGATCGAGATCGAGGACGACCGCACCGCCGGTGGCGAGGAGGCGGTGTTCGGCGGTGGCAAATCGATCCGCGAGTCGATGGCGCAGTCGACCCGCAGCCGCGCGGACGGTGCTCTGGACACGGTGATCACCAACGCGATCGTGCTGGACTGGTGGGGCATCATCCGCGCCGACATCGGCATTCGGGACGGCCGGATCGTCGGGTTGGGCCGGGCGGGTAATCCGGACATCGCGGACGGGGTCGACCCGGCGCTGGTGATCGGCCCGTGCACCGACGTGATCTCCGGCGAGGGCCGGATCGTCACCGCCGGCGCCATCGACTCGCACGTGCACCTGCTGTCGCCGTCGCAGATCCACGAGGCGCTGGCCACCGGGATCACCACGATCGTCGGCGGCGGCACCGGGCCGTCCGAGGGCTCCAAGGCCACCACGGTCACCCCCGGGCCGTGGCACCTGGCCGCCATGCACCGCGCGCTGGACCCTTTCCCGATCAACGTGCTGCTGCTCGGCAAGGGCAACACGGTGTCGTTGCCCGGGCTGGCCGAGCAGGCGTTGGGTGGCGCGGCCGGCTACAAGGTGCACGAGGACTGGGGGTCGACGCCGGCCGCGATCGATGCGGCGTTGCGCGCTGCGCAGGAATGGGGCCTGCAGGTCGCGCTGCATTCGGATTCGCTGAACGAGACCGGTTTCGTCGAATCGACGGTCGCCGCGATCGGCGGTCGCAGCATCCACGCCTTCCACGTCGAGGGTGCCGGCGGCGGGCATGCGCCGGATATCCTGTCGATCGCCGGACTGCCGAACGTGATTCCGGGCTCGACGAATCCGACGTTGCCGCACACGGTGAACACCGTTGCCGAGCATCTGGACATGCTGATGGTGTGCCATCACCTGAATCCGGCGGTGCCGGAGGACCTGGCGTTCGCCGAGTCCCGGATTCGGGCGACCACGATTGCCGCCGAAGACATTCTGCACGACATGGGCGCGCTGTCGATCACCTCGTCGGATGCGCAGGCGATGGGCCGGATCGGCGAGGTGATCACCCGGACCTGGCAGGTCGCGCACGTGATGAAGCAGCGCCGGGGTTCGTTGGGCGACGCGCTGCCGGCGGACAACGAACGCGCCCGCCGCTACGTCGCGAAGTACACGATCAACCCGGCGATCGGGCACGGCGTGGATTACGAGATCGGGTCGATCGAGGTCGGCAAGCTGGCCGACCTGGTGCTGTGGGAGCCGAAGTTCTTCGGGGTGCGCCCAGCCGTGGTGCTCAAGGGCGGCGGCCTCGTCTGGGCTGCCCTCGGCGACCCGAACGCGTCCATCCCGACCCCGCAGCCGGTGCTGATGCGCCCGGCGTTCCTGGACGCGACCGGCGCCGACCACAGCGTCAGCTTCGTCGCGCCGGCCGCGCTGGACGACGGCCTGGCCGACCGGTTGGGGCTGCGCCGACGGCTGGCGGCAGTACGCGATACCCGCGCGATCGGCAAGGCCGACCTGCGCAACAACGACGCGCTACCGGACATCGCGATCGAGCCGGACACGTTCGCGATCGCGATCGACGGCGAACCGGTGCAACCGGCGCCGGCCGCGGTGTTGCCGCTGGCCCAGCTGTATTCGATGTTCTGAGGATGTCGTCCTGAGGATGCCGCTGCCCGCACCCGCCTCGGTGACGCTGGCGATGGTGCTGGCCGATGCACGGCTGCCGGCCGGCGGGCACGCGCACTCGGCCGGGATCGAGCCGGCACTACAGGCCGGGTTGCCTGTTTCCGACGTCCCGGCGCTACTGCGCGGCCGGGTGGCGACCACCACGTCGGTGGACGCCGGCACGGCCGTGGTGGCCGGGCACCGGCGTCGGCTCGATCCGAACGCCGACCTGGCGCCGGTCGAGATAGCGTGGGCCGCACGGACGCTCAGCCCGGCGATGCGGAACGCCGCCCGGTTACAGGGTCGCGGGTTGACCCGGCTGGCCCGGCGACTCTGGCCCGAGCTCGTGCTGCCGGAGCGGGTGTCGCGGCCGGTGGTGCTCGGCGCGATCGCGGCAACGGCCGGGTTGCTCGCCGCGGACCTGGTCCGGCTGGTGATCTACGACGATCTGGCCACCGCGGCGGCCGCGCTGCTCAAGCTGGAACCGGGCGATCCGCTGGACGCGACCGCGCTGGTGCTGGCGCTGTGCGCCGAAGCCGACCACCGGGTAACCATGCTCGCCGCCCTGACCGACCCCGCGGACATCCCCGCCGCGGGCGCACCAGATGCCGAGGCGTGGGCAGAGGCGCACGCCCGATCCACCGGAAGGTTGTTCCGTGCCTGATGATTCGTCCACTTCCGACCGAGCGCTGCGGCTCGGCGTCGCCGGACCGGTCGGCACCGGAAAGTCGTCGCTGATCGCTACGATCTGCCGCGCGCTTGCCGACGAGATCCGGATCGGCGTGATCACCAACGACATCTACACCGACGAGGATGCCCGGTTCCTCCGGTCCGAGGGGGTGCTCGATCCCGATCGGATTCGGGCGGTGGAGACCGGCGCCTGTCCGCACACCGCGATCCGCGACGACGTCACCGCGAACCTGATGGCCGCCGAAGACCTGGAGCGCGACCACACGCCGCTGGATCTGGTGGTGATCGAGTCCGGCGGCGACAACCTGACCGCCACCTTCTCCCCCGCTCTGGTGGACGCGCAGATCTTCGTGCTCGACGTGGCCGGCGGCGGCGATGTCGCGCGCAAGGGTGGGCCGGGCATCGGCCGGGCCGACCTACTCGTCGTGAACAAGACCGACCTCGCGCCGTACGTGGGGGTGGACGTCCCGACGATGGTGGCCGACGCCCGCACCGCGCGGGACGACCGGCCGGTGCTCGCGCTGTCCCGCACCGACACCGAATCGGTTGCGGCACTGCGGCAGTGGGTGCTCGGTGTGCTAACCGCATATCGCGCGGGGCAGCATGTGCCGGTCGACCCGGGCCCGATGGCCCCACACTTCCACGCCGACGAGTCCGCACCCGGCGGCGGCTACACGCATACTCACGAAACCCACAGCCATGTCGGCGCGTCCGGGCATTCGCACGATTCGTGACCCCCGCCGAAACGCTGATCGCGGTCGACCGGGCCGAGCCACGCGCCGTCGTCGATCTGCGTGGTGGGACGCTGGTTCCCCGGCTGATCGACCGGACCCATCAGCACGTCCGGGTGGCGCTGGTGGCGGGCGGCGCACTGCTGCTGCCCGGCGATCGGGTACGTCTGCGGGTCCGGGTGGGTGCGGACTGCCACCTGGAGTTGGCGGACATCGGCGGCACTGTCGCCTACGGCTCTCCGGCGGGTGTGCCGGAAAGCGTCGCGGAATGGCGCACCGACATCGTCGTCGGCGCCGGCGGGTCGCTGGTCTGGCACGGGCTGCCGTTCGTCGTCGCCGATCGCGCGCACGTGCGGCGGACGACCACGCTCACCCTGTGCGGCGGCGACGCCACTGCCCTGGTCCGCGAGACGCTGGTGCTCGGCCGGACCGGCGAGTCGGGGGGCCGAATCGGCACCCGGACCTCGGTGACCCGTGCCGGAACACCCGTTCTCGTCGAACAGCTCGACGTAGCGGGCGCCGAGCCGACGCCCGGAATCCTCGGCACGGCCCGGGTGCTCGACACGGTCCTGGCGATGGGCTTCCCGATGGCGGCCGATCCAGCCGCAGCGGAGACGGTCGTGCTGGCACTCGACAGCAAGGACGCACTCGTCCGCTGGTCGGGTTCGGCAGCACACCACAGTCCCTTACCGAGGACGCGCACCTTCTGACCGCGCGCCGACGCCGTTCCCCGGGTGCGGCGCGGTGGGCGGATCCGGTCGGACCCCGCGGTAGATCCCCCGCCGCACGATGAGCGGCCACAGCAGCGTGTCGACCGACCACGACGGGAAACGAAACGACCGGCCCGCCGGCGCGAACACGTCCAAGCCGTCGGGTTGTGCGCCGAGCACCGATCCCCAGCGGTGCTCGGTCGGTCGATAGTTCCGCAGCCTGCGCCCGGCCAGGTGTGCCCGGACGTTGCGGGCCACCAATCGATCGGCGCGATTGCGTGCGGAGCTGCGCAACGGGTCGGTGGCCGCGACGTCGCCGACGGCGAATACCTCGGGCCGCCCGGGCACGCGAAGATCGGGCGCGACCCGGACGAACCCGTCCGGGTCGAGCAGCTCGGCCGGCAACCAGCCGGTATTCGGCGTCGCGCGGCCGATCGCCCAGACCACCGCGTCGGCGCGGACCGGTGACTGGCCGGTGGACCAGGCCACCGGTTCGCCGGTGATGCGATCGAGGTCGAAGCCGGCCGGCACGATCGCCCGATGCCCGGGGTGGATGCCGACCCCACGCTGCTCGAGCTTCCGCCGCACCGCGCGCCAGACCCGCGGATGGTGGGATCGCAACGCCGCATCACCGGGGAAGTAGAGATCGATCCGCTGCTCGGGCCACGCGAGCGCGCAGTTGCCGGCTACGCTCACCGCCGCCGCGCCCCCGCCGACGACGGCCACCGACCCGGCCGCGGCAAGCTGAGCGTGCGCGGCGCGCAACCCGGCGGCGACCTCGTCGGCGCGTTCCAGACCGGGACGGCGCCAGAATCCGTTACTCACACCGGTCGCGACGACGAGCGCGTCGTAATCCTCGGTCCGGCGCGGGCCGTCGGCCGCGTCGAGCAGCACGGTGCGAGCGTCGAGGTCGACTCCGGTCAGGGTGCCATGCACGATCCGCACCCGGTCCAGTCGACGGTAGCGACCGAACGGTACCCAATATCGCTCGGCCCACTCGTCCGGCCGGGCCAACCGGACACCCAGTTCTTGCCCGCTGACCAGTCCCGGCTTGGGCGAGATGCCGACCACATCCGCGTGTCGGGCGAGATGAATCGCGGTGAGCAGGCCGCTGTCCCCCAACCCGGCCACGATCACCCGGGACCGGCGGCCGGTCACCCGGCCACCCGGCGAGGCGGGCGGGGCACGAAGCGCGGAACCCGACCGATCACGTCGCGATACCCCGGCCGCCGTTCGAGACTGCGCTGCTCCATCATCGGGATGCTCGCGCCCTCGAACATCGCCAGCATCGCCGCCGCGCCGGCGAACAGCCACCACCGGTCGGCCGGCGCCGCCGCCACGCCGAACAGGGCCATCGAAACCCAGAAACCGAACTCGCCGAAATAGTTCGGATGCCGGGACCACGACCACAGGCCGCGATCCAGCACCTGGCCGGGCGCACGCCGACGGACGAACCGGTGCATCTGCTGGTCGGCGACGAACTCCAGCAGCACGGCGCCGAGCCCGACCACCGTCGCGACGATGTCGAGCCAGCCGATCCCGCGCGCACCGCCGTGCGAGACCACCACGTATGCGGGGACGGTCGCGAGGAACACCTGCAGGGTCGGGACCAGGTGGATCGCGACCAGGTCGACGGCCGCCTCGGCGCGCCCGGCCCGGCCCCTGAGCAACGGGTAGCGCCAATCCTCGTGCGCCAGGCCGGGCCAGGAATAGACCCAGTTGCCGGTCAGCCGTACCGCCCAGACCAGCATGACGCCGAGCATCAGCCAGCCCCGCGGATCGTCGGCGGGCAGGTCGCCGGACACCCACCAATAGATCGTGAGCGCGGGCGGCACGACGCTCCAGTAGGCGTCGTAGCAGCTGGAGTTCCGGTAGGCCCGACTGAACCCGAAGACCACCACGGTGCCGATCAGATCGGCGATCAGGGCGTCGAGCCACCGCCACTCGGTGTCGGGTCCGAACGCCAACCATGTCGCGGCGACACCGAAGGCCACGACATAGGCGACGGTGATGCGTGCCAGCGACGCCCGCTTGGACATGGAATGATCCTAGAACAAGTTCTAGTCGATCCCGCCGGCGTCGGGGCGAAGAACAGATCACCCGACCCCGATCCAGAGGTCTTGATCATTTCGGCTCCGGCCGAGCGAAGTGCAGCACTGAATCACCAGGTGCTACACTTCGATGATGCCGACCAGCCGCCCACGCCACGTGATCACGGAGACGGATCAGGTCGCCCGGGCGTTGGATGCCGCGGCGCGGCGGTGGCCGGACGATCGCGACCGGCGTGCCCGTTTGCTGTTGCGTCTGGTCGACGCCGGTCACCAGGCGTTGGCCGGTGCCGATGACGAACGGCGCGCGGCACGACTGGCAGCGATAAGCCGTACCCGCGGCTCGTTGACCGGGAGTTACGGCGCCGGCTACCTCGACGAGCTGCGCGCGGACCGGCCCGAATGATCGTGCTGGACGCGAGCGTGCTCATCGCCCACCTCGAGTCGGCTGATGTCCATCATGATCGGGCCACCGAACTCCTTGCCGATGCGGTCGAGGACCCGTGGGGCGCGAGCCCGATGACGCTGACCGAAGTCCTCGTCGGGCCGGCCCGGTCCGGCACTCTGAAGGCGGCTGAGGCGGCGATCGGCCTGCTCGAGATCGACGCTATCGACCTTCTCGACGATGCGCCCGTGCGCCTCGCTACCTTGCGTGCAACAACCCGACTCCGGTTGCCGGACTGCTGTGTTCTACTTGCCGCCATGACCACCGGAGCCGAGATGGCGACCTTCGACGATCGGCTTGCGGCCGCCGCAACCGAGCTCGGGTTGACCGTACGGAGCTGAGCCGACCCGTCAGGTCCGCAGCTCCGCCCCCAGCACCGCAGCCGCCGCGACCGCCGCATCCCGCGCCGAACTCGCGTCGTCCTCGGTGAGCGTGCGATCCGGCGCCCGGAACCGCATCGCGTAGGTGAGCGAGCGCCGACCTGCGCCGACCTGCTCGCCGGAGTACACGTCGAACAGGGCGATGTCGTCGAGCAGCGCCCCGGCACCGGACCGCAACGCCGCCTCCACCTCGGCGGCCGGCACGTCGGCCGGCACACTCACCGACAGGTCCTGCAGCACCGCCGGGTAGGTGGACACAACCGGGGCCGGCAACGTGCGGTCCAGCGGCAGCGCGTCCAGGTCCAGCTCGACCGCGCAGGTCCTCGCCGGCAGCCCGGCGCGTTCCAACACCGCCGGATGCAGCTCACCCGCGTGCCCGACGAGCACACCGTCGACCAGTAACTCCGCGCACCGGCCCGGATGCCACGGCAGATGTTGCGCGGCCCGACGGGTCAATCGCACCCCGGCCGCCGCGGCCACCGCATCGGCCGCGGCGAACGCGTCCGTCGCATCCGCGGCTCGGCCCGGCTCCCCCGGCCGGCGCGCCTCGCGCAACCCGGTCAGCACGATTCCGATGTGCGTCGGCTGGGCCGGTAACGACGCCACCAGCCGGGCGAGCTCCGCGTCGGTGGGTCGGCGGTCCACCGGCAGCGGCGGCACCGGGCCGGTGGTCGGTCCGGGTACCACGACCTGGGCAATCGCATAGATCGCCAGATCGCGACGACCGCGAGACACGTTGCGGGCGGTCACCTCCAGCAGGCCCGGCAGCAGTGTGGTGCCCAACGCCGGGCGCTCGGCGTCCAGCGGGTTCAGCACCGTCGCGACCTGCCGGCGCGGGTCGTCGGCGGCCAGGCCCCAGGTGTCGAACACGCTGGGCGCGATGAACTCCGGGGACGGCACCTCGACGTAACCGGCGTATGCGAGGGCCCGTCCGATCGCCCGGCGGCGCCGCTGCGCCGGGGTGAGCCCGCGGCCGGGCGGCGCAGCCGGCAGTACCGATGGGATCTGCTCCAGGCCCTCCAGTCGCAGGACTTCTTCGACCAGATCGGCCGGCTGCCTCAGGTCCGGTCGCCAACTCGGCGGGGTGACCAGCAGCTGGGCGTGACCGGCGTCGCTCACCGCGAACTCCAAGGTGCACCCGACCTGGGTGAGCCGACGCGCGGTGGTGCCGTTCGGATAGCCGACTCCGGCGACCCGGTCGGGCAGGTCGATGTCGAGCCGGATCGGCGGCGTCGGCGCGCGCTGCACCCGAACATCGGTCAACGTCGACTCGACCGTGCCGCCGGCAATCTCGGCCAACAGCGTCGCCGCCCGGTCCAGCGCAGCGACGTCGACCTCCGGGTCGACCTCCCGCTCGAACCGCTTGCTTGCCTCGGAGGTCAGCTTGTGCCGGCGGCCGGACCGGAACACCGCCAACGGATCCCAGGTCGCCGCCTCCAGCAACACGTCGGTGGTGTCCGGGCCGACCTCGGTGCTCGCCCCACCCATGATGCCGGCCAACGAGATCACCCCGGTGTCGTCGGCGATCACCACGTCCTCCGGGTCGAGCGTCCGCTCCACCTCGTCGAGGGTGCGCAGCGTCTCCCCCGACCGGGCCCGGCGGACCACCAGGTTGCCGTTCAGGTTGGCCGCGTCGAACGCATGCAGCGGCTGGCCGAACTCCAGCATCACGTAGTTGGTCACGTCCACCGCCGGTGAGATCGGCCGCATCCCGGCCAGCAGCAGCCGTCGTTGCAACCACCATGGGCTGACCGCGGCCGGATCGATCCCGACAACCCGTCGCAGCGCGAATCGGGTTGCCCCGGAATCCCGTTCCAGCCGTACCGGCCACGCCGACCGCTCGCTGCGGGGCAACCGGGGCACCGCCGGATCGACGAACTCCAGATCGAACCCGCAGGCCAACTCCCGGCACAGACCGCGAATGGAGAAGCAGTAACCGCGATCCGGGGTGATGTTCAGCTCGATCACCCCATCACCCAAGCCGAGTAGCGTGTTCGCGTCGTCGCCCGGGTCGGCCGAACCCGGCTCCAGCACCAGAATGCCGGAATGGTCGCGGCCGATACCCAATTCGGCCACCGAGCAGATCATTCCCTCCGACACCCGGCCGTAGGTGGTCCGGGCTGCGATCGCGAAATCGCCGGGCAACACCGCCCCGGGCAGTGCGATTACCACCAGGTCGCCGGCGACGAAATTCCGCGCCCCACAGACGATGCCGCGGAACTGCTGCTCGCCGGTGTCGACGTGGCAGTACCGGATCGGCTTCTTGAACTCGGTCAGCTCCTCGATATCGACCACCCGGCCGACCACCAGTCGGTCCGGCACCGGCGTCAGCTCGGTCAGCTCCTCGACCTCGAGACCCACCCGGACGAAACCGGCATCCAGCTCCGCCGGTGACACCGACCAGCCGGGATTCGCCCCGGCGAGGGTCTCGGTGAGCCACGACTGTGCTACCCGCACTTCGGTGATTCCTTCCCTACGCCCGCTCGGCCGGCAGTCAACAGCCGACCCCGAACGGCTCGGTGAACCGGACGTCGCCCTCGACGATGTCGCGCATGTCGGTGATCCCGTTGCGGAACTGCAGCGTTCGTTCCAGTCCCATCCCGAACGCAAACCCGGAGTGCACATCCGGGTCGATACCACAGGCGCGCAACACGTTCGGGTTCACCATGCCGCAACCGCCCCACTCCACCCAGCCGGCACCGCCCTTGCGCTGCGGGAACCAGACGTCGACCTCGGCCGACGGTTCGGTGAACGGGAAGTAGTTGGGCCGCATCCGAGTCCGCGAATCCGGCCCGAACAGCGCCCGGGCGAACGCATCCAACGTGCCACGCAGGTTTGCCATGGTCAGTCCCCGATCCACCGCCAGCCCCTCCACCTGGGAGAACACCGGGGTATGGGTGGCGTCGAGCTCGTCGGTGCGGAACGTGCGGCCCGGGCAGACCACGTAGATCGGTAGCTCTCGGGTCAGCATGGTGCGGATCTGCACCGGCGAGGTGTGCGTGCGCAGCACCTGCCGCGACCCCTCCGGCGCGATATGGAACGTGTCCTGCATGGTGCGCGCCGGATGGTCGGGCAGGAAATTCAGCGCGTCGAAATTGAAGTGTTCGGCCTCTACCTCGGGCCCCTCGGCGACCTCCCAGCCCATCCCGACGAAAACGTCGGCGATCTCCTCGGCGATCACCGTGATCGGATGCCGAGCGCCGCGCAACTGCCCCCGCACCGGCAGGGTGACATCGATCGTCTCGGCGATCAGCACGGCGGCGTCGCGCTCGGCCTCGAGTTCCGCCCGCCGGGCGTCGTAGGCCTGCGCGATCCGCGTTCGCGCCGCATTCACCCGCCGGCCGGCATCGGCCTTCTCCGCCTTGGGCAGGCCGCCGAGCGCGCGCCGAGCCAGCGCGACCGGCGCCTTGTCACCGAGGTGGCCGACCTTGGCCGGTGCCAGGCCGGCCAGATCGGGGGCGGCGGCGAACGCCCGCTCGGCTGCCGCCACGTCCGCGGCCAGCTGCGCGTCCGACAACGCCGGGTCGACCAGCTGCGTCTCGTCAGTCCCCACCGAACTCGCACTCCCGTCGTTCATTCACCCGGCCCGATTCCCCGAATACTAGGGGATCACTTTTGCCGCGTTCCCGCGCGTTTGCTTGCTTGCGCCCGGGCGGCGGCGTAGAGACAGATCGCGGCCGCAGCGGCGAGGTTGTAGCTCTCCGCTCGACCGCGGATCGGGAGCCGAATCCGGTGGTCGGCGCGGGCGATGACGGTGTCGGGCAGGCCGTGTGCTTCGTTGCCGAACAGCCAGGCGCTCGGGGCGGACAGCAGCTCGTCGGCGTCGTCCAGATCGGTCTCGCCGGCCGCGGCCGTGGCGAGCAATTGCAGACCGGTGCCGGCCGCGGCGTCCAGGGCGAGGTCGATGTCGCGCTCTCGGGCGATCGGCAGATGGAACACGCTGCCCGCTGAGGCGCGCACACACTTGCCGTTGTGCGGATCGACGCAATCTCCGGCGAAGACCACGCCGTGTGCGCCGACCGCATCCGCGATCCGGACGATGGTGCCAGCGTTGCCCGGGTCGGCAACCGCGACCGGAATCACGACCAACGGGCCGGCTGCCGCCTGAGCCGGCGGTACATCGAGGAGTCGACAGACGGCCACCAGACCCGGCGGCGTGACCGTCTCACCGAGTGCCCGGGCGGCCGCCTCGGTGATCTCGACGACCGGCACCCGTGCCGCCCGCGCTGCCGCAACCAGCTCGGCGTCGGCGTCGGCGGTGTGGAACAGCTCGGTGACCCGGCCCGCAGCCAGTGCGGCGCCGACCGCGTTGGGACCTTCGGCCAGAAACTCACCGGCCTTGCGCCGACCGGCCGATCGGTGCAGCTTGACCGCAGAAACGACCCGGGACGACCGCTGCGTGAGCGGGCTGAGCACGTCCCGCTCCGGCGTCCCGGGTCGCTGTGGCGTGCCGGTCAGGCAGCTTCCGTTTCAGCGGCGGCATCATCGTCGGCCGGGGCATTCACATCCGCCGGCAACGCGCGACGCGCGATCTCGACCAACCCGGTGAACGCAGCCGCATCGGACACTGCGAGCTCGGCAAGGATCTTGCGGTCGACCTCCACCCCGGCGATCTTGAGGCCCTGGATGAACCGGTTGTAGGTGATGTCGTTCGCCCGGGCGGCGGCGTTGATCCGGGTGATCCACAGCTTGCGGAAATCACCTTTGCGGGCCCGGCGGTCCCGATAGGCATAGTTCAGCGAATGCAGCTGCTGCTCTTTGGCCTTGCGGTAGAGCCGGGACCGCTGGCCCCGGTAGCCCTTGGAGGCTTCGAGGACGGAGCGGCGCTTCTTCTGGGCGTTGACGGAGCGCTTCACACGTGCCATCGGTCGAAATCCTTCTGGTCGGAAGCGGTGCAACGGCCGTGACGACCGGCCCGCTCGGGAGTCGGGGGACGAAGATCAGATGCCGAGCAGCCGGCGCACGCGCGGCACGTCGGCCGGGCTGACCGCCTCGGTGCCGTCCAGCCGGCGGGTGCGCCGGGTCGGCTTGTGCTCGAACAGGTGCCGCCGGTTCGCCTGCTGGCGGCGCAGCTTTCCGCTCCCGGTCACCTTGAACCGCTTCGCGGTGCCCTTGTGCGTCTTGTTCTTCGGCATGTCGTCTGCTGTCCGTTCTCGTGTGCTGGTGCGGGTGCTGCGGGGGTCAGCCGGGGGTACCGGCCGGGCCGGGCGACGGCGCCGCCGGTTCCCGGGAAGCCACCTGCGCGGCGCCTTGTTGCGCGCGGGCGCGCGTCTTCGCGCCCTTGTGCGGGGCCAGGACCATGGTCATATTGCGGCCGTCTTGCTTGGCCGAGGTCTCGACGAAGCCCAGATCGGCGACGTCGGCGGCCAGCCGCTGCAGCAGCCGGAAGCCGAGCTCCGGCCGGGACTGCTCGCGGCCGCGGAACATGATCGTCACCTTGACCTTCGACCCGGCTTCGAGGAACCGCACCACATTGCGCTTCTTGGTCTCGTAGTCGTGGTCGTCGATCTTCGGGCGGAGCTTCTGCTCCTTGATCACTGTCTGCTGTTGATTTTTGCGAGACTCGCGCGCCTTCTGCGCCGTTTCGTACTTGAACTTCCCGTAGTCCATGATCTTGCAGACCGGTGGGCGGGCGTCCGGAGCAACCTCGACGAGGTCGAGATCGGCTTCCAAGGCAACGCGGAGCGCATCCTCAACACGCACGATCCCAACCTGCTCACCGCCCGGTCCGATGAGCCGGACCTCGGGAACTCGGATGCGATCGTTGATGCGGGTCTCAGTGCTGATGGGGCCTCCTAGGTTCGGCTGTCGGGCGACAACCGGTGCAGCATGGGGTGAGCGCCACCAACAACGAGACCCCGCTGCGCCGTGTCAACCACACGGCGTGACGGGGTCCGATGCCGACCGGTCAGCACGCGCAACGCCGAAGCAGCTGCATACATTCCCGGCGGAGGCCGGGTGACCGGACCGTTGATCAGCAATCAAACCTCAGCTGCAACGGTGGGAGCGGACTCCACTTTGCTGCCCGCGACATCGTCACAGGCGGTCGTCGAGGACCAGACTAGCATTCGCGGCATGACCGACCCAGCGCTCCCGCCCGAGGATGTCCTGCCCGTTCGCGACCTGGCCGACATTCCCGCCGTGGAAGTGATCAGCCGCGCCGCCGTGCTGCTGATGAGTTCGGCGGCCGAGAAGCTGGGGCTGGCCGCCGCCGATCCGGATACCGCACCGCGTCGAGACCTGGACGAAGCGCGCCGGGTGATCACCGCCCTGGCCGGCCTGGTCACCGCATCGGCGGAGTACCTCGGCCCGCACGCCGGCCCGCTGCGCGACGGGGTGCGTTCGCTGCAGCACGCGTTCCGAGAAGCGTCGGCCTATCCGGACGAGCCGGGCAAAGGCCCCGGCGAGAAGTTCACCGGCCCGGTCCGCTGACCGCTCAGCGGAACGCGACCGCGGTATCCAGCAGGTCCCGGGTGCGTCGGTGCGCAGCGAGCAGCGTCCGGACCGGACCGAGAATCTGCGTCTGCACGCTCGCCTCGATCGCCGCGTCCAACCGTTTGCGCACCATCGCTTTGCGCCGACGACCGCCGCGCCGGGCCGCGAGCCGGACCAGACCGGCGAGCAGCAACCCGGCCGCCAACCCGGCCGCGAGCAGCAGCGTGGGATACGGCACCGGTCCGACCGCCGGCGTGGTCACCCGGATCTGCAGCCAGCCGAGCACCATCAGCGCGATCAGCCAGCCGACACCGGCGACCGCCGCCAGCGCGAACACCCGCTGCAGCAGCCAGGCCAGCCGCCACCAATACGGCCGCCGACCGCCGAGCGGAGTGTTCACGATCGCCTGATCCAACCGCTCGGCGACCCGGTCGCCCGGCGGAACCGCGGCAGCGGCGACCGCATCGGCCCAGCGATGCGGTAACCCCACCGTGATCTGATCGGTCAACTTCCCGGTCGCCAGATCCACCTCGGCCCGTTGCGCGGCGGTGGGCGGGGCGAGCGACGAGCGCCGCAGGACCGGCTCCACCTCGCCCGCCGACCGGTCGGCGTTCGCCACCGCCTCCGGTCGGCGCAGACCCAGCCGACGGATCGGGTCGGGGCGGAGCCGACGCAGCCAGCCCGCGAACGGCCAACCACCGGCCGCGATGGCCTGGTCGCGATAGTCCCGTTCCACCGCAGTGAGCACCACCGGAACCCCGGCGGCGTCGCCCAGCGCGCCGACCAATCGACGGTCGGCCCCGTCGTCGAGATCCGGCTCGGTGTCCCCGACTCCCGCCCGCAACTCGGCGGCAACGGCGCGGACATCGGCGAGCAACCGTTGTTCCGCGGCGTTGCGCTGCTGGACCACGCCGGCAATCGCGCCGACCAGATCGTCGGCGCCACCGGGGGTGACCGCCGACGTGGGCAAGACGGTCACCTCGGTCAGCCCGTCTGCGGTCAGCAACCGCCGCAGGTCGCGCAGACACTGGGCCAGCGCCCCCGCCGGAAGCCGATCCGCCTGATTCAGCGCAACCACGGTCACCGCCGCGTGGCCGGACAGCCGGCTCAGATACCGGTCGTGCAGCACCGCATCGGCGTACTTCTGCGGGTCGGTGACCCAGACGAACACGTCGCACAGCTCCAGCACCCGATCGGCCTCGGCCCGGTTGGCCGCCTCTCGTGAATCGAAGTCGGGCAGGTCGAGCAACAGCAATCCGTCCAGCCGAGCCGCATTCGGGCCGTCCGGTGGCTGCTGGTGGCTGTGTCCGACACCGAGCCAATCCAGCAACGGGGCCGACGCGTGCGCGCCCCACACCGCGGCGGTCGGCGTGGACGTCGTCGGTCGCCGCGCCCCCACCGTCGCCACATCACTGCCGACCAGCGCGTTGAACAGGCTGGACTTGCCGCTGCCGGTGGCGCCGGCGAGCGCGACCACGGTGCGGCCCGCGCCGATCGCCAATCGCTCGTCGAGCTTGTGCACCAGGTCGTTCGCCGCCGCGACCGATACCGGGTCGAGCCGGTCACCACCGACCTCGAGCGCATCGCCGAGCGCCGCCGTCCGACGCCGCAGATCGTCACGATCCACGGCGGCATGGGCGGGTTCGGTCCGGCCGAAGATCTTCATCGGGCTGCCTCCAGCTCGGTGATCGCCGCCTGCAATCGAGCTCCGGCATCGTCGGCGAGCTCGAGCCGATCCAGCACGTCGGCATAGCGCTGCCGCTCGTCTTCGAGCACCCCGTCGGCGCGGTCGTAGAGCAACTGTTTGGCCTGCTTGGCCAATCCGCGCATCGCCTGCTCGCCGATCACTGCTTCGAGCAACCGCTGGGCCAACACCGAGGAACCGCCGGCAATGCCGATCTCGGCGCCGGTCAGCCCACCGGTGACCGAGAACACCGCGATCATCGCGACCGCCCCGGCGCCGTTGACCCCCAAGGCCAGAAAGCGGGCTGCGGCCTTCTTGTCGCCCGCCTGGTCATGCACCAATTGCAGCAGCTCGGCCTGCCAGTCACGCACGTCGGTCCGGACCCGCTCCTCGATATCCGGCGACGACCGGGCCAACGCCGGATCGGCCTCCAGCAGCTCGAGACCACCGGACAACGAGCGCCAGTCCCGCCCGGTCTGCCCGGCCGCGCCTTGTGCCTGCGCCAGCAGCAGTGCGGCGACGCCGGACTGCAGCGCGCCGTCCAGTCGATCGACCTCCGGCGGCACCGGCGCGCTCTTGCCGCGCAGCAGTGCGGCCAATCGGTCCCGGGCGCGGCCTACGCCGCGTTCGATCGACCGGAAGAACTCGCCGGTGCCGACGATCTCGTGCCAGCGGGCCATCACCTCGCCGCGTAACAATGTCCCGTCGTCCAGCCCGACCCGCACCCCCTCCGCAGCCCGGGCGTAGTTGGTGACCGCGGTGGCCCATAACTCACCCGACGCTGCGACCTGTTCGTCGGCCGCATAACCGACCGATCCGACGCGCTCGGGCAACGATGCCAGGGCGCCCTGCAACGTCTGCCGAATCACGTCGGCGCGGGCGCGGGCGTCGCTGCCGAGCTTGGTCAACCACGCATGCAACGGCTGGATCTCGGGGACGGGCAGCAGCCGACCGGGGTCCAACGCGACCTCGTGCACGACGAAGATCGGCGCGTCGCCGAGACCTTGGTCGGCCAGCATCGAGGCCAGATGGGCGCGGATCTCGTCGACCGCATCCGGCGCGATCCGATCCAGCACGATCGCGACCGCGGTGCCGCGTTCGGCGCAGGCCCGCAACAATTCCCAAGGCACCGCGTCGGCGTACCGCGCGGCGGTGGTGACGAACAGCCAGAGGTCGGCGGCGGCCAGCAGCTGCCGGGAGAGGTTGCGATTGGCCGAAACCACCGAGTCCACATCCGGTGCATCCAGGAGCGCGATGCCTTGCGGCAGCTCCGCGGTGGCGACCAATCGCATCGCCCGCTGATCTTCGTCGCCGCCGGTGTCGCCGGTGAGCCGGACCAGATCCGGCAGGATTCGATCCCCACGGAACCACTGCTCGTCGGCCGGGTGATGCACCAGGACCGAAGCGCGGGTGGTCGGCCGGATCACCCCGCTGCGACTGACCACCGAACCGACCAGCGAGTTCACCAGGGTCGACTTGCCGGCTCCGGTGGACCCACCCACCACCGCGAGCAACGGCGCGTCCAGAGCGGAAAGCCGGGGCAACAGGTAATCGTCGAGCTGATGCAACAGCTCGCCACGGACGATCCGGGCCGCGGGCGCCGAGCCGAGCTCCAGCGGTAGCCGGGTCCGCTCCAACTCCGTTCGTAGGCCCGTCACGGCAGCGAGCAGTCGAGCAGTGTCGGGTGGAGCGGTCACGCCCATAGCATGCCTGCCCGCCGGGCGAGCGCGGCGAGCAACGCGAAAAGCCATGTCGGCGTGTCGGTCGAGCACCGCGCGGCGCGTGCAGGCACGCAGGTCCGGCGGTGCACCGATAGCCCTCCGGGCATTGGACCATGCAGAGCCTATTGGAGACCGCTGACTTGGCCACCTGTCAAGGTCGACAAAAGGCGACAAAACGGCATTGCCTCGATATAGTGTGATCTGCAACACCTAAACAAACTTCAAGTTGCAGAACGTTTGCCACCTAGTAGACGTGGGTCTGTAAAAGCGATCGAACTCGCCGACGCATTCCCCGGGGGAAGGTGCTCATCGTGGCTGGTCTACCTATGGCGTTTCGCGAACCGACAGCCCTGCTTCCGGTGAGCGAACCTGCCGCGCCCATTCCGGCGGCGATCCTCGGACGGGCGGCACTGGTCGAGCCGACGGCGCTGCTCGAGCCCGCAGCGCTGCTCGGGTTGGCCGACGGTGCCGACTCTGCCGTCGATCGGCTGGCTCCCCTACTCGCCGCGCTGTGCATCGCCTTGACTGTGCTGATCTGCCTGATCTGACGGCGGGGGTCGTCAGTCCAGCACGCTCCGCAGGAACTCGCCGGTGTAGCTCTCCGTCATGTCTGCGATCTGCTCCGGGGTCCCCTGTCCGACCACTGTGCCGCCGCCCGAACCACCCTCCGGACCCATGTCGATCACCCAGTCGGATGTCTTGATCACATCCAGATTGTGTTCGATCACGATCACGGTGTTCCCCTTGTCCACCAGTCCGTTCACCACCCCCAACAGTTTGCGGATGTCCTCGAAATGCAGGCCGGTGGTCGGCTCGTCGAGGATGTAGACGGTGCGACCGGTCGAACGCTTCTGCAACTCGGCAGCCAGCTTGACCCGTTGCGCCTCACCGCCGGACAACGTCGGTGCCGGCTGCCCCAACCGGACGTAGCCGAGCCCGACATCGACCAGTGTCGCCAGATACCGGTGGATCGAGGTGACCGGCCGGAAGAACTCCGCCGCTTCCTCGATCGGCAGATCCAGCACTTCGGCGATGGTTTTCCCCTTGTAGTGCACGTCGAGCGTTTCCCGGTTGTATCGGGCGCCGTGGCACACCTCGCACGGGACGTACACGTCCGGCAGGAAGTTCATCTCGATCTTCAACGTGCCGTCACCCGAACACGCCTCGCAGCGACCGCCTTTGACGTTGAACGAGAATCGGCCGGGCTGGTAGCCACGTACCTTCGCCTCGGTGGTCGCCGCGAAGAGGGTGCGAATCTTGTCGAACACCCCCGTGTAGGTGGCCGGATTGGAGCGCGGGGTACGACCGATCGGCGATTGGTCCACCTGAACCAACTTGTCCAACTGGTCCAGCCCGTTCACCCGGGTATGCCGCCCGGGCACCTGCCGCGCCCCGTTCAGCTTGTTCGCCATCACCGTGGCGAGGATGTCGTTGACCAGCGTCGACTTGCCCGATCCGGACACTCCGGTGACCGCGGTCAACACGCCGAGCGGAAAGGCCACATCGATGTCGCGCAGGTTGTGCTCGCGCGCACCGACCACGGTGATCTGCCGCTTCTTGCTGATCGTCCGCCGCACCGCCGGCACCGGGATGGTCGAGCGCCCGGCCAGATAGGCGCCGGTGAGCGACGTCGGCTCGGTGAGCAGCTCCCGGTAGGGACCGCTGTGCACTACCCGGCCACCGTGCTCGCCGGCCAGCGGACCGATATCGACCACCCAGTCCGAGGCGCGAATGGTGTCCTCGTCGTGCTCGACCACGATCAGCGTGTTGCCCAGGTCGCGCAGTCGGGTGAGGGTCTCGATCAGCCGCCGGTTGTCCCGCTGGTGCAGCCCGATCGACGGCTCGTCGAGCACGTACAGCACCCCGACCAAACCGGACCCGATCTGGGTGGCCAGCCGGATTCGCTGCGCCTCACCACCGGAGAGCGTGCCGGCCGCACGGGACAACGACAGATATTCCAGCCCCACGTCCAGCAGGAAACCGAGCCGAGCCTGCACCTCCTTGAGCACCTGACCGGCGATCGCCTCCTCCCGGGCGCCGAGCGTGAGCTGGTTCAAGAAGTCGGCGCACTCGGCAATGGACAGCTCGGCAACCTCGGCGATGGAGAAGCGACGCTCCCCCGCGGCGATCGTCACAGCCAGGATCTCGGGCCGCAGTCGGGCACCATGGCATGCCGGGCACGGCACGTCCCGCAGATAGCCGTCGTATCGCTCCTTCATCTGCTCGGATTCGGTCGACTCCATCCGGCGCTGCAGGAACGGCAGCACTCCCTCGAAGTCGGCGTAGTACGAGCGGACCCGGCCGTACCGGTTGCGATACTTGACGTGTACCTGGTCGGGGCTGCCCTCCAGAATCGCCTTGCGCGCCTTCGCCGGCAGCCGCTGCCACGACGTATCCATCGAAAAGCCGAGGACATCGGCGAGGCCGGCCAGCAGCCGGCCGAAATACTCCGCATTGTGCCCGCCCGACCACGGCGCAATCGCGCCCTCGGCCAGACTGAGCTGCGGATCCGGCACCACCAGGTCCGGATCGACCTCCTTGCGGATACCCAGTCCGGCGCACTCCGGGCAGGCGCCGTACGGCGAATTGAACGAAAACGACCGCGGTTCCAGATCATCGATGTCCAGCGGATGCGCGTTCGGACACGCCAGACGCTCGGAGAAGCGGCGTTCCCGGTCGGCCGCGTCCGTATCCGACGCGTCACCCGTCTCGGCCCGGTCGACGAAATCGAGCACGACCACGCCGTCGGCGAGCCGCAGCGCCGTCTCCACCGAATCGGTGAGCCGCTGCTTGGCGCTCGCTTTCACGGTCAGCCGGTCGACCACCACCTCGATATCGTGCTTCTCCTGCTTACGCAGCTTCGGCGGGTCGGTCAGCTGATGCACCACCCCGTCGACCCGAACCCGGGCATAGCCCTGCGCGTTGAGCTGCTCGAACAGATCGACGAACTCGCCCTTGCGGGTACGCACGACCGGCGCCAGCACCTGGAACTTGGTGCCGTCCGGCATCGCCAGCACCTGATCGACGATCTGCTGTGGCGTCTGCTTGGCGATCTGCTCGCCACATACCGGACAATGCGGCGTACCCGCCCGGGCATAGAGCAACCGGAGATAGTCGTAGACCTCGGTGATCGTGCCGACCGTCGAACGGGGATTGCGATTGGTCGACTTCTGATCGATCGACACCGCTGGGGACAGGCCCTCGATGAAGTCGACATCCGGCTTGTCCATCTGGCCGAGAAACTGCCGCGCATATGCCGACAGCGACTCGACATAACGGCGCTGCCCCTCGGCGAAGATCGTGTCGAATGCAAGACTGGACTTGCCCGATCCGGACAGCCCGGTGAACACAATCAGGCTGTCCCGGGGCAGGTCCAGATCGACGCTGCGCAGGTTGTGTTCTCGCGCGCCACGCACGATCAGCCGCTGGCCCGCCGGTTGTCGTCTGCCGGTTCCGCGGCCGTTCCGCTGTCCTGCCACCGACCGTCCCTTCCCGCTGATTTCTCGAGGTCCTGATCTCGCTCGCCATGCTATGTCCGGCCACCGACAGGTGTACGCCGCCGCCGACCGGAGCGCCCGGACCGACGGTAGCCTGCACGCCATGAGCAAGCAGCAGGGCAAGCGCGCTCCCGTACCGATCGACGCCTACACCGGTCACGTGTCCCCCGGCTCGGCGGCGCAGCGCCGCGAGCTGCCCGGCGCGACCGTTTACAAGATGTCGGTCGGCCCGATGGACAACAATGCCTACCTGGTCCGTTGTTCCGGCACCGGGCAGGCCCTGCTGATCGACGCCGCAAACGAGGGTCCGCGGCTGCGTCGGCTGATCGCCCAGGAGACACCGGGACTCGCCCGAATTCTGACCACGCACCGGCATGCCGACCACTGGCAGGCGCTGGCCGAGGTGACCGCCGCGACCGGCGTGCCGACCACCGCACATCGGCTCGATGCCGCCGAGCTGCCGGTGTCGCCCGACGTCGAACTCACCGACGGCGACCAGCTCCAGGTCGGTGATCGCACCCTGGAGGTGATCCATCTGGTCGGACACACCCCGGGTTCGATCGCCCTCGCGCTCACCGACGACGCCGGTGGCGTCCACCTGTTCACCGGCGACAGTCTGTTTCCCGGCGGGGTCGGGCGCACCACCTCGTCCGCCGACTTCACCCGGCTGCTCGACGACGTGAGTACCAAACTGTTCGACCGCTACCCCGACCACGCTGTGGTGTACCCCGGGCACGGCGACGACACGACCCTCGGCGCCGAGCGGCCGCACCTGGCCGAATGGCGAGCCCGTGGCTGGTGATCCGATCGAGGTACGCGACCGTAGCCGACAACCGCGTGACCACCCACCGCGTGACCGTCATCCGCGGGCCCGATACCTGATCCGGTCCGCGGCCGCGCTGGCCGAGGTAACCCTCGTCGTCCTGAGCGTGCTCGTGGTCGTCGCCCCGGACGATTCCGATTCACTGCGGATCCTGCTCTGCTGGGACGGGCTCGCCCTGATCTATCTGGTCGGCTGCGGCCTGCACGTCAGCAGCGTCGCCCGGCACGGCGGCGAGCCGGTCACCGCGGAGTCGGCCGGCTGGTTCGGCGTCCTGCGGGCGGTCCGGTCGGTCGCTCCGGGAGCGTCCAGCATGGTCGGCCTGGTCGCCGCGCTCAACGTGCTGCTGGCCCACGACCTGCCGCCGGAGCGGTCCGATCTGGTCCACGCCACCGGGGTCACCGCGATCGTGCTGGCCTGGATGATGCTGCACATCAGCATGGCGCAGCGGTATGTGAGCGATTACCTGCGCCTCGGTGGCGGCCTCGAGTTCCAGAAAACGACGGAACCGACGATCGTCGAATTCGCGTACTTCTCCTTCACCATCGGTGCGTCGTTCGCCACCTCCGACGTCGAGGTCACCGACCGGCAGATGCGCTGGACCGTACTGGTGCACAGCGTGCTGGGCTTCTTCTACAACGCGGTCGTGCTCGCGGTGGCGTTCCAAGTGATCACCGGCAGCTGACCCGGTACACCACGGCGGCCCGTGGCGGAACCGAGGCGGTCAGGCCACCGGTCGTCGCGACCGTCGTCTTCGCCCAGACGTCGAACGCGGTGTAGCTCGTCGCCGGCGGCAATGCGCCCGCCGGCGCCACCTCGGCCACCGACGTCACGATCCGCGCCGGCGTATCCGAGCGGTTCAGCAGCGCCACCGCTACCGACCCGTCCGCGAGCGGTCGCGCCCAGACCTCGGTGTTCCCGTCGTCCCGCACCCGCTGCGCTGCTCGGCCGAGCCGGTCCTGGTCGATGGCGATCACATCCGGATCGGTGAGCACGCCACGCACCGACGCCGGCATCGCGGCGACGTCGTTTCCGGCGATCAACGGTGCGGATAGCATCGCCCACATCACCAGATGCGCCCGGTTTTCGTCCAGGCTGAATGTGCCCCGCACGCCGACCTCGAGCATGTCCGGGTCGTTCCACCGTCCCGGGCCGGCCGCCCGCCACAACGGCGCCTGCTGATCGAGGATGTCGGTGACCCCGAGCGCCCCGCCGGCCGGACAAGCCGCCGGACAACCGGTATGCCAGGCATCGGTGATATCGGAGGTAGTACGCCACAGATCGGCCACCCGACCCCAGTCGTAGCCGATGCCGGTGACCGCGTGTGCGCTGTTCGGATTGACCGAGAAGACGATCGACCGGCCCGTGGCCCGCAGCGCCCGCCCCATCCGAGCGAACGTCCGGGCCTGATCGGCGACCGAGCCGGCAGCGGAGCACCAGTCGTACTTCAGATAGTCCACCCCCCAGTCCGCGAAGGTCCGCGCATCCTGTGCTTCGTGGCCGAGCGCCCCGGTCGCGCCCGGAATCGCCCCCGCAAGCTGGGCACAGGTCCGCTCGCGCGGTGACTGGTAGATACCGAACTTCTCCCCGAGGGCATGGATCTGCGCGCCCAGCCAGGCCATCCCGTGCGGAAAACGCCCCGGATCGGCGGTGAGACTTCCGTCCGCAGCCCGGGCCGGCGCCTGCCAGCAATCGTCGACGATCACGTAGCGGTAGCCGGCGTCCCGCATCCCGGAATCGGCAAGGGCGTGTGCTGCGCGGAGGATCGTCGACTCGTCGATCGCGCACCCGAAGCTGTTCCAGCTGTTCCAGCCCATCGGCGGAACCGGCGCAGCGCTCACCCGAGGCCCGAACTCGGGTGCCGAATCCTGCTGATCCCCCACCAGTAACGCCAGCACCAGGAGCAGAACCGCGAACATGCCCACCCGGGATCGCGTTGCTGGCATACCCCGATCTTGGCACTGCGCCGCGAACCGACACCGCCGTGGCCTGGCGCCCCGCGGCTGCTACTGGCCCCGGCCGAGGCTGATTCCTACCCTGGTATGTCGTGGGTCATCAGTTCGTTCTCGTCGGCGCCGCCTTGGGAATCATCATCGTGGCGGCCGTGTTCGCCCGCCGAACCGGCATAGCTGCGCCACTGCTGCTAGTCGGACTCGGTATCGCCGCCAGCTACGTTCCGACGCTGCCGGAAATCGAGATCGACCCGGAAATCATCCTGGTCTGCGTGCTGCCGCCGCTGCTGTACTCGTCGGCGGTGAAGCTACCGGTGCTCGATCTGCGCCGGAATATCGTCATGATCGGCTGGCTGTCGGTGGTCATGGTGATCGTCACCGCGCTGGCGATAGGCGCCGCCGTACACCTGGTGTTTCCCCAGATCCCGTTTGCACTCGGCGTCGCGCTCGGCGCGGTGGTCAGTCCGACCGACGCCGTCGCAGCGACCTCGATCGGCCGACGGCTCGGTCTGCCGCCACGGATCATGACGATCCTGGAGGGGGAAAGCCTGGTCAACGATGCGTCGTCGCTGGTTCTGCTGCGGACCGCGGTAGCGGCCGTGGCGATCACCGGCTCGTTCGACCTCGGATCGGCGGTGCTGGACTTCGGCTGGGCGGTGATCGGTGCGATCATCATCGGCGGATTGGTGGCCGTGATCACGGTACGAGTGCGACAGCACCTCGACGACCCGGTGCTGAACACCACCTTGTCCTTCGCCGTGCCGTTTCTGGCCTACTTTCCGGCCGAAGCCGGCAACACCTCCGGTGTCCTCGCGGTCGTCGTCGCCGGCATCGTCACCGGGACGTTGGGCGCGCGCCGATTCAGTGCTCGCGACCGGCAGACCCAGACCATCACCTGGTCGAGTATCAACTTCATCTTGGAGAACGGGGTCTTCCTGGCGATGGGGTTCCAGCTGCCGACCCTGTTCGCTGCAGCGCGCGCTCAGACCTCCGCCGGCGAGCTCACGGCGATGGTCGCGCTGGTCGTCGGGCTCCTGATCGTGTTGCGCTTCATCGGTCTGACCGGGCCGGCAGTGGTGCTGAACCTGGTCACTTCGAGCGATCACGGCGACCAGGTGCGGTACCAGCTCGCCCGACTGGGCGACCGACTGGACCGGGCGTCACCGGAGAGCAGCCGGGACGAAAACCGGCTGGACTGGGCCCGCCGACACCTCGCCCGAACCTCGGCCGACGTCGCTTTCCGCGAACGTGAGCCACTGACCCGACGCAGCCTGCTGGTACTGGGCTGGGCCGGGATGCGCGGCGTGGTCACGGTGGCAGCGGCGCAAACGATCCCGATCGGACCCGCTTACCGGGACACCGTCGTGCTGGTGGCTTACCTGGTCGCGATCATCACCCTCGTGGCGTTCGGCCTGACCCTGCCGGCGTTGATCCGAAGGATGCACTTCAGCGAGCCGTCGCCGGACGAACGGCGTTCCGAGTTCCTCGACTTGCTGAAGCGGGTCGGGGAGAGCGCGATCGACCAGATCGGCCCCATCGACGAGCAAAAAGTGGACGGGGAACCGATCGATCCGGATGTCGTCGAGTCCCTGCGGCAGCGGTTCATCCCGATGCTGCTCCGGGGCGACCAACGCGCGGTCGCACGGTCGAAACCCGGTTTGCGCGAGCAGTCGTTGATCGTGCAGCGCCGATACCTCGACGCCATGCGGGAGAATTTGCTGGCCGAACGATCGATCGGCGCGGACCGGTCGGCGACGTACAAACAGGTCGAGGACATGCTCGATCGGGAGGAACGAGGACTCGCTGCGATAGCCGAGTAGCAAAGACGGGCCGGAAACGTGTCGGTGGGTCGTGATGCAATAGATATATGACCGCAGTCAGCGCTTTCACTCCCGGAAACGGGTTTGGTGCCGGTTCTGCGCGGATGGTGTTGGCGGGGTTGCGGGCGGCGCGAGCCGAGGCGGAGCGGGTCGCGGTGCAGCAGGCCGAGTTGACGGTCGAATGGTGCCGTTGGCACGCCCCGACCGGTGACACCGACGCTGACCGGTTCGGGGTCGGGTGGGTCACCCCGGGCGGACCCGGCTCGCCGGAGGTCGACGAATCCGCGGTTGCCGAGCTCGCTACCGCGTTGCGGTATTCCACCGACTCGGGAATGTCGTACGTCGGGCAGGTCTTGGAGGTTTGTTACCGGTTGCCCCGACTCTGGGAACGCGTCAAGGCCGGGCAGACACCATGGTGGCGGACCCGGCGGATCGCCGACACCACCCTCGGACTCCCGCCGGAAGCGGCCGCGTTCGTCGACGAACGGCTCGCCGCCTACGCGGGGACGGTGTCATGGGCGCAGCTGGACCGGTTGATCGACGAAGCCCGCATCCTCGCCGACCCCGAGGCCGCGGAGCAGGAGCTGAATGCCGATACCCGGAAGGTGGAGATCGACACCCGCACCGTGAGTCTGACCGGCACGGTCCGGATCGAAGGCGAACTCGACCTGCTCGACGCCGTCGACCTGAACCACGCGTTGTCCGATATCGCCGAGGATCTCGCCGCCTGTGGCAGCACCGATTCGCTGGATGCGCGGCGCTCGACCGCGTTGGGTGAACTCGCCCGCCGGCAACCCGGATTGCCGTTCGACGCAGCAGAACCCACACCGCCCGCGTTGCACCGCCGCACGCCGCGCGACATCCAGCTGCATGTACATATCAGCGCCGACCAGCTCACCGGGACCGGCGGCCCCCTGGGCCGGGTCAACGCGTCGTCACCGACACCAGTCAATATCGACGCGATCCGCGCCTGGTGTGGCAACCCGGCCGCGAACGTGACCGTCCGCCCGGTGCTGGACCTGGCCGAACACCTCCAGACCGACGCATATCAGATCCCGGACCGGCTCCGCGAACACGTCGTGCAGACCAGCAGCACGTGTGTGTTCCCGTACTGCAACCGCCCCGCCCGCAGCTGCGACCTCGACCACACCCACCCGCATGACCAGGGCGGGCCCACCAGCAGCGACAACCTCGCCCCACTCTGCCGAAAACACCACCAGCTCAAAGGAAACCGCGGCTGGCACTACCGACGCCTAACCCCCGGTGCTTATCTCTGGGCCACCCCGGCCGGCGGAACCTACCTGCGTGACGGCACCGGCACCACCGACCTCACCCCACCCGACACACCCCCACCCCGACCACCGGATTCACCGATGCCCCATCGACCGGGTCGGCCGCCGCCCGCACCGGACGACGAACCGCCACCCTTCTGAACAACCCCGACACCGGCACCCCGCCCCACCCGCGGGGCCACCGGCATGCCCGCCGACTACGGCTGCAGCAGCGCCTTGATCGACCGCCGTTCGTCCATTGCCTGATAGGCCTGCGATACCTCAGCCAGCGGCAAGGTCAGGTCGAACACCCGTCCCGGGTCGATCCGACCGGTCAACACCCGGTCGATCAGGTCGGGGAGGAACCTCCGGACCGGCGCCGGGCCGCCCTGCACTCCGACATGGGTACGGAACAGGTCGTCACCCGAGATTTCCACCCCATGCGGCACTCCGACGATGCCGACCATCGCGCCGGGCCGGCCGGAGTGGAGCGCCTGCCGCATCGATTCACCGGTCCCGACGCACTCGAGTACCGCGCCCGCACCGATGCCGCCGGTCAGCTCGCGGACCACCGCCACCCCGTCGTCCCCGCGCTCTTCGACGATGTCGGTCGCGCCGAATTCGCGGGCAAGCTGTTGCCGCGCCGGGTTGCGGCTCATCACCACGATCCGTTCGGCACCGAGCTCCTTCGCTGCGATCACCCCGCACAGGCCGACGGCACCGTCGCCGACGACGAGTGCAGTCACCCCGGGCTCGACCCCGCCTGCCACCGCCGCATACCAGCCGGTGCCCAGCACATCGGACGCGGCGAGCAGACTCGGCAATCGTTCGGCGTCCGGGGCGTCGGCGAGCGCAACCAGCGTCCCGTCGGCCTGCGGGATCCGCGCGAACTCGGCCTGGCAGCCGTAGACCGACCGCACGTTGACGCAGGCCGATTGATAGCCGGCCACGCAGTTCGGGCAGGTGTTGTCCGACGCGAAGAACGACCCGATCACATACTGACCGGGGCGGATTCCCCGAACGTCGGAGCCGACTTCTTCCACGACGCCGACGTACTCATGACCCATCGCCATCGGCCGCTTCAGCTCGTTGGCGCCGCGGTAGGGCCACAGATCCGAGCCGCAGACGCACGCCACGACCGTGCGAATGATCGCATCGGTCGGCTCCTTCAGCGTCGGGTCGGCAACGATCTCCGAGCGAACGTCACCAGGCGCATAGAGGACAGTTCCACGCACGGCGCACTCCTTCATGTCGAGGTCTGCTTCACCTCTACCACGCGGATGCCGAACGGGAACTACACTTCACGGGCCCGTTTGCCGAACCTGCGAGGAGAGTTGTTGCCCGAGAGCACGGAACTCGAACTCGAGCAGAGCTATGTCGCGATCCTGTACGCGCAGCTCGATGCCATGCGTGCGTACGCGCGTACCCGGCTCCGCGAGGTGCTGCTGGAGACCGGCGGCACTCCGCAGGCTCGGTCCGAACGAGAATCGTTCAACCAGATGTACACCGAGGACCTCACCCGCTACGACGCGGCCGAACACGGGCTCTGTTTCGGCCGACTCGACCTCGACGCCGATACGGCGGAACACGCCGAGCGCCGCTACATCGGCCGGCTCGGCATCCTGGACGAGAAGAACGACTACGAGCCGCTCCTGCTGGACTGGCGGGCGCCGCTGGCTCGGCCGTTCTATCTGGCCACCACCGCCGCGCCGGACGGGGTCACCCGACGCCGGCACATCCGCAGCCGCAATCGGCAGGTCACCGCGATCACCGACGAATACCTCGATCTCGCGGCGGCCGAAGCGGCCGGCGTCGAACGTCCGGACGGCGGGGTCGGCGCGGAAGGGGCACTGCTCGCGGCGCTGAATGCAGCGCGCACCGAGCACATGAACGACATCATCGAGACGATTCAGCAGGAGCAGGACACGATCATCCGGTCCGAGCATCGCGGCGTGTTGGTGGTGCAAGGGGGACCGGGCACCGGCAAAACCGCGGTCGCGCTGCATCGAGCGGCCTACCTGCTGTACACCTACCGGCGCCAGCTCGCGAAGAGCGGCGTGCTGATCATCGGACCGAACGCCACCTTCCTCGACTACATCGGTCAGGTGCTGCCCTCGCTCGGCGAGACCGGCGTGCTGCTGTCGACCATCGGCGACCTGTATCCGGGCGTACGGGCCACCCGGACCGACGGACCGCGAGCTGCCGAGTTGAAAGGCGCACTGAGCATCCTGGAGGTGCTCAAACGTGCCGTCCGAGACCGGCAGGAGCTGCCCGACGCCCCGATCCAGCTGGACTTCGAGGGGCACCGACTCACCCTGGACCGCAAGGCGGTAAGCCGGGCCCGCGGCCGGGCGCGGTCGTCTCGGCGACCGCACAATCAGGCTCGACCGATCTTCACCACGGCCGTGCTGGACGAACTGGCGGGCCAGCTGGCAGGCGCGATCGGCACCGACCCGATGGGCGGGGGGAACCTGCTCAGCGCTGCCGATCTGACCGAGATCCGGGACGAGCTACGCGGCGACACCGGCATCGCCCGGGCGATCGGCTCGCTGTGGCCGGAACTGCGTCCGGAACACGTGCTGGCGGACTTGCTGAGCTCGCCGGACCGGCTGGCGGTCGCGGCAGCCGAGTTGTCCGCCGACGACCGGGCAGCGTTGCTGCGCGTGGATCGGGACGGGTTCAGCGCAGCCGACGCCCCGCTGCTCGACGAACTCGCCGAACTGCTCGGCGTGGACGACACTGCCGACCGGGAACGGGCGAAACGGCGCTGGCGACAGCAGATCGCCGATGCGCAGGACGCGCTCGACATCCTGACCGGGTCCGCCCCGCAAGACCTGGAGGACGACCTCGACCCCGAGCTGCTGATGGCCTACGACCTGGTCGACGCCGAGACCCTGGCGCTGCGGCAACAGGCCGCGATACAGCAGACCACCGCCGAGCGCGCAGCCGGAGACCGGACGTGGACCTACGGCCATGTGATCGTGGACGAGGCACAGGAACTGTCGGCGATGGCCTGGCGCATGGTGATGCGGCGCATCCCGAACCGATGGATGACGGTCGTCGGCGATGTCGCCCAGACCGGCGATCCGGCCGGCACCGGATCGTGGCAGCAGGTGTTGGAACCGTATGTCGCACAACGCTGGCGGCGAACCGAGCTGACGGTGAACTATCGAACGCCGGCCGAGATCATGACGATTGCAGCGCAGGTGCTCGCCACGATCGATCCGGACGCGCAGGTCCCCCGGTCGGTGCGGGAATCGGGCGTTCCGCCGTGGTCGGTGCAGGTCGAGCCGGGCGAACTCGCCGCCACGGCTGCTGTGCTGCTGGCAGCGGCACCCCACCCGGGGACCGTCGCGGTAATCGGCACGCCGGCGATCTGCGCCGAGCTGTCGCACCTGGCCGATCAGCGAACCCGGGTGCTCACCGTGCACGAGGCGAAGGGGCTGGAGTTCGACGACGTGCTGATCGTCGAACCGCAGCTACTGCTGGATGCCGGGCCGCACGGGCGCAACGACCTCTACGTGGCACTGACTCGAGCGACCCAACGGCTCAGCGTGCTGCACAGTGCAGAACTGCCGGAGGTGCTGGCCGGGCTGACCCCGCAGCCGGCCGGGGCGCTGCTGCGCCGACCGGCCGCCGCGGGTCGACCCGAGTAGATCAGATCGTGCACACGATCAAACGGTGTGCACGATCAGTACGTCGGAGCGCGACTTGCGGGCCACGTCGGACGGCACCGAGCCGAGCAGCCGCCCGGTGATCGAGTTCAGGCCGCGATTTCCGACGACCAACAGGTCCGCGGAAACGTCGCCGACCAGGGTGAGCAGCGCATCCACCGGGGCGCCGACGACCGACCGGGTCTCGATCTTCGTCGCACCGACCGCCGTCGCCTTCTCCTTTGCCGTGCGCAGGATCTCGTCGGTCGGCGCCGAGCCGTGCACCTGATAGGCGTCGTTCTTGAGCGCGTCGCTCGCCGCGCCGAGATCACGGTCGTCGGTCGGGTAGTACGCGCAGGCAACGACCAGCGTCGCGCCGGTCGCGCCGGCCACCGCACCGGCCTTCTCCACGGCCTTGTACGACGATTCAGAACCATCTGTCCCGACAACGATGGTCTGGTAGGCGGTCATCCGTAACCTCCGTCAATGAGTTTCGTTCCCAGCACCCTAGAACGGAAATGCCGAGCTCGGCGTCGGTTTGTGGCGAACACCTCGCGTAAGCAGCGTGACCGAATGCATCGTCGATATGCGGTGGGCGCATAGATTGGACGCCATGCGCCAGCGTGGACGACGACCAGTAGTCGGCAGTCGCGCGATCCGCGCTGTCCTGATCGGCGGTCTGCTGATCATCGTGGCAGGGTTCGCCGTACCGGCCGTGCGCGGCGGGGCGACGCAGGTACGGACCGAGGCCACCACGATCCCGGTACCGGACGCGCCCGATTCCTCGGCAACCCTGACCCTCGACACGAATCTGTATCTGCCGCAACGCACTCCAGCCCCGGCGGTGCTACTCGCCCACGGCTTCGGCGGGAACAAGGACTCGGTGGAGGGCCAGGCCCGGCAGTTGGCCGCGGACGGATTCGTCGTACTGGCCTACAGCGCCCGCGGATTCGGCGCGAGCACCGGCCAGATCTGGCTGAACGACCCGGATCGGGAAGTGGCCGACGCGCGCGCCCTGGTGTCCTGGCTGGCCGCGCGGCCCGAGGTCGCGCAGGACGGACCGGGTGACCCGCACGTCGGGGTCGCCGGCGGCTCCTACGGTGGCGCACTCGCGCTCGGCCTGGGCGCGACCGATCCGCGGGTGGACGCAGTGGCCGCCGGGATCACCTGGAACGACCTCGGTACGGCGTTGTTCCCGAACTACGCCGTACCGGTGACCGGCGCGGCGCCGGCGATCACGACGCCCGCCGGCGTGGTCGAGGGAAGCGACGGGGTGTTGAAGCGGCAGTGGGCGGCGACGTTCTTCGCAGCCGGCAACCAGCTGCCCCCGGCCGGCGCGGAAGGTACCGCGACCCCCGGCTGCGGCCGGTTCGCGCCACCGATTTGCCAGGCGTACATCGCATCGGCCGTGTCCGGTCGACCGACTCCCGAGCTGCTGGCGCTGCTCCGGTCGCACTCGCCGGTGGCGAATGCCGGCGCAATCACCGCACCGACATTGCTGATTCAAGGCGAGCGCGACAGCCTGTTCGGGCTGGACCAAGCCGACGCCACGGCCCGGGCTATCGCCGGGGCCGGCGGAAACGTGCAAGTGCGCTGGTTCAACGGCGGACACGACGGGGACAGCAACCGCGCCGACGGGGCGATCCGCAGCTTCTTGGACCGCACCTTGCGCGGCGAACCGCCCGACTCGCCCGGTTTCGACTTCGCGTTGCCGGGCGCGGTGAACGAGCAGGGCGAGGTGCCGAGCCGGCGGATGACCGCACCCAGCTACCCGGGTCTCACCCCGAACTCACCCGACACCCCACATACCGTCGTGGAACTGAGTGACGGCGCCCGCGATCAGCCGATCGCCCGCCCGCCGGGCGCCGCACCCGCGTCGATCTCCGGCCTGCCCGGCTTGGGCGCCCTGGCGGCCACACCCGCCGCCGGCGCCCTCCTCACCCGCGATCCTCCGGGGCAGGCGGCAACGTTCCGCAGCGCGCCGCTGCCGCGGGCCGTCACCGTGACCGGGTCGGCAACTGTGGACCTGCGGGTCACCTCGACCGCCGGACCGGGCGAGACCGTGCTGTTCGCGAAGCTGTACGACGTGTCGTCGAGCGGCCGCCGGACCCTGCCCGGCACCTCCGTGTCCGCACTGCGGCTACCGGACGGGGCCGGGCCCGGCGCCCCGGTGGACGTGCGGGTGTCGCTACCGGCGATCGGCTACCAGTTCGCCGAAGGCCACCGGATCGAGCTGGTCGTGGCCAGCACCGACCAGGCATACGCGGTGCCGGCAGCGCCGGCGCAGTTCGTGGTGTCGTTGCCCGACGACCGAATGCGGATGCCGTCGGTCCCGGCAACCGCGACGAGCCGGACGATTCCGGTGGCGCCGCTGATCGGGATCGGTGCCCTGGCTCTCGGCACGGCCGGACTCGCCGGGATCGCCCGGTTCCGGCGCACCCGCCGCCGGCCCGACGTCGATCCGGCGCTGACCGAGGTGCCGCTCGTCGTCGACAACTTGGGCAAGACCTACCGCAACGGCTTCCGGGCCGTGCGCTCGGTGAGCTTCCGGGTCGAACCAGGTCAGGTACTGGGCCTGTTGGGGCCCAACGGCGCCGGCAAGACCACCACCTTGCGGATGGTGCTCGGATTGATCAACCCGACGCGGGGCACGGCCCGGGTTTTCGGCCGGCGGATCACCCCGGGTGCATCGGTACTGACCCGAGTCGGCGCGTTCATCGAAGGACCGGGCCTGTTGCCGCAGCTGTCCGGAGCAGACAACCTCCGGTTGTTCTGGCAGGCGACCGGGCGCCCGGCCGACCAAGCGGCGCTGGACGAGGTGGTCCGGATCGCCGATCTCGGGCCGGCGCTGGACCGCAAGGTCGGCTCGTACAGCCAGGGCATGCGTCAGCGGTTGGCGATCGCGCAGGCGATGCTGGGCCTGCCGGACCTGCTGATCCTGGACGAACCGACCAACGGGCTGGACCCGCCGCAGATTCGCCGGATGCGCGAGGTGCTGCGCGCCTACGCCCAAGACGGCCGGACCGTCCTGGTATCCAGTCATCTGTTGGCCGAAGTGGAGCAGACCTGTACCGATGTGGTGGTGATGAACCGAGGCGCCGTGATCAGCGCGGGCCCGGTGCACGAGCTGGTCGCGGCGGGCGGGCCGACCGAGTTCCGGGTCGACGATCGCACCCGGGCGGCCGCAGCGCTGGCCGGGATCGACGGACTGGGCTCGGTCGCCGACGCCGCAGACGGTTCACTTCGGATCGACCTGCGCGCGGTGCCGTCGGCAGACGTGGTCCGCACCTTGGTCGAGGCCGGCGTGGCGGTGCGATCCGCGGCACCGACCAGCCGGTTGGAGGACGTGTTCCTGGCCATGATCGAGAACCGGAGCGCCGACGATGACGACCGCTGAACCGATGACCGCGACGCCGGCCGACACCCTTCCGCTGCGGACCGAATTGGAGCGGCAGCTGCGGCGGCGGCGAACCCAGGTGACGTTCGGGGCGCTGGCGCTGCTGCCCGGCATCCTGGCGGCGGCGTTCGCGATCGGCGGGTCCGACGCCGGCGGTGCCGGGCTGATCGAGCTGGCCACCCACAGCGGGCTGAACTTCACGGCGTTCTGCCTGCTGATGTCGGTCGGGTTTCTGTTGATCGTCGTGGTAGCACTGTTCTTCGGCGACGCGATCGCCAGCGAGGCGTCGTGGTCGAGCCTGCGGTACCTGCTGGCGATCCCGGTGCCGCGGGGCCGGCTGCTGCGGCAGAAGGCGATCGTGTCGGCCGGGTTGTCGACCGGCGCGATCCTGCTGTTGGGTGCCGTCGCGCTTGCCTTGGGCACGTTGCTCTACGGCGCGGACCCCCTGGTCAACCCGTACGGGGATGCGCTGGCCTATCCGACCGGGGTGGTGCGGCTGCTGCTCGGACTCGGCATCGTCGTGGTCGGGCTGAGCTGGGTCGCCGGATTGGCATTGCTGCTGTCGGTGCTCACCGATGCGCCACTCGGCGCGGTCGGCGGCACCGTGATGATCGCGATCGTGGTGGAAATCCTGGATCAGGTGACCGCGCTCGGTTCGTTGCGGGACCTGCTGCCGGGCCACTTCTCGTTCGCCTGGACTCGGGTCCTGGCGCCCGTGATCGACTGGCCGGACATCGTCACGGGCGCCTTCTCCTCGCTCGCTTACGCCTGCGTGTTCGGGTTGACCGCATGGACCTTGTTCGCCCGCAAGGACATCACAAGCTGAACAGCGGCCCGGTGATGGTCAGCCCCAGTTCCGGTGTGTGCGCGAAGAAGGCGAACAACGCCAGCGCCGCACCGGTCAGCGAGATGTTCTTGTTGAACGACACCATCTCGGCCTGCTTGGCCTGAGCGTCGGTTTCGGTCCAGAACTTGTGCATCAGAAACGTGGTGGGCAACAGAAAGGCGATCAGCAACAGCGAGCCGAGGTCCGCCCAGATTCCGAGAAGCACGCTGAGACCGCCGGCCAGGAGCAGTAGCCCGGACGCAGGGACGGCGAGCTTCGCCAGCGGCACACCCCTGGCCTCGGCGAAGGGCACCATCTGCTGCGATTGGGTCAGATGGCCGACCCCCGAGCCGAGGAACAGCACGACGAACAATATTCGACCGATCAAAACGATAACGTCCATGAGACTTCTCAACTGATTCCGGCGGCGTCCATTCCCCGAAGTTCCTTCTTCAGATCGGCAATTTCGTCCCGCAGCCGACCGGCCAGCTCGAACTGCAGGTCCCGGGCCGCATTCATCATCTGATCGGTGAGCTGCTTGATCAGGTCGGCCAGGTCCGCGCGCGGCATTGCAGCGACGTCACGATTGCCCAGCACCCCGGCACTCCCCGCCCGACCCGGTTCCCCCTGCGCCCTTCGGCCCCGGCTGGCGTTGCGGCCGGAGCCGCCGACCTCGACGTCCTGCTCGGCCTCCTGATAGACCTGGTCGAGGATATCGGCGATCTTCTTCCGCAACGGCTGCGGATCGACGCCCATCTCGGTGTTGTAGGCGATCTGCTTCTCCCGACGCCGCTCGGTCTCGTCGATCGCGATCCGCATCGAGTCGGTGATCTTGTCGGCGTACATGTGCACCTCGCCGGACACGTTGCGCGCCGCCCGGCCGATCGTCTGGATCAGGCTGGTCCCGCTGCGGAGGAAGCCCTCCTTGTCCGCATCCAGGATCGCGACGAGAGATACTTCGGGTAGGTCGAGTCCCTCGCGGAGCAGGTTGATCCCGATCAGCACGTCGTACTCGCCGAGCCGCAGCTGCCGCAACAACTCGACCCGGCGCAACGTATCGATCTCCGAATGCAGGTACCGCACCCGCACCCCGAGCCCGAGTAGGTAGTCGGTGAGATCCTCGGCCATCTTCTTGGTCAGCGTGGTGACCAAGACCCGCTCGTCCCGCTCGGCGCGCTCCCGGATGGACGCCACCAGATCGTCGATCTGGCCCTTGGTCGGCTTCACCACGATCTGCGGATCGATCAGACCGGTCGGCCGGATCACCTGCTCGACGTACTCACCGCCGGTCCGGCCGAGTTCGTAGTTCCCCGGCGTCGCCGACAGGTACACCGTCTGGCCGATCCGGTCGGCGAACTCCTCCCAGGTCAACGGTCGATTGTCCACCGCGGACGGCAGCCGGAAACCGTACTCGACGAGGTTCCGCTTGCGCGACATATCCCCTTCGTACATGCCGCCGATCTGCGGGACGGTGACGTGCGACTCGTCGATGACCAGCAGAAAGTCCTCCGGGAAGTAGTCCAACAGCGTTGCCGGCGCCGACCCGGCCGGTCGGCCGTCGATGTGCCGCGAATAGTTCTCGATGCCCGAGCAGAACCCGACCTGGCGGATCATCTCCAGGTCGTACTGGGTGCGCATCCGAAGGCGCTGCGCCTCCAGCAACTTGCTCTGCCGTTCCAACTCGGCCAGCCGATGCTCGAGCTCGGATTCGATATCGCGCACCGCGCGTTCCATCCGCTCGGGACCGGCCACATAGTGGGTCGCGGGGAAGATCCGCAGCGAATCGACCTTGCGCACCACGTCGCCGGTCAGCGGATGCAAGTAGTACAGCTCTTCGATCTCGTCGCCGAAGAACTCGATCCGCACCGCGAGCTCCTCGTAGGACGGGATGATCTCGACGGTGTCGCCACGGACTCGGAACGAGCCGCGGGTGAACGCCATGTCGTTGCGGGTGTACTGGACGTCGACCAGCAGCCGCAGCAGGGCATCTCGATCCACCTCCGTGCCGACCTCGAGCTGGATCGACCGGTCCAGGTAGGACTGTGGGGTGCCCAGGCCGTAGATGCAGGACACCGAGGCCACGACCACGACATCGCGGCGGGACAACAGCGACGACGTCGCCGAATGCCGCAGCCGCTCGACATCGTCGTTGATCGAGGAATCCTTCTCGATATAGGTGTCGGTCTGCGCGATGTACGCCTCGGGCTGGTAGTAGTCGTAGTAGGAGACGAAGTACTCCACCGCGTTGTTCGGCAGCATCTCGCGCAGCTCGTTGGCCAGCTGCGCGGCCAGCGTCTTGTTCGGGGCCATCACCAGGGTGGGTCGCTGCACCCGCTCGATCAGCCAGGCGGTGGTCGCCGACTTTCCAGTACCGGTGGCGCCGAGCAGCACCACATCGCGCTCCCCCGCTCGCAGCCGCCGCTCCAACTGATCGATAGCCTCCGGCTGATCACCGGCCGGCTCGTGCTCGCTGATCACCTCGAACCGGGCTTCGGTGCGCTCGACCGCGCCGACCGGGCGAAACTCGGAATGCGCAGTAGGTATCCCGTCCGGCGAGTGAGTGCTCGACGCACGATCGTCCGGCGGGATCTCGGTCGCGAATGCCATGCGGTCCAGAGTAGGAGCCGGCACCGACAGGTTCGACCGGGTGATCCGACACGGACCCGCGACGCTGGACGAGGCCGGAACGCCCGGGGATTCTGTCCCCATGACGGAGGCCTCGCACATCCACCCACCCAAGGTGGAGTACTTCGACACCACCGCGATGACGAACACCGACCCCAAAGGTTTCGTCCGCGCGGTGGACCGGTATGCGACGTATCCGTGGGGGCTGTACCTGGCCCGCCCCTCCGACCACCAGAAATTCCACTACATCGAGTCCTGGATCATCCCGACGCTCGGCATCCGGATCACCACGTTCCACCCCAACCCCGGGTACCTGCCCAACCAGGACCACTACATCGACATCGGCGAGTACACCGAGATCGAACCGGGCATCTGGCGGTCGATCGATCACTACCTCGACGTGATCGTCTGGACCGGGCGCAGCACCGAGCTGCTCGACGCCGACGAACTCCTCGCCGCCCACTCGGCCGGCCTGCTGGACACCGACCGGGCGACCGGGGCAATGTTGCGCGCCGCCGACGTGATCGACGGGGTCGCCGCACACAACTACGACGTCGCGGCCTGGCTGGCCGGTCGGGAGATGCCGATCAGCTGGCGTTGACCGACACGCGCAGCTCGACGGTCGCCGGTCGGCCGGGATCGGCCGAACCGTGTCGCCGGCCGGTACCGTCGGCCGGCGGGAAGCCGGCGGCGGTCAAGGGTTCGGTCAGTGATCGGACGGCGTCGTCATCGGCCACGGTGACCACCAGCTCCAGCAGATCCGGCGCGGCAACCCTTTGTGCGGTCGGTCCCACGTGCTCGATCCGCTGTGCCGACGCACCACAGGCCAAGCGGAGTCGACCGATCAATCGCTGTGCCTGTGCAGGCCATTCCGGGTTCGCCGACACCGGCTCCGCCGAGCTGGGTGCGGCGGTCGCCGTCCGTACGTTCCGTTCGTACGGAACCAGCCGTTCGGCCCACAAGGCGGTGATCACCGGCGACAACGACCCCGGCGGTCCACTGTTGTCCAGCCACACGTCCGCGACCGCGCGCCGCTGCTCGTCGGTCGCTTGAGTGGCGATCCGCGACCGCGCGTCCGCCTCGTCCACGCCACGATGGGTTACCAGCCGGTGCACACGGGTCGACTCGTCCGCCCCGACCACGATCACCAGGTGGAACAACGGCGCCAGCTGATTCTCCACCAGGAGTGGAATGTCCTGCACGACGATCGCATCCGGCGCGGCCGCGGCGAGCAGCTCCGCGGTGCGCTCACCGACGCGCGGGTGGGTGATCGCGTTCAACGTGGCCCGGGATTCGTCGTCCCGGAACGCCCGCCCGGCCAGCGCCGCCCGGTCCAGGCTGCCGTCGCCGGCGAGAATCTCCGGACCGAACGCCTCGACCAGCGCGGCCAGCCCGGGCGTCCCGGGAGCCACTACTTCGCGGGCGATCCGGTCCGAATCCACGATCGTCGCGCCCAGGTCGGCCAGCGCCGTCGACGCCGTCGACTTGCCGGCACCCATGCCGCCGGTGAGCCCCACTCTCAACATGCCGAGCAATCCCGCATCATGGTAGGTAATCCGGCAACACGCGCGTGGCGCTCCGCCTCAAATGCCACATCCGACACACTCCGTCCGTTAAATTCTGCGATGGCGATCCTGACCATCGTCACAACCAGAGGAAACAATCATGAGAACCGTCAACAACCAGATCGGACGGCACCGACTGGGCAGGGCCGGGAGCGTGCACTGCGCGGAAATCCCGGCCGTCGCGGCGGCGCTCGCCGAACACCGCCGCAATTGGTTCACCGCTTTGCTCAACCCGGCCAAGCACAGCTTCGCCGCAATACGCAAGAGTGCGGTGGTAACAGCTGCGCCGCGCTGGGTGCCGGCAACAGCGAGTTGAATCATCGTCGAACGAACGGCCCGGTCCTCGGCGGACTGGGCCGCTCGCCGTTCTAGACCAGACCACTCGGCGCACGCCGAGCACCCGGCTCCTGCCGGGGCATCGCGTTCGGCGGGACCGGGTACGGGGCGCCCTGCTCCACACTCCCGAGCGCCACATTCGGTCCGCACTGGGCGGCAGCGGCACCCACCCCCGGACCCGGGTCGGTGATCGACGGCCGCGCCGGATTCCCGCCGACCGCGAAATCGAACGCCGAGGTCAGGTCCCCGGTGACGCTGCGCCGCCACGGCGTCAGGTTCGGCACCGGCACGCCGAAGCGGGTCTCCAGGAGACGCAGCTGCGAGGTGTGGTCGAAGGTCTGCGAAGCGACCAGACCGCCGCGGCTGTACGGCGAGATCACCAACGCCGGCACCCGGTAGCCCAGCCCGATCGGGCCGGCGATCCCCTTCGACGACGACACCCGGCCCAGATCGACGGTCAGGAACTCACCGGGCGTGCCCGGCGGTGGGGTCGGCGGCGTCACGTGATCGAAAAAGCCGCCGTTCTCGTCGTAGCTGACGATCAGCGCCGTCTTCTCCCACACGGCGGGGTTGGCGGTCAGGATATCCAACAGGGCGACGATGCCCACCGCACCGAGCGCCGGCGGCAGCGCCGGGTGTTCGCAGTGCACGATCGACGGGATCACCCACGACACGTGCGGCAAGGTCCCGTTCAGCACGTCGGCGCGGAAGTCGTCGGGATAGCTGGGGGCGATCCCGCGCCGGTTCAGCTCCGAGTTCGGATCGGCCGCCTGGGTGAAGCAACCGATCATGCCGTCCAGGACCACCGTCGACAACGGACCGACGTCCCGGTTGTTGTACACCTTCCAGCTCACCCCGGCTTCGGAGAGATTCTCCGGCATGGTTCGCCAGCTGTACACGTTCTTCGGAATGAACGTCGGGGTCTCGACCAGCGGTCCGCCGGCCCGACCGGCCGGATCGATCGTGCCGCTGATCCAGTACAACCGGTTCGGGTCGGTGGGGCCGAGCACCGAACAGTGGTAGTGGTCGCACACGGTGAACGCCTCGGCCAGCTCCCAGTGCACCGGGATGTCCGCTCGGGTGTGGTACCCCATCGCTGCCGGCGCGTTCGCCGGACCGACCGATGCGATCGACATCGGCATCCAGCCGTCGTTGCGGCCGCCGTTCCAGGCCTGGTGCATCCCCCACCAACTGTGGTCGGGGTCGTTGACACAGGCGCCGTTCAACGACGGACCGCGGGTGGTGTCCAGCCGGAACGGGTTGACATACCCCGGCTCCGGAGCGGAGCCCGCGGAGCGACCGGGAAGCGCGGTCGGGCCCACCCCGGGCGTCCAGCCGTACTGCTGCCACGCCGGCGTCGGGTCGTCGAACCCGCACACTCCGGACATGGTGCCGAAGTAGTGGTCGAACGACCGGTTCTCCTGCATGAGAAAAACGAAGTGGTCGATGTCGCCGAGCCCGCCGGTGCCGTTCGGATCGGCGGCATAGGCCCGCTGCACGATCGGGTCGGCCCACGCCGACAGCGTGGCCAGGCCACCCACCACCCCGGCTCGGGCCAGAAAGTCCCGACGATTCATCGCAGCAAAGGGACCGTCCGCTCGCACAGCTGCTCACCGTACGCGGGCCTCGGCCGCGCGGCCTGCGCGGGCGGCACATCGCCGCGTTCGGCCGGCGGAAATGCCGACAGGTCCCGATCCAGCTACGGACCGGGACCTGTCGGTGAACTGATCAGGCGTTGCCGGAAAGCTTCTCCCGCAAAGCGGCGAGCTGGGCATCACTGGCCAGCGAACCGCCCGAGGCCGACGACGTGCCGGCGCCGGCAGTTGCGCTACCGCTCTCCGACGAGTAGTTCGACGAACCGTTGCCGTTGCCCGCTGCAGCAGCTTCGGCCGCGGCGTCGGCAGCCATCTTGTCCATCTGGGTGGTGTGCATCTTGTGCCGCCGCTCCGCCTCGGCGTACCGCGACTCCCACTCCTCCCGCTGCTTGTCGTACCCCTCGAGCCATTCGTTGGTCTCCGGGTCGAAGCCCTCCGGGAAGATGTAGTTGCCCTGGTCGTCGTAGCTGTCGGCCATGCCGTACTTCGACGGGTCGAACTCGGCGTGATAATCCTCGTTGGCCTGCTTGAGGCTCAGCGAGATCCGGCGCCGTTCCAGATCGATGTCGATCACCTTGACCATTGCGTCGTCGCCGACCGCAACCACCTGGTCGGGCACCTCGACATGCCGCTCGGCCAGCTCGGAGATGTGCACCAGACCCTCGATGCCCTCCTCGACCCGAACGAACGCACCGAACGGCACCAGCTTGGTGACCTTGCCCGGCACGATCTGGCCGATGGCATGGGTGCGAGCGAACTGCCGCCACGGATCTTCCTGGGTCGCCTTCAGCGACAGCGAGACCCGCTCCCGGTCCAGGTCGACGTCGAGCACCTCGACGGTGACCTCGTTGCCCACCTCGACCACCTCGGACGGGTGATCGATGTGCTTCCAGGACAGCTCGGACACGTGCACCAGGCCGTCCACGCCACCGAGGTCGACGAACGCGCCGAAGTTGACGATCGAGGAGACCACACCCTTGCGGACCTGGCCCTTCTGCAGTTGATGCAGGAACTCGCTGCGCACCTCGGACTGGGTCTGCTCCAGCCAGGCCCGGCGGGACAGCACCACGTTGTTGCGGTTCTTGTCCAGCTCGATGATCTTGGCTTCGATCTCCTTGCCGACATACGGCTGCAGATCGCGCACCCGGCGCATCTCCACCAGCGACGCCGGCAGGAAGCCGCGCAGGCCGATATCGAGGATCAGGCCACCCTTGACCACCTCGATGACGGTGCCCTTGACCGCCTCGTCCTTCTCTTTGAGCTCCTCGATCGTGCCCCACGCGCGCTCGTACTGCGCCCGTTTCTTGGACAGGATCAACCGGCCTTCTTTGTCCTCCTTGGTGAGGACCAGCGCCTCCACCTCGTCGCCCACGGACACGACCTCGTTCGGATCGACGTCGTGTTTGATCGACAGCTCGCGCGACGGGATAACGCCTTCGGTCTTGTAACCGATGTCGAGCAAGACCTCGTCGCGGTCGACCTTGACGATGGTTCCTTCGACGATGTCGCCGTCGTTGAAGTACTTGATCGTCTTGTCGATGGCGGCGAGGAAGTCCTCGGCGGAGCCGATGTCGTTGACGGCTACCTGCGGCGAGGTGATGGTGGTAGAGGGCATGTGGCGGTTTGCTCCGGACGGATAGGTGTCGGTTGTCGGGTTGTGGACAGGCAGGATGACTCGTCAGCGCCGGTGATCATCGCCGGTGGTTCCGCCCGCCTGATACAGCTGCACGGGCACCTCTGACCTGCACCGAATCGACGCAGCACACAAGACACTCGCAGGATCAGCCTACGCGACCGGCGGCGAGCACACCAAACGACCCGCCGCACCGCTATTCGCCTACTCTAACCGGATGTCCGACGATCGGCAGGGACAAGCGACGGCACCGGATCCCGACCTGCGGCACGCTGATCCCGATGTGCGGCACGCTGATCCCGATGTGCGGCACGCCGCGGCAAACCTGCAGCTCGGCACCGCCGCCGTTGCGCGCAGCCCGGTCGATTCGCCGGCCAGTGAGCGCGCCAGTCGCCGCTGGTGGGACGCGGATGCGACGGACTACCACCACACCCACGGCGAGTTCCTCGGCGTCGACACCGCCGACGGCGAGTTCATCTGGTGTCCGGAAGGACTGCACGAAGGTGACGTGCACCTGCTCGGCGACGTAACCGGGCGCCGGGTGCTCGAGGTCGGGTGCGGTTCGGCGCCCTGCGCCCGCTGGCTGCGCAACGCCGGCGCCTGGGTGGTCGGCCTCGACCTGTCGGCCGCCATGCTGCGCCACGGCGTCGCGGCGATGGGCACCGACCGGCTCGCGCTGGTCCAGGCCGGCGCCGAGGCGCTACCGTTCGCCGACCGCACATTCGACCTGGCGTGCTCCGCGTTCGGCGCGGTGCCGTTCGTCGCCGACTCGGCTCGGGTGATGACCGAGGTCGCCCGAATCCTCCGGCCGGGCGGTCGCTGGGTGTTCGCGGTAAATCATCCGGTGCGGTGGATCTTCCCGGACGACCCCGGCCCGGCCGGACTCACCGCCGCCATCCCCTACTTCGACCGCACCCCGTACGTGGAAACCGACGCGGCCGGCACCCCCACCTATGTCGAACACCACCGCACGCTCGGCGACCGGGTCCGCGAGATCGTCGGTGCCGGTCTGGTCCTGGACGACATCGTCGAGCCGGACTGGCCGGAATGGCTGGACCGGGAATGGGGTCAGTGGAGCCCGCTGCGCGGCGCGATCTTTCCCGGCACGGCCATCTTCGTCACCCACAAGCCGTGACCGCACGCAGCGTTGCGTCGGTCTTCAGCAACATCTCCGCGAGTTCGTCGTCCGGCACCGAATCCAGCACGATCGCGCCGCCCGAGCCGACGGTCAGTTCCCCGCCACACCGGACGGCGGACCGGATGACGATGCTCAGATCGGCCGCCCCGGTGGTGCCGAAGAAGCCGAGCGCGCCGGAGTAGATCCCGCGGGCCTCGGTCTCCAGCTCGTCGATGATCGCCATCGTCCGCAACTTCGGCGCGCCGGTCATCGAGCCGCCGGGGAAGCAGGCACGAACGCACTCGATCGCCGACACCCCGGCGCGGAGCCGGCCGCGCACGGTGGACACCAGCTGGTGCACGGTCGCGTACGACTCGACCGCCATGAACCGGGGGACGGTGACGCTGCCGATCTCGCACACCCGGCCGAGATCGTTGCGCAGCAGATCCACGATCATCAGATTTTCCGCGCGGGTCTTGGCATCGGCGACGAGTCGGTCCGCCAGCAGCCGGTCCAGCACCGGGTCGGTACTGCGCGATGCCGTTCCCTTGATCGGTTTGCTCTCGACGATCCGGTCCGGTCCGATCGTCAGAAACCGTTCCGGTGAGGCACTGAACACGGTGACGTCACCGACGCGGAACAGCGCTGCGTACGGCGCCGGGTTGGTTCGGCGCAACCGCCGATAGAACGCGAGGTCGTTACCGACGAACGGAAGGTGTAGCTGATTGGTCAGGCAGATCTCGTAGCTCTCCCCCGCGACCAGCCGGCGTTGCGCCGCCCGGATGTCGTCGAGGTAGTCGAGCGGGTGGCGCGCGAGATAGCGAGTCGGATCGATCGGCTCGACCGTACGCTCGGTCACCGGCACACTCGACGGCTGGGGTCGCAGCTCCGGCAATCGGCTCGCGGTGCGCTCGAGCCAGGCCCGGGCCGCCGCGGCGGTCGGCCGGTCACCCCGGTGCAGCGCGACGAGGTAGGTCAGGTCCTGCTCGTGATCGACGGCGATCAGCCGGTCGGCGAAGATCCAGGCCGCGTCGGGGGTCCGGGCGACATGCCGAACGCTCGCCCCGAGGTCGGCTTTCAGCTCGTAGCCGAAATAACCGACGTAGCCGCCGGCAAAGTCGAACGGCAGCCCCGGATCGGCGATACGGCGGTCCGCGAGCCGACGTTCGAGCACCTCGAAGATGCCGCCCGGCTCGGTGTGTCCGCCGGCCCCGTCCCGCACCTGCACGACGCCGTCGGCGATCCGGTAGGTGAGCACCTCGCTCAACGGGCCCGCGGCGTCGCCGAGAAAGGAGAATCGAGCACCGCCCGGCTCGACCCGGCTGCTGTCGAGCCAGAACGCGTGCTCGGCGGCGGCGAACAACGCACCGAACGTGGCCTCGGTGTCGACGGCGCCCGGGACGACCAGGTCGGCGAGCTGCCACCGAGTCGCCGGCAGCACCGGCCGGCGGATCGACGGCACCGGGTCGACGGCGCGGGGCGGGCGGTGCGCGGCGGCCAGCCGGAAGAAGTTCGCCACGATCGCGGCGCCGTGCTCGGACGCGATCGACTCCGGGTGGAACTGGACCCCCCAGCGGGGCAGGCGCCGATGCCGCAGCCCCATGATCACGGCGTCCTCCGCGAACGCGGTGGCCTCGATGTCGCTCGGCAAGGGCTCGGCAACGCACCACGAGTGGTATCGAACAGCCCGAAAGTCCTGCGGCAGCCCGGCGAACAGGTCGGTGCCGGTGTGTCGTACCACCGTCCGGTGACCGTGCCGGGGACGCGGGGCGGCGGCAACCCGCCCGCCGGCCAGATACGCGATCGCCTGGTGCCCGAGGCACACCCCGAGCACCGGTAGCTCGGGGTGACGACCCAGGACCGACGGCAGGTGACCGAGATCGTCGGCGCGCTGCGGGCGCCCGGGCCCGGGGGAGATCACGACGGCGTCGAAACCGGCGAGGAACTGCGGCGACGTCAGGTCGGCGGCATCGTTGGCGACGACCAGCGGTTGCCGACCGGTCGTACTGGCGATCAGCTGGAAGAGGTTGAACGTGTACGAGTCGTAGTTGTCGATGAGCAGGCAGGTCACCCGGATCCCTTCTCTTGCCGAAGCATGCCGACCGGCCCGACCGAGACCCCCGGTCAGTCCGCCGACCGGCGGCCGGCCTGCCGCAACGCCTCGCGCAGCGCGAACTCGATCTGCGCGTTCACGCTCCGGAGGTCGTCGGCAGCCCACTTGGCCATCGCGTCGTACACCGCCGGATCCAGCCGCAGCAGCAGCTTCTTCCGCTCAGCCATAGAGCGAGCCGGTGTTCACCACCGGCTGGATCGCCCGGTCGCCACACAACACGACCAGCAGGTTCGACACCATCGCCGCGCGGCGCTCCTCGTCCAGCTCGACCACGCCCTGCTCGGCGAGCCGGCTCAGCGCCAGCCCGACCATCCCGACCGCGCCCTCGACGATCTGCTGCCGGGCAGCGACCACCTGCGCAGCCTGCTGGCGGACCAACATCGCCTGGGCGATCTCGGGCGCGTAGGCCAAGTGGGTGATCCGCGCCTCCTGCACCTGCACCCCGGCCAGCGCCGTCCGCTCGCGCAGCTCATCGGTCAGCTCGGCGGCAACCTCGGTGCCGTCGCGCAGACTGGTGGTGTCCGGCGCGTGCGAATCGTACGGATGGGTGGTGGCGAGATGACGAACGGCGGCTTCGGACTGGATGGCCACATACTCCTCGTAGTCGTCCACCGCGAAGGCTGCCTTGGCCGGCTCCACGACCTTGTAGACGACGACGGCGGCGATCTCCACCGGGTTGCCGTCGGCATCGTTCACCTTCAGCTTCGCGGTCTCGAAGTTGCGCACCCGCAGGCTGATCCGGCGTTTGGTGGTCAGCGGAACGGTCCAGCTGAACCCGGTGTGCTCCACCGTGCCGATGTACCGGCCGAAGAACTGGATCACGCGGGACTCGTTGGGGCTGATCACCGTGAACCCGGTGGTCAGCAGCAGGGCCAGCAGCCCGGACAACACCGCCCCGGCAACACCGGCGACCCGGACCGGTGCGCCCGGATCGGGTGCCGCTGCCAGGGCCGATACCACCGCCGCGCCGAGCAGGACCAATACGCCCGCCGCCAGCAAGAACCCGTCGAGTCGAAACGCCCGCCGCTCCATCACGCCTCCAGCTATCTAATTGATATCATCAAGATAGCTTGGATGCGTCGTCAGAGCAATCGGGAAAGAAACGCCGCCGTCCGCTCCTCCCGCGGCTTCGCCAGCATCGTGCGCGGATCACCGGACTCGACCACCACCCCGCGGTCCATGAACACCAGTTGATCGGCGACCTCCCGGGCAAAGCCGATCTCGTGGGTGACCACCACCATGGTCATCCCACCGGCGGCGAGTCGGCGCATCACCGCCAGCACGTCGCCGACCAGCTCCGGGTCCAGCGCCGAGGTCGGCTCGTCGAACAGCATCAGCTTCGGTTGCATCGCCAACGCCCGCGCGATCGCCACCCGTTGTTGCTGCCCACCGGACAGCTGCGCCGGGTACACCGCGGCCTTGTCCGCCAGGCCGACCTGCTCCAACAGATCCCAGCCACGCTCGGTAGCCGCGGCTTTGCCGATACCCTTCACCCGAATCGGCGCCTCGATGACGTTCGCCAACACCGTGCGGTGCGGAAACAAGTTGAACTGCTGGAACACCATGCCGATGTCGCGCCGCTGACCCGCCGCCTCGCGCGGCGACAACTCGTACAGCTTCCCGCCCCGCTCCCGGTAACCGATCAGCTCACCGTCGACGAACAGCCGGCCGGCGTCGACCCGCTCCAGATGATTGATACAGCGCAGAAAAGTCGACTTGCCCGAACCCGACGGACCGATCAAACAGGTCACCGTGCCCCGCGGCACCTCCACCGAGATCCCCCGGAGTACCTGCAGTGCGCCGAAGTTCTTGCACACCTGCACTGCCCGGAGCATCGGCGGCGCCGCGCGGACACCGGCCGAATCCGACCCGCCGGTCGCCGTCACTGTCCGGCCCCGGCCGGCTCGGGCGCGGATGATCGCCGCGATACGCCTTTCGCATAATACCGCTCCAGGTAGTACTGCCCGACCATCAGGATGCTGGTCACCGCGAGGTACCAGGTTGCCGCGACCAGCAACAGCGGAATCGGCTGGAAATTCACCCCGGAGATATCGCGGGCCCGGCCGTACAGCTCGGTGCTCAGCGGCACCGCAGTGACCAACGACGTGGTCTTCAGCATGCTGATCACCTCGTTACCGGTCGGCGGAATGATCACCCGCATCGCCTGCGGCAGCACCGTGCGACGCATGGTCATCGCCCAGGACATTCCCAGCGCCGTCGACGCCTCCACCTGCCCATCGGCTACCGAGCCGATCCCGGCCCGAACGATCTCGGCCATGTATGCGGCCTCGTTCAGACCCAGCCCGATCATCGCGAAGGCGAACGCCGCGGAAAGGTTCTGGATATCGAAATGGAAGAACTGCGGCCCGAACGGGATGCCCAGATCGATGGTCCGATACAACGACGGGAACAGTCCCCAGAACACGAGCTGGACGTACACCGGGGTGCCGCGGAACACCCAGAGGTAAACCCATGCGGCCGAGCGCAGCACCGGGTTGGGCGACATCCGCATGACCGCGAGTGCCACGCCCAGCACGATCGCGATCAGCATCGCCAGGACGGTCAGTTCGACCGTCACCCAGGCGCCTCGCACGATCCGTTCGTCGCGCAGATAACGCCAGTAGGTCCCCCACCCGTAGGCATCGTTGGTCGCGGCGCCGTAGACGAACAGCGCCGCCAGCCCGAGAATCCCGACGGCGGCGATCCACCGCCCCGGATGACGCAGCGGGACAACCTTTATCGGCTCGGGAAGATCTGCCGCCGGTCCTGGCGACCCGCTCATGGTTGCCCCGATCGATCCCGGTCAGCCGACCGCGCCGTTGATCACCGGTTTTTCGATCTTTCCGGCACCCACACCCCAGTTGTCGGCGATGGTCGCGTAGGTGCCGTCGGCGATCAGATGTTCGAGCGCCTGGAGCAGCGACGTAGCCAACGGCGAGCCCTTCGCGACCGGCCAACCGTAGGGCGCCGAGTCGAACACCGGCCCGGACGCCTCGATCCGGCCCTCGCTCTGCTTGATCGCGTAGGCGGTGACCGGCGAATCCGCCGACATCGCGTCCACCTTGCCCAGCACCAGGGCGTTGGTTGCGTCGTCCTGGCGATCGAACTTGACGATCTCGATCGGCGGCTTGCCCGCCGCGGTACATTTCGCGCTCTTCGCGGGCACCTCTTCGGTGTCCTGGACGGTCGTCGATTGGACCGCAACCTTTTTGCCGCAGGCATCGTTCGGGTCGATCGGCCGATCGACCTGCTGCGCCCACTGCACGCCCGCGTTGAAGTAGGTGGTGAAATCGACCACCTGCTCGCGTTCCTTGGTGTCGGTGAACGACGACATGCCGACGTCGTAGGTCCCGGCCTGGATCGCCGGAATGATCTTGTCGAAGTCGGAGGCCTGGTAGTCGGTGCTCAGCCCGAGGACACCGGCGACTGCGTCCAACAGGTCCACGTCGAACCCGACGATCTTGCCGTCGGCGTCGCGATACTCGTTCGGCTGATACGGCAGGTTGACCCCGACCACCAGTTTGCCGGCGTTCTTGATCTTCTCCGGCACGGTGGCGGCAATCTCGTCCGCCTTCGTGACCTGTACTGCTTCGGTCGAGGCGCCGGACGAACCCTGCTGGTCCTCGTTGTTGCTGGTGCAACCGGTGAGCAACAACGCGCCACCGGCGAGCAGACACATACCCCGAACGAAACCACTCCTGATACCGGACGACACGACTTCCTCCAATTCAGGGCAGGGAACGCCACCCGGGTGCGGGGTGCGGTACGAGTTACCAGAGATTAGACCTGGCTCCGCCGAGCCGGGCGGAAGAATCGCGATGGTCGCTATGTTCTCTCGTAAGAGCGTTCGACCACATACGGCGTTCGACCACATACGGCGTTCGACCACCGGGCCGAGCGCGCGGTCGGATCGCACCGAGAGAGGACACGATGGCTACCCAGACCCTCACCCAGCAGAACTTCGACGAGGTCGTCACCACCAACGATGTGGTACTGGTCGACTTCTGGGCGTCCTGGTGCGGGCCGTGCCGCAGTTTTGCGCCCACCTTCGAAGCGTCGGCCGAAGCCAATCCGGACGTCGTCCACGGCAAGGTCGACACCGAGGCGCAGCAGGAGCTCGCACAGGCAGCGAACATCCGCTCGATCCCGACGATCATGGCGTTCCGCGAAGGGGTGCTGGTTTTCGCGCAGCCCGGCGCGCTGGCGCCCGAGGCGTTGGCCGAACTGATCGGCCAGGTCAAGGCACTCGACATGGAACACGTGCGCAAGCAACTCGCCGAGCAGCAAGCTCAGGCTGCGCCGGACGAAGCCTGACCCTGCTCAGCGCAGCCGGTTGACCCCGGCAATCATCGCTTGCAGCGCCGATTCGGTCTCGTCACCGGCCAGCGCGGCGGCCCAGCCCCGTCGGCCGTCGCACTCGCAATGCACGAAGGTGGCGGTGCCGTCGGCGGTGCGGCGCTGGTGAAAGGCCAGCACCTCCACCGCAATCCCGACGGCGTAGAGCGCCGAGGTCATCGCCGCAACCGGGCCGGATGCGGTGGCCCGGACGGTCCGAATCTGCTCGCCGAACGCCAACGTCGCGGAGTACTCGGCACTCCCGGTGTGGCGCTTGGCAACCGACCAACCACCCAGGCGAATCGGTCCGCCGGTCGTGCAGTAGCGGTCGACGAACTCGGCGGCGGTGATCGTGGCCGATTCGGCGCGGAGCTCGCGGGGCGCGGCGGTGACGATCGGGTGGATCCGGCCGGCGGCGGTATCGGCAGAGAAAAACGCTGTGGTCATGGCGACTGGTAAGGCTTCCGTGTGGGGAGGGAGGACCAGCGCAAGTGCAGTTCAAACGGCCCGCAGCGAGGAGCCGGTCCGAATCAGACCCCGCTACGGCGGTGAACTACGAGAAGTCGCTGCACGCCGGAAACAGTAGAGTACCCGACCCGCAAAGAGCAAACAGGCTTGTCGTCAGTGCGCCGCCGCGTCCCAACTCCGTCCGGTGCCGACCGAAACCTCCAGCGGCACCGACATGTCGATCGCACCCGCCATCTTTTCCCGCACCAGCACGTCCACCTGGTCGCGTTCGGCCGCGACCACTTCGAACACCAGCTCGTCGTGGATCTGCAGCAGCATCCGGGACCGCAGACCGGCCGCATCCAGCGCTCGCTGCACGTCGATCATCGCGACCTTGATGATGTCGGCCGCCGTGCCCTGGATCGGCGCGTTCAACGCCATCCGCTCTGCCGACTCGCGCCGCATCCGGTTGCTGGAATCCAGATCCGGCAGGTAACGCCGGCGACCGAACAGCGTCTGGGTGTAGCCGACTTTGCGAGCCTGCTCCACCACGTCGTGTAGGTAGTCGCGGATACCGCCGAAACGATCGAAGTAGACGTCCATCTGCTCCTTCGCCTCGTCGGTGCTGATCTTCAGCTGCATCGACAATCCGTACGCCGACAACCCGTATGCCAGCCCGTACGACATCGCCTTCACCCGGCGCCGCAATTCCGGGGTGACCTCGGCGATCGGCAGACCGAACGCCTTCGACGCGACGAAGTTATGCAGGTCCTCGCCGGAGTTGAACGCCTCGATCAGCCCCTCGTCGCCGGAGACGTGCGCCATGATCCGCATCTCGATCTGGCTGTAGTCCGCGGTCAGCAACATGTCGTAGCCGGCGCCGACCACGAAGCAATCCCGAATCCGGCGGCCGGTGTCGGTGCGGATCGGGATGTTCTGCAGGTTCGGCTCGGTCGACGACAGCCGCCCGGTCGCCGCGATGGTCTGGTTGAACGTGGTGTGGATCCGCCCGTCGTCGGCCACCGACTTGAGCAATCCGTCCACGGTCACCTTGAGCCGGGTCGCATCTCGGTGGGCGAGCAGATGCTCCAGGAACGGATGCTGGGTTTTCTCGAACAAGCTCTCCAGTGCGTCTGCATCGGTGGTGTAGCCGGTCTTGGTCCGCTTGGTCTTCGGCATGTCCAGTTCGTCGAACAGCACCACTTGCAACTGCTTCGGCGAACCGAGGTTGATCTGCTTGCCGATCACGTCGTATGCCGCGCTCGCCGCCTGCTCGACCTGGCCCGCGAACGTGGACCGCAACTCCTCCAGGTGCGCGACGTCCACCGCGATTCCGGCCGCCTCCAGCCGAGCGAGCTCCGCGGCCAACGGCAACTCCATGTCGGCCAGGAGCGGGGTGGACTCGATCTGCGTCAGCTCGGCATCGAACGCATCCGCCAGGTCGGTAACCGCGCGCGCCCGCAAGATCTCCGCCTGCGCCAGCTCGGCGATCTGCTGATCCTCGTCGTCGAGCAGCGAGAGCTGGCCTTGATCCGAGGTCTCCACCCGCAGCTCGCGATGCAGATAACGCAACGACAGATCGTCGAGGTTGAACGTGCGCTGCCCGGGTCGCACCAGGTACGCAGCCAGCGCAGTGTCGCTGGTCAACCCGCTCAGCGTCCAGCCCCGCCCGCGCAGTGCATGCATCGCCGCCTTGGCCTCGTGGACGGCCTTGGGCTGCCCGGGATCGGCCAGCCAGGCACCGAGCGCCTGCTCGTCGCCCGGGGTGAGCCGGGTGGTGTCGACGTATCCGCCCTCCCCGTCGCTCGCCACGATCGCAATCGCCGCCGCGTCACCGCCGTAGGGTCCGCTCGGCCCGACGACGCCGAGCCCGTGCCGCGAACCGTCGGACGCATGCTCGGCCAGCCAGGCGGCCACGGTATCCGGGTCCAGCACGCCACCACTGATGTCGAATCCTGCGTCCGCCTCGGGTTCCGGCGAGACCAGCGTCTCGAACAACCGGTCGCGCAACACCCGGAACTCCAGGTCGTCGAACAGCGCGTGGATCCGCTCTCGGTCCCAGCCCGCGTGCTCGAGCTGGTCGGGGGTGTACGGCAACGCCATATCCCGGACCAGCTGGGTGAGCTGCCGGTTCAGCACGACCGCGGACAGGTTGGCGCGCAACGCGTCACCGACCTTCCCCCGTACCTCGTCGACCCGGTCGACCAACGCGGTCAGATCACCGAACTCCCGAATCCACTTCGCGGCCGTCTTCTCCCCCACCCCGGGGATACCCGGCAGGTTGTCGCTCGGATCGCCGCGCAGCGCAGCATAGTCCGGGTACTGCGCCGGGGTCAGTCCGTAGCGCTCCTGAACCGTCTCCGGGGTGAACCGCCACAGATCCGATACCCCCTTGCGCGGGTACAGCACGGTGACCCGGTCGTTGACCAGCTGGATCGCGTCCCGGTCGCCGGTGACGACGAGCACCCGGTAGCCGAGCGGATCGGCCAGCGTGGTCATCGTCGCGATGATGTCGTCGGCCTCGAAACCGGGCTGTTGCATCACCGGGATACCGAGCGCGCCGAGTACCTCCTGGATCACCTCGATCTGGCCGCGGAACTCGTCCGGCGGCCGGCTCCGGTTCGCCTTGTACTCGGCGTACTGCTCGGCTCGGAAGGTCTGCCGGGACACGTCGAACGCGGCGGCGATGTGCGTCGGCTGCTCGTCCCGGAGCAGATTGATCAGCATCGAGGTGAACCCGTACACCGCGTTGGTGACCTGCCCACTCTGCGTCTTGAAGTTCTCCGCGGGGAGCGCGAAAAACGCCCGGAACGCCAGCGAATGTCCGTCGAGCAACATCAGCGTCGGCGGCTCCGCCGCGGTGGACGACGGGGCGGCTACGGCGCTGGGACTGGTCACGGGGTCGAGTCTAGGGAGGCCCACCGACAGGTTTCACCCGCCACCCGACCGGCTCCGGTAGGCACGCGGACTCACGCCCTTCCACCGACGGAACGCCTGCGACAGGCTCGACACCTCCGCGTAGCCGAGCCGCTCGGCGATCTCGGCGACGGTCAGCCCGTCGGCCAGCATCTCCTCCGCCAACTGTTCCCTGATCTCGTCGAGCAACTCCCGAAACGACGTCCCCTCGGCGGCCAGGCGTTGCCGGAGGGTGCGCGAGCTGACGTGCAGCGCCGCCGCGATTCGTTCGGCATTGGGTGGGGTCGCCGGCTCGGAACGAATGAGGTCGCAGACCTGACCGGCCAGGCCGCCGCGGGTGCGGCGGCGTTGCAACAAGTCGCGGCACTGCGCTTGCGCGAGTGCCCCGGTGTGGGCATTCGCTTGGGGTAGCGGCAGATCGAGATACTCGGACGACATCTCGACGACGTTCTCGGCGGCCTCGAACTCGGGCACCACCCCGAAAACCTCGGCGTAGCGCTGCACGTCGTCCGGCGGCGGGAACGCAAACCGCACGGCAGTCGACGGAACCGGAGCACGAAACAGGTCGTGCTGGATGACCATCATCGCAGCGGCGTCGCGTTCGACGGCGAACCGGGCGAACCGGGCCGGAATGTCCGGGGTGTCGAGCACGAGCCGGATCGCACCGTCCGGCTCGCGGACCACGACTCGGGAGAACGCGAACGTGAGGTCCAGATAACGCAGACCCAGATCGACCGCGACTCGCAGCGTCGGGCTGCTGAGCAGGGCGAAGCCCCAGATCCCGTAGGTGGTGAGGTGGTAGCGACTACCGACGTCGAGCCCCAGACCTGCTCGATCGTTCGTGGCGGTGAGCAGATTGCCGATCGCGGTGAGCTCCTGGCGTGCGGATACCTCGTGATTCGAGTCGCCGTACGGCACCGCGCTCAGCCCGGTGCCGCGCAGGCACACCGCCGGCGGGACACCCAGCTCGGCGCCGAGCTCGACCACGATGCCGAGGCTCGTCGGCGAACGCGGCACGTCCCACTCGACCACAATCGCTCCCTCGTTCCCCCGCTCGCCGAATCTAGTAAGTCGGGCGCCGACTCGCACCTCCCGCGTCGGCACGTCGAGCGCGACCATAGTTTCGTCGACTTCCCGCGTCGGCAGAAGCAGGTGAAAAAAATGACCGTCCGACCACGACGTGCGGTACCGCTGTCCAGTATCGAGAAGGGACCCGAGGCATGACCACCACCGACCGGCCACCGACCGTCGTGATCATCGGCGCCGGGTTCGGCGGCATCTGTATGGGGATCAAACTCAAACGGGCCGGTATCCCGTTCGTCATCGTGGAGAAGGCCGATCGGGTCGGCGGGGTCTGGCAGGCCAACGTGTACCCCGGTGCGGCCTGCGACGTGCCGTCGCATCTGTACAGCTACTCGTTCGAACCGAGCCCGGACTGGTCGCGCGCCTACGGCCAGGCACCGGAAATCCAGAGCTACATCGACGGGTGTGCCCGCAAGTACGGCGTGCTCGAGCATGTCCGGCTGAACACCGAGGTGACCGCGGCGTCGTTCGAGCGCGCCACCGGCCGGTGGACGGTGACGCTCGCCGACGGGTCGACCTTGCTCGCCCGGTTCCTGGTCGCCGCCACCGGCCAGCTGAGCCGGCCCACCGAACCCGACTTTCCCGGCCTCGACACCTTCCCCGGCAAGGTCTTCCATTCGGCACGGTGGGACAACGACTACGACATGGCCGGCAAACGGGTCGCGGTGATCGGCAGCGGAGCCAGCGCGATCCAGTTCGTGCCACAGATCGCGCCGCGGGTCGAACAGCTCTACCTGTTTCAGCGGTCGGCGCCGTACGTGCTGCCCAAGCCGGACCGCGCCTACACCGCGTTGGAGAAGTACCTCTATCGCAGCTTCCCGCTCGCCGTGACGGCGAGCCGGGCGCGCAAGTATCTCTGGCACGAGGCGCGGGTGGTGCCCCTCACCAAAGGGCGCGGGATGAAGCCGTTCGAGGTCGCGTTCGAGCACAACCTGAAACGACAGGTGCCCGATCCGACGATGCGGGCCGCGCTGACCCCGGACTATCCGATCGGCTGTAAACGTATCCTCATCTCCAACGAGTGGTATCCCGCGATCACCCGGCCGAACGTCGAGGTGCTCGCGACCGGACTGCGCGCGATCGACGGCTCGACGGTCGTCGGCGCGGACGGGACCCGACGCACGGTGGACGCGATCGTCTTCGGGACCGGCTTCGCGGTCAGCGAGTTCCTTGCGCCGATCGAGATCACCGGCCTCGACGGCCGATCGCTCCGCGACGCCTGGCGCGACGGCGCCGAGGCCTATCTCGGGATGACCGTGTCCGGGTTTCCGAACCTGTTCGTTCTCTACGGCCCGAACACCAACCTCGGCCACAACTCGATCATCTACATGCTGGAGAGCCAGACCGACTACGTCCTGTCGGCGATCCGGCACGCGGGTGCGCACGGATCGACCTGGTTGAACGTGCGCGCCGCCGCGCAGGCCCGCTATACCGCCGAGATCCAGCAACGCCTGGCCGGCACGGTGTGGGAGGAAGGCTGCACGAGTTGGTACCGCACCGCCGGCGGCAAGAACACCAGCAACTGGCCGAGCTTCACCTACGACTACCGCAAACGGACCCGATTCTTCGATCCGGCCAACTACGAGGAGGCCACCGCGGGGACCGGGTGATCCGACGCGTCGATCCGGCACCGCACGGGGGTCAACCGACGCCGAGATACGCGGCCTTCACCGCCGGGTCGGCGAGCAGGTCCCGGCCGGTGCCGGTGGCGGTCACTTCGCCGGTCTCCAGGATGTAGGCCCGGTCGGTGCGGGTGAGCGCCTGCTGCGCGTTCTGCTCGACCAGCAGAATCGTGGTGCCCTCGGCGTTGATCCGCGAGATGATCCGGAAGATCTGCTGGATCACCATCGGCGCCAGGCCCATCGACGGCTCGTCGAGCAGCAGCAGGCGTGGGCGGGCCATCAACGACCGGCCGATCGCCAGCATCTGCTGCTCACCGCCGGACATCGTGCCGCCGATCTGGGTGCGTCGTTCGGCCAGCCGGGGGAACAGCTCGTACACCCAGTCCAGGGTTTCCCGGTAGGCCGCCTTGGACTCGAATGTTCGTGCATAGCAACCCATATCCAGGTTCTCCTGGACGGTCATCCCGGGGAACACGCCACGCCCCTCCGGCGCTTGGATCATCCCGAGCCGCACCCGTTGGTGCGCCTTCACGTGGGTGATGTCGCGGCCCTCGAAGGCGATCGTGCCCCCGGCCGGCGGGAGGAGCCCGGACAGCGCCCGCATCGTGGTGGTCTTGCCGGCACCGTTGGCCCCGAGCAGCGTGACCAGTTCGCCGCGACGCACCTGGAGCGAGACGCCGTGCAACGCCTGAATCCGGCCGTAGTTCACCACCAGGTCGGTGACCTCGAGGACCACCTCGCGCGGCTCGTCGCGCACCGGCGTCGCCGGCGGCGTCGATTCGGTGATCGCGGACATGATCTCGGTCGGCTCGTCGTCGTCGCGCCGGGCGTGCTTGGCCATCATCACGGCCTCCCCTCCTCCGCCCCGGCAACCTGATCGTCGGGCACCCCGAGATAGGCGGCGATCACCGCCGGGTCGGCGCGAATCGCCGCGGGCAGATCGTCGGCGATTTTACGGCCGAACTCCAACACCACGATCCGGTCGGTCACCCCCATGACCAGCCGCATGTCGTGCTCGATCAGCAACACGGTGAAACCGTCGTCGCGGATCTTGCGAATCAGGTCCATCAGCGCCGACTTCTCGCTCGGGTTGAATCCGGCCGCCGGCTCGTCCAGACAGAGCAGCTTGGGCTCGGTAGCCAGCGCGCGCGCGATCTCCAGCCGCCGTTGATCACCGTAGGACAGGTTGCGTGCCTTCTCCATCGCCCGCGGCGCGATCCCGACGAACTCCAGCAACGCCATCCCGCGCTCGACCGCATCGCGCTCTTCCCGCCGGTGCCGGGCGGTGCGGAAGATCGCACCGGGCACCGACGTCTTGTGCCGGGCGTCGGTGCCGACCACGACGTTCTCCAACGCCGTCATCTCACCGAACAGCCGGATGTTCTGGAACGTACGAGCGATGCCGAGTCGGGTGATCTGGTTGCGCTTGGTCTTGCCCAGCACCGCGCCGTCGAAGTAGACCGCGCCGGCGGACGGCCGGTAGACGCCGGTGATCGCGTTGAAGCAGGTCGTCTTGCCGGCACCGTTCGGGCCGATCAGGCCGAGGATTTCACCGCGCCGGATCTCGAAACCGACGTGGTCGAGCGCGGTCAGGCCACCGAACCGGACGGTGAGGTCCTCGGTGCGCAGCAGCACCGCACCGACCTCGGCGGCGATCGACCGGACCGGCGCGACCGCCTCGGCCACCGCCGCCGGGTCGGTGAGCGCGGGATCCACCGCCGCCGGGTCGACCGTCCCGGCCGGATCCGATCGCTGCTCGTCGGCGTACTGTTCGGGCCGGTGCGATGCCGCGGCGAGGTCGTCGTTGTCGAACAGCGCGTCCCCGGCGCCCGGGCCGGTCATCGGGCCGCCTCGGTGGTGGCGTCCGGCCGGCGGACCGCCCGGCGCACCTGCCGACCGTAGGTCAGCAGCTTCTGGCGAACCGGGAACAGTCCCTGCGGGCGGAAGATCATCAGCACCACCAGGGTGAGTCCGAAGAAGAGGTACTTGTAGTCACCCAGTGACTGACCGCCGACCTCGAAGGTGAGCAGCCGGTTCGGCAGGTACACGATGACGAATGCGCCGACGATCACCCCGAGCTTGTTGCCCTGACCACCGATCACCACGGCGCAGAGGAACAGCATCGAGTTGATGATGTTGAACCCGGTCGGGTTGATGAACTGCACCTGGCCGGCGTACAACGCCCCGGACATGCCGCCGATCGCCGCGCCGATCGTGAACGCCCAGAGCTTGAACTTGAAGGTGGGTACACCCATGATCTCGGCGGCGTCCTCGTCCTCCCGGATCGACACCCACGCCCGGCCGACCCGGCTGCGCTCCAGGTTGCCGACGATCAGCAGTACCAGGATCACCAGGATCATGCCCAGCCAGAACCACCACACGCCGGAGTTCAGTCGGTCACCCACATTCCCGGCCGAGAACACGCCCTGCGGCTTGTCCGCCGACTCACCGACCCGGGGGTAGGCGATCCCGGACAGCCCGAGGCTGCCGTTGGTGACCTCGCTCAGGTTGTCCGCGAGCAGCCGGACGATCTCCCCGAAGCCGAGCGTGACGATGGCCAGGTAGTCCCCGCGCAACCGCAACGTCGGAGTGCCCAGGATCAGCCCGGACAACGCGGTCACCGCGACCGCGATCGGCAGGCAGGCCAGCCACGCCCAGCTCGGATTCAGCCAATCGTCGGACTGGTTCCACGGACTGTTCGGGCTGGTCAACAGGCCGACGGTATACGCGCCGACCGCATAGAAGCCGACGTAGCCGAGATCCAGCAGGCCCGCCTGGCCGACCACCACGTTCAGTCCGATCGCGATCAGCGCGATCATCGCGAACTGCGCCATCACCCCGCCGAAACTGGTGCCGGGGGTGTCGATGATCGGCGGTTTGAGCACCGGCAGCAGCGCCAGCAGAATGATCGCCGGCACGCCGACCAGCCACTGCGTCGGTCGGGACAACCCGCTCCACCAGGTGCGCAGCGCGTCGCCCAGACCATGCTTGGGCGTGCTCGCTCGCTCGGTCGGGTGGTCGGTCATGCTCGTGCCCTCCCGAGGCTCTCACCGAGAATGCCGGTCGGCCGGAACATCAGCACCAACACCAGCAGCACGAACGCCACGACGTCGCGCCACTGGGTGCCGAACACCATCTGGCCGTAATTCTCCGCCAGACCCAGGATCAGCCCGCCGAGCAGCGCCCCGCGCAAGTTTCCGATGCCGCCGAGCACGGCCGCGCTGAACGCCTTGATCCCGAGGATGAAGCCGCCCGAGTAGATGATTCCGGACGGAATCTTCAGCGTGTACAGCAGTGCGGCGGCACCGGCCAACACGCCGCCGATGAGGAAGGTCAACATGATGACCCGTTCCCGCGAGACACCCATCAGGGTCGCGGTATCCGGGTCCTGGGCAACCGCCCGGATACCCCGGCCGAACTTGGTGCGGTTGATCAGCACCTCGGTCACCGCCGCGAGGATCAGGGCTGCCACCACGATGACGATCGTCAGATTGGTCACCGGCGCGCCGAAAACGCTGAACTGGACCTTCGGTTCGACCAGTTTGATCGGTTGCTGGGCGTTGATCCCACCCAGCCCCGGCCACAGTTTCGGCAGCACGAAGTGCACGAACTCCTGCAGCACGAACGACATCCCGATGGCGGTGATCAGAAAGTTCAACGGCTTGGCGCCACGCCGCCGCAGCGGTCGATAGGCGACCCGCTCCAGGCCGACCGCCGCCGCACCGGACACCGCCATGCCGAACAACATGGCCACCCCGAGGAACACGACGGTGAGCACGACGCCTTGGTTGTAGGTGTTGGCGGCGGGCGAGAAGCCGAGCGCCATCAGACCGACGTACTGCCCGAACATGCCGAGCATGAAGATCTCCGAATGCGCGAAGTTGATCAGCCGCAGCACGCCGTAGACCAGGGTGTAGCCGACCGCCACCAGAGCGTAGATGGATCCGTACGCCAGGCCGTCGATAGTCAGCTGCCAGAAGCTGTTCACCAGCCCCGAGACGTTGAAATCGATCGACGATGCCAACACGACCGGATCGGCAGCGTTCGGGGAGGTCAGTGTCGAGAAGATCATTCAGGCACCTTCGGCCTCGTCGAGACAGCACGTACGGGGGCCGAAGCTTCGACCCCCGTACGTGACGCGCACGTCAGTGGCATCCGTCCTGCGGGCGGCTACTGGACCTCGTACATCCAGATCAGCGCCGAGGTCAACTCACCGTCCTCGTTCCACTTGTACTGCCGGGCCAGCCCCTGACCGTCATAGGCCTTGACGTAGTCCAGCAGGTCCGCGCGGGTTGCCTTACCCTCACTGATTCCCTTGAGCAGGATCGTGGTCAGGTCGTAGCCCTCCACCGAGTACACGCCCGGCTCCTGACCGTTGAGCGCCTGGTACTCGGACTTGAATTTGTCCGGCGCCGGACCACACGGGCAGGACAGCAACGCGTCCTTCGCCGCATCGCCGGCCTGGGTGACGAACTGCGGGTCGTTGGTGCCGTCCGCCGAGACGAACACGCCCTCGAAACCGCCCGACTTCAGTTGCTGTGCCAACGGCGCCGCTTCCGAGTAGTAGCCGGAGTAGAAGACCGCGTCCGGCTTGGCGGCAGTGACCTTGGTGACGGTGGCGGAGAAGTCCTTGTCACCCTTCTTCACACTGGCCGCGCAGGCCGAATCCGCGACGGAACCGAGCCCGTCCTTGATGCTCTTGGCCAAGCCGGTGCCGTAATCGGTGTTGTCCTCGATGACACACACCTTCTTGTAGCCGGCGGTGCCGGTCAGGTACTTGGCCACGGCCGGACCCTGGATGTCGTCGTTGGCCAGGCCGCGGAAGAAGGTCTTCCAGCCGTTCTGGGTGAGCGTGGCGTTGGTCGCCGAGGCGCTGACCGCGACCAGCCCGGCGTCGCTGAGGATGCCGCCGGTCGCCTTGGTCTCACCGGAGAAGGCCGGACCGACCAAACCGATCACCGAGGGGTCGTTGACCACCTGCGGGATCACCTGGGTGGCCTTCTGCGGGTCACCCTCGGTGTCGAACTCCTTGAGCGTCACCTGGCAGTTCGGGTTGGCCTTGTTGTGCTTGTCGAGCGCCAGCTTCACCCCGTCCACGATGTTGATCCCGAGCGCGGAGTCGGGGCCGGTCAGCGCACCCGCCATCGCGATCGACGCCGGGGCACAGGTGGCGTTGCCCGCGCCGGCGGGATCTGCCGCGGACGCGGTGTCGGCGGCCGGAACCTCTTTGCCCTCGGTATCGACCTGCACCAGCGGCTGGATCGACAGGTTGGTCGAGGCGGCGGCCGATCCGGTACCGGCTCCACTCGCGCTGGTCGAGGACGATCCCTCGTCGGTCGACTTGCTGCTACAGCCGGCCAAGGCCAGCGCGGCGGCGATCCCGATGACCAGCGCGCCGCGTGCGGACCGACCCCGCACACCCGAAACCCGCAACGTCTCCACCCTCTTCCCTTTTGCTCCCCCGGGCAAGCAAACCCCGAGGGGCCGACAACGTCAGCCCGCTGAGAACATAGCCCCGCGGCGCTGCCGGTGCATCAGCTGGTCGGGAATTGGCCGATCGACCCTGTGATCACTGCGGCGCGAGATTCTCCAGCACCACCTCGGCGACCGCTTTCATCGTCGTCCGTCGATCCATCGCGGTCCGCTGAATCCACTTGAACGCCTGCGGTTCACTGAGCCCCTGAGTCTGCATCAGCACCCCCTTGGCCCGCTCCACCAGCTTGCGGGTGGTGAGCCGTTCGGACAGACCGGCAACCTCGGTTTCCAGCGCGGAGATCTCGGCGAAGCGGCTGGTGGCCAATTCGATCGCCGGCACCAGGTCGGACTTGGTGAACGGCTTGACCAGGTACGCCATCGCGCCGGCATCGCGTGCCCGCTCGACCAGGTCACGCTGACTGAAGGCGGTCAAGATGACCACCGGAGCAATACGTTTCGAGGCGATCTCGGCAGCAGCATCGATCCCGTCACGACGCGGCATCTTGACGTCCATGATCACCAGGTCCGGCGTCAACTCGCCGGCCAGATCGACCGCCCGCTGCCCGTCACCGGCCTCACCGACGACCAGATACCCCTCCTCGGTGAGCATCTCCACCAAGTCCATCCGGATCAGCGTCTCATCCTCCGCGACGACCACCCGCTTCGGTTCTGCGCCAGTAGCCGCCGTCATCTGCTGCTTCTCCCATCGTCGGCAGGGGCCGTCGGGTCCGCGCCCGGCCGGTTGCGATTCGATAGTCAGGCTACCCGGATTCGCCGCGCACACCGGCTCGTGCGTCGGGCGGTGTAGCGGGCGGTCCGGGCTCGAGTATGCTGACCAAGCGGTGCGCCGGGATGGCGGAATGGCAGACGCGGTGGTCTCAAAAACCATTGTCCTCACGGACGTGTGGGTTCGACTCCCACTCTCGGCACCGATCGGGCGCATCCGGTACGACGGATGCGCCCGTGGCATACTTCGAAGCGACACTCGGCGCCGGCGGCGGACCTGCCGGCGCCGGACACCGAGTCCGATGTTCCGCCTTCGATCGATTGTTCTCATGCGCGTCTTGTTCGTCTGCGCCGACAACGTCGGTGGCTCGGCCATCGCCGAGTGTGTGGCCACCGCCTACGCCGCGGAGCACCGGCTGCGCTCGTTGGTCGTGGAAAGCGCCGGCACCCGTGCCGCCGCCGGACTGCGGCTCGGACCCCCGGTGGCTCGGGTGATCACCGGGCTCGGCGCCGATCCGCGCCGGTTCCGATCCCGATCGCTGACCGCCGCAATGTCGGCCGAAGCCGATCTGATCCTCACCATGACCGAGGCCGACTGTCGGGATGTCGTCACGCTCGATCCGGACGCCGCGCCACGCACCTTCCCCCTGCTCCAGGCCTATCGGCTGGCCCGGATGACCGCCGCGGTCAGTGTCGCCGAGTTGCATGCCGGTCGACTCGCGTATCCGGCGGTGTCCCGGCCGATCGCGAATCCGGCTATCTCGGACGAGCAGAAGTCGGCGGAGATCGGCGACCTCATCGCCCAGGCCCTGCTCGGTCTGCTCCGCTCGCTCGCCTACGAGCCCTACATCGCGGTCCCGTCGCTGCCCAACCGGGAAACACTGCTACCGCGGCCGGCCGCCGGCCCGGCTTTCGAAGCGGCCGGCTGACCGAACCCCGACCGGCCGCCGCCCCGATCGGCGCACTACCCGACCGGCGACAGTGCCCAAGCGCCGGTGCCGTCCAGTTCCAACTTCTGCCGGTGATGTTGATCGACCGTGCTCCGGTGCGCCACGCTGACCAGGATGGTGTCCGGAACCAGCGTCCGAATCAACTTGTACAGCGCATACTCCAGCTCCTCGTCGACCGCGGAGGTGGCTTCGTCGAGGAAGACCACCTTCGGCTGGAGCAACAGGATGCGAGCAAACCCGATCCGCTGCTGCTCACCCGGCGAGAGCACCTTGGCCCAGTCTTCTTCCTCGTCGAGCCGGTCGGCGAGGTGGCCGAGACTGACCCGGTGCAACGTCGTGCGCAATACGTCGTCGGCGATCTCGCCCGGCGCCGCGGGGTAGCTGACCGCAGTCCGCAGGTCACCCAACGGGAGGTACGGCACCTGCGACAGAAACAGCGTTTCGTTTCCGGGCGGACGACGGAACTCTCCGTCGGCGTAGGGCCACAGTCGCGCCAGTGAGCGCAGCAACGTGGTCTTGCCACTGCCCGACGCGCCCTTGACCACCAGTGCATCGCCCGGCAGCAGGCGCAGATCGAGTCCGTCGATCAACCCGACGCCGTCCGGCGTGCGGACATCCACCCCGGACAGCTCGACCGCGCCGGCGAGATCGGCGACGGCCATCCGGCCCAGTTCACGCGACTGTTCGTCGGCGATGAGCAGCCCGTCGAGCCGGATCAGTGACGCGCGGTAGCCGGCGAAGACGTCGTAGGACTCGCGGAAGAACGACAGCGAATCGTGCACCTTGCCGAATGCCGAGCTGGACTGGCTCACGTCGCCGAGGGTGATTTCACCGGCGAACAGCCGGGGCGCCTGCAACAGGTATGGGAACACTTCGGCGGTCTGGTTCACGCCCAGGTTCCACCCGTTGAACTTCAACGTCCGGGCAACGATGTCCCAGTAGTTGCGAATCACTCCGGCGAACCGGCTCATCAGACCGCGCCGTTCCACCCGCTCACCGTGGTAGAAGGCGACGTTCTCGGCGCTGTCGCGGAGCCGGACCAAGGCATACCGGAAGCCGGCGTTCAATTTCTCGTTGAGGAAGTTCAGCCGGATCAGCGGACGGCCGATCCAGAACGCAACAATCGTGGTCAACAGGACGTACGCCAGCACCAGCCAGAGCATCGCCCGCGGGATCGTGACATCGAAGATGGTCAACGGACCGGACAGGTCCCAAAGGATCTTGGTGAACGACACGATCGACGCCAGCGCGCTGACCGCGCCCAGCGCGAGCGAGCTCGACACCTGCACGAAATCGGTCACGTCGCTCTGAATCCGCTGGTCCGGATTGTCGATCGTCTCGTCGATGAATCGGGACCGGTAGAACGCCATTCCGTCGAGATAGTCGTCGACCACCCGCTCGTTCAGCCAGACCCGCCAGCGGATATCGAACCACTGATTGATCAGGTAGTGCACCAACGCCCGGGCCACCCAGAGCACCGCGAGCAGGCCGAAGATCTTCATCGACAGCCAGAACCCGGCCTTCGCCGCCTCGAGACTGACCTCCGGTTCCGGTGTGGTCAGCGCTTGGACGGCATACTGCAGCGCGGTTTGCGAGTCGTTGTAGAAATAGGTGAACAACACGCTGAGCCGCACCGACGTCAGCGTCGAGATCAGCAGCACGGCAACCAGCAGGTAGTTGCGCCAGGACTGCGGTCCGACGAAGTACGCGCCGGAGATCCGCCAGAACTGCCGGCCCCACCGGGTGGTGGCGAACAAAACAGCCAGCACGATCACGAAGATCGGGGCGGTGATCAGGAACGCCTTCAAGATCCACCAGGCACTGGCCCACCACTCGGCGCTCCAGTCGATGCTCATCTCCATAGACGCGTCCCATCACCTTGATCGTTGCGGCGGCAAAGCGGGCGAAGTCTAACCCTGCAGTCCCGCCGCGTGGCGACCGCGCCGGATTCAGCCGGCCGGCTGCTGCTGGGTAGCGCAGTGGATGCCGCCGCCACCGGCGGCGATCCCGTCGATCGCGACCTGCACGATCTGCCGGCCGGGGAAGAGCCGGGCCAGCGTCGCTGCCGTGGCGGGGTCGGTGACCGGGTCGCCGAACTCCGGGGCGATGACCGCCCCGTTGCAGACGTAGAAGTTGATATAGCCGGCCGCGAAGTCGTCGGCGGCGAACTTCTCCCGCACGGTGGTCGGCGCCGCCAGCACCTCGACCTGCAACGAACGCCCCTGCGCGTCGGTGGCGCCGCGCAGGATGTCCAGATGCCGGCGGGTGACGTCGTAGTCGAACGAGTCGGGATCGTTGTCGAGTGCGGCTACCACCACGCCCGGCCCGGCGAACCTGGCGTAGAAGTCGGTATGCCCGTCGGTGATGTCGTGCCCGGCGATGCCGGGCAACCAGATCACCTTCCGGACGCCGAGCAGCCGGGCCAGCTCGGCCTCCACCTCGGGCTTGGACCTGCCGGGGTTACGGTTGTCGTTGAGCACACAGCTCTCGGTGATGATCGCGGTGCCCTCCCCGTCCACCTCGATCCCGCCGCCTTCCAGCACCAGGTCGGTATGCACGGTGGGCACCCCGGCGCGCGCGGCGACGAACTCGGCGACCTTTGCGTCGCGCGCGTGCTCCTGCTTGTCACCCCAGCCGTTGAAGTTGAAATCGACGGCGCCCGGACCGGCCGGGCCGTCCGCCGCACGCACGAACACCGGACCGGTGTCGCGGATCCACAGATCGTCCAGCTCGGCGGTGACCAGTTCGACATTCGAGCCGGCCACCAGCTGACGGGCTCGGTCCAGGTCGTCGGCGCGCACCAACATGGATACCGGCTCGAATCGGGCGATCGCGGTCGCGACGGCCGCCAGGTTCTGTTGGACCTCGGCGACGAGTTTGCGTCCCCAGATGTGCTCGTCCGCGGCGAACGCCATCCAGGTCCGCTGATGCGGCTCCCCCTCGTCGGGCATCACCCAGCGACGGCCGTCCGACGCCGCGGTGTCGTCACCGCCAGGCGCCGGATCATTGTCCGTCGACGCCGAGTCCGCACTGTCGCAACCGGCCGACACCGTGCCGCCGAGGGCTACCCCGCCGACCAACGCCGCCGACGCCCGGAGGAAGAATCGCCTGTGCATCTCGAATCGTCCTCGACCTAGGTCCGCGGCTTCCGCGGAAAGTGCCGAATCAGGCCCTCCTGCACGACCGTGGCCAGCAACTCACCCGTCAACGAGAAGTAGCGACCGGTGGCCAGCCCGCGAGAGCCGGCCGCCACCGGCGACTCGGTGGCGTAGAGCGCCCACTCGTCGAACCGAAACGGACGGTGGAACCACATCGAATGATTGACCGTCGCGGCCATGATCCGGTCATGGCCCCAGGACAATCCATGGGTGGTGATGATCGAGTCCAGCACCGTGGTATCCGACGAATAGCCCATCGTAGCGAGATGGATCAGCGGATCGTCGGGCAGATCGCCGTCCGCTTTCATCCAGACTCGGTTGTGATTCAGTCGTTCTCCGGTGTCCTTCATGATCCACGCCGGGTCGTTGGCATACCGCATGTCGATCGGTTTGAGCGCGTCGACGAACATCTGCAACCGGTCTTCGTAACCGGCCAAGTGGTCACCCAACGGCGGAAGAACGTCCGGGTACGGCACCTCCGGCAACTCCACCGCATGCTCGAGGCCTCGAACGGAATCGAGGAAAGCAGCCAGCATGACGAACAGCTCGGCGCCATCCTGCGAAGCGGTGACCATCCGGTTGGCAAAGCTGCGCCCGTCCCGCTGTCGGACCACGCGATACTCGATCGGCGCCTTGACGTTGCCGCCCCGGATGAAGTGGGCGTTCAGCGCATGCAGCGGCCGACCCGCGCCCACCGTTCGGCCGGCGGCGACGATCGCCTGGGCGATCAGCTGACCGCCGAACGTCCGACTGCCGACCTGCGGCGGGTGCTGTCCGACGAAGCAGTCCTCGACCGGTTCGGCCAGATCGAGCAGGCCCATCAGGGTCGTCAGATCGGCGGACATCGTCGGTTCGGTGGACATGGTCGGTTCGGTGGACATGGTCGGTTCGGCGGACACGGTCTTCTCCGGCACTCAGTGGTCCTCTTCGCCGATGCGGTGAACATGGATCAGGTTGGTCGACCCGACCGTACCCGGTGGTGATCCGGCGACGATGACCACCAGATCGCCTTTGCGATAGCGGTTCATTCCGAGCAACGACAAGTCGACCTGGCCGATCATCGCATCGGTGGTATCGACCCGAGCCACCAGAAATGTCTCCGTACCCCAGGTCAACGACAGCTGGCTCCGCACTTCCGGCAGCGGCGTGAACGCCAACAGCGGCAACGAGGTGTGCAGTCGGGCCAGCCGCCGCACGGTGTCGCCGGACTGGGTGAAGGCGACCAGGGCCTTCGCGTTCAGCCGCTCGCCGATGTCGCGGGCGGCGTAGGAGATGACGCCTCGCTTGGTCCGCGGCACATGGGTCAGCGGCGGAACCTGGGTGGTGTCCACTTCGACCGCCTGCACGATGCGGGCCATGGTCCGCACGGTTTCGATCGGGAACTTGCCGACCGACGTCTCGCCGGACAGCATCACCGCGTCGGCGCCGTCCAACACGGCGTTCGCGACGTCCGACGCCTCCGCCCGGGTGGGTCGCGAGTTCTCGATCATCGACTCCAACATCTGGGTGGCGACGATCACCGGTTTCGCGTTTTCCCGCGCCATCTGGATGGCCCGCTTCTGCACGATCGGCACCTGCTCCAGGGGCAGCTCGACGCCCAGGTCACCGCGGGCAACCATGATCGCGTCGAAGGCGAGCACGATCGCCTCCAGGTTGTCGACCGCCTCCGGCTTCTCCAGCTTGGCGATCACCGGGATTCGGCGGCCGACCCGATCCATCACTTCATGCACCAACTCGACGTCGGCCGGCGAACGCACGAACGAGAGGGCGATGAAGTCCACCCCCAATCGGAGGGCGAACTCGAGGTCCGCCACGTCCTTGTCCGACAGCGCCGGCACCGAGACGTCCATTCCCGGTAGCGACAGGCCTTTGTTGTTGCTGACCCGCCCGCCCTCGATCACCCGGCAGACCACGTCACCGCCGTCGATCCGATCCACGGTAAGACCGACCTTGCCGTCGTCGACCAACAGCCGGTCGCCCGGCTTCGCGTCGTAGGCCAGCTGGCGGTAGGTGGTCGACACCCGGTCGTGATCACCGTCGCAGTCGTCGACGGTGATCCGGACCTCCTCGCCGGCTGCCCAGTCGGCGCCGCCGGCGGCGAACCGGCCCAGTCGAATCTTGGGACCCTGGAGATCGGCGAGCACCCCCACCGCGCGTCCGGTCTTGTCGGATGCGCGGCGCACCCGGTCGTAGTTGTCCTTGTGGTCCTTGTGCTCGCCGTGGCTGAAATTCAGCCTGGCCACGTCCATTCCACTCTCGACCAGCTCACAGATCCGCTCATCGGTTGCCGTCGCCGGGCCCAGCGTGCAAACGATCTTCGTGCGTCGCATCACGGACCGAGCCTAGTGTGCGCGCCGAATTCTGCACGCCGACCGAGCGGGAATATCGGTCCGATCAGTCCGGACGCCGAAACCGCTGCACGACCCGACCGAACGCGCCCCGAGCCGGGGTGCCCGCGCTGACCGGCTGACGGTCGGCGTCCGGCTCCGGCGCGGATTCGGTGGCGTCGACGACATCAGCCGCCGGCTCAGCGGTCTCCGTCTCGGTCGGATCAGGCTCGGTGATATCGGGCTCGGGGTCCGCCGAATCAGCAGTGTCGGTACCCGGATCAGCTGCACCCGCCGCATCTGCGTCCACAGCGGCTTCGTCGCCGGCGGCGTCGGCTTCGACCACCGCTTCGGTGTCGGCGACGTCCAGATCCGCCGTCTCGGTATCCACTTCTGCCGCAGGCGGATCCGAGTCGGTCACGATCTCGAACTGCACCTCCTCGATGTCGCCGGCCAAGTCACCATCGGCCGAATCACCATCGGCGGAGTCGCTGTCGTCGAACTCGGCACCGTCGTCGAACCTGACACCGTCGTCGAACTCGGCACCGTGCTGCTCCGGACCGGCAACCTCCTGCAGGTCGATCGGGCCGCTGGTCGTCCGGCCGGCTGCCGCCATCGCAGCGCTCACCGCGGCAGCCGTACCGGCCGTCGCGGCGACGCGACCGGGACGGGCGAGATCGTCGTCCCGGTCCGCATCCGACTCACCGGCATGGGCACCCGCGGCCCGCATCGCCGCGCTCACTGCTGCCGCAGCGCCCGCCGTCGGCGCGACCTCGGCCGGCGGCTCCTGCGTCCCGTTGGCGATTACCGTTGCCAGCCGCTGCCGAATCAGTTCCCACGGCCAGGGCCGAGCGGAATCCGGGCGCAGCTCTTCCGGCTCCTCTCGCCCTTTCGTCGCGAGGGCGAAGTAGATCATGGCCAGCGCGAACACGATCGCGGCGGTGAAGGTGTTGATCCGGATTCCGGCGATGTGCGTCGCGTAGTCATCACGGAGCAACTCGACCACGAACCGGCCGACGCAGTAGAGCGCAACGTACAGGGCGAACAACCGACCGTGGCCGATCTGCCCGCGCCGATCGATCAGCACCAGGATCACGACGACGAGCAGATTCCACAGCATCTCGTACAGAAAGGTGGGCTGCACCACCTTGTCGACCACGCCGGTCGAGACACCGTTCAGGTTGTCCGGGACTCCCGCCGAGTTGATCCGCTCGTAGATCGACAGACCCCAGGGCAGATCGGTCTCGCGGCCGTACAGCTCCTGGTTGAAATAGTTGCCGAGCCGACCGATCGCCTGTGCCAGCAGAATCGGTGGTGCAACCGCATCCGCGAACGCCGGCAAGGGAATCCGCATTCGGCGGCAGCCGATCCAAGCGCCGAGCCCGCCGAAGAACACCGCTCCCCAGATCCCCAGACCACCCTGCCAGATCTTCAACGCACCGGCCGGGTCACCGCCGTCGCCGAAGTAGGTGGACCAGTCGGTGAGTACGTGGTAGATCCGGCCACCGATCAGGCCGAACGGCACCGCCCACATCGCCACGTCGAGCACCGTGCCCGACTGTCCGCCCCGGGCGACCCACCGCCGGTCACCCCAGACGATGGCAACGACGATGCCGACGATGATGAAGAACGCGTAGGCGCGAAGTGGGAAGGGACCGAGCTCCCACACTCCGCGGGGCGGACTGGGAAACGCGGCGAGGAGGCGCTCGTCTGCGAAAGTCACGACGACACGGTAGCCGAGCCGGTCAGGGCGACACGCGGGCGGAGCGGACTCCGGCAGCAAGTTCGATCGTGAGGTCGGCAACCGCGGGCAATCCGTCGGCGAGCGCGGTCACGAACGCGGAGCCGACGATCACGCCGTCGGCGTATGCGGCGATCTGCGCAGCCTGCGCCCCGGACCGGACGCCGAGGCCGACACCGACCGGAATATCGGAATGCTCCCGTACCCGGGCCACCAGTTCCGGAGCCGCGTCGGACACCGCATCCCGAGCGCCGGTGACGCCCATGGTCGACGCCGCGTAGACGAAACCCCGGCTCGCTGCCGTGGTCATCGCCAAGCGCTGTTCGGTGGACGACGGCGCCACCAGGAAAACCCGATCCAGATCGTGCAGGTTCGCGGCAGCCAGCCACTCGTCCGCCTCGTCCGGGATCAGGTTCGGCGTGATCAGACCGAGCCCGCCGGCCGCCGCGAGATCCCGGGCGAACGCATCGACGCCGTAGCGGAGCACCGGATTCCAATAGCTCATCACCACCGGTCGGCCGCCGGCCGCGGCGACCGCCTCGACCACGCCGAACAGGTCGTGCACCCGCACCCCCGCGCGCAGCGCCTGCTCGGCGGCGGCTTGGATCGTCGGGCCGTCCATCACCGGATCGGAATAGGCAAGGCCGATCTCGACGATGTCGGCGCCGGAGTCGACCATCGCCAGGAGCCCGTCGATCGAGCCGGACACGGTGGGATAACCGGCGGGGAGATAGCCGATCAGGGCGGCGCGGCGTTCGGTCCGGCAGGCGTCGAAAACCGGTCCCAGACGACTCACCCGGCACCGCCGATGTCGTCGGCGTAGAGGCCGAACCACCGCGCCGCAGTGTCCATGTCCTTGTCGCCACGGCCGGAAAGGTTCACCAGGATGATCGCCTCCGGACCCGATGTGCGGCCCAGCTGCAATGCACCGGCGACGGCATGCGCCGACTCGATCGCCGGGATGATGCCCTCGGTCCGACTCAACAGCAACAGCGCGTCCATCGCGTCGGAATCGGTGATCGGCAGGTACTCCGCCCGGCCGGTGTCCTTCAACAACGCATGCTCCGGCCCTACCCCGGGATAGTCCAGGCCGGCCGAGATCGAGTGCGACTCGACCGTCTGGCCGTCCTCGTCCTGAAGCAGATAGGAGTAGGCGCCCTGGAAAGCCCCCGGCGACCCACCGGTGAACGTCGCCGCGTGCCGACCGGTCTCGACGCCGTCGCCGGCCGCTTCGTAGCCGATCAACTGCACCCCCGGGTCGTCCAGGAAGGCGTGGAAGATGCCGATGGCATTCGAGCCACCGCCGACACAGGCCACCACCGCATCCGGCAGTCGTCCGGCAGCGGCGAGCACCTGCGCTCGTGCCTCCAGCCCGACGACGCGCTGGAAGTCGCGGACCATCGCCGGGAACGGGTGCGGCCCGGCAGCGGTACCGAAGCAGTAGTAGGTGTCGTCGGCGTTGCTCACCCAGTCGCGCAATGCCTCGTTGATCGCGTCTTTCAATGTGCGGGAGCCGGTGTCGACCGGCACCACCCGCGCACCGAGCAGCCGCATCCGGGCGACGTTCAGCGCTTGTCGTTCGGTGTCGATCGCACCCATGTAGATCACGCAGTCGATCCCGAGCAAGGCACACGCGGTCGCGGTGGCAACCCCGTGCTGACCGGCGCCGGTCTCGGCGATCACGCGGGTCTTGCCCATCCGCCGCGCCAGCAGTGCCTGCCCGAGCACATTGTTTATCTTGTGGGAGCCGGTGTGGTTCAGGTCCTCCCGCTTGAGCAGAATCCGGGCCCCGCCGGCATGCTCGGCCAGCCGGGTGCACTCGAAAACCGGCGACGGCCGACCGGTGTAGTCGCGCTGCAGCCGGTCCAGCTCGGCGAGAAAGCCGTCATCGAGTCGCGCCTTCGCATATTCGGCGGTGACCTCCTCGATCACCGCCATCAACGCCTCCGGCACATGCCGGCCGCCGTACCGGCCGAAGTGACCGCCCGAGTCGGGCTCGTGAGCGGACCGCTCGGCGACGCCGGCGCTCGCTGCCGGAAGCTGCGGAATCGACACCGGCGTCAGCGCGCCGGCCGCGGGCAGGACGGGTGCGTGCCGGCGGCCACCAGGTCGGCGACTGCACGCCCCGGGTTACCGCTGGTCACCAGGCTTTCCCCGACCAGAACCGCATCGGCGCCGGCGCCGGCGTACGCATGGAGGTCGGCGGTACTCCGCACACCGGATTCGGCAATCTTGATGATGTCGGTGGGTAACCCGGGGGCGATCCGGCCGAAGACTCCGCGATCCACTTCGAGCGTCGCCAGGTTGCGGGCATTCACCCCGATGACCGTCGCACCGGCAGCCAATGCGCGATCGGCTTCCTCCTCGGTGTGCACCTCGACCAGCGCGGTCATCCCGAGCGACTCGGTCCGATCGAGCAGCGACGCAAGCACCGGCTGCGCCAGCGCGGCGACGATCAGCAACACCAGGTCGGCGCCGTGCGCCCGTGCCTCGTGGATCTGGTACGGCCCGACGATGAAGTCCTTACGCAGAACCGGCACGCCGACCGCCTTGCGCACCGCGTCCAGATCGTCGAGCGAGCCACCGAACCGGCGCTCTTCGGTGAGCACGCTGACAATTCGCGCGCCACTCTCCTCGTAGGCTCGGGCCAGCTCTGCGGGATCCGGGATGTCGGCCAGCGCCCCCTTGGACGGGCTGGACCGCTTGACCTCGGCGATCACCCCGACGCCCTCCGGTTCCCGGAGCGCAGCGACGGCGTCCAACGGCGGCGGCGCCGCGGCCGCATCCTTCTTCACCGCGCCCAGATCGCGCACGGCGGTACGTGCAGCGACGTCGGCACGGACCCCGTCGAGAATCGAGTCGAGGACGCTCATCGGGCCCGAATCCTTTCTGGGTCACTGACCATCCGGCGGAACCGCGGGGTGCGAATCAAGAGTAGTGGGCGGTGTGGGGTCATGATCGGTCGGGTCGGTCCCCGCATCGAGCGCGTCCCAGAGCACCCGTTCCGGTGGTGCCGACTCGCCGGCGCGGCGTACCGCATCGTCTCGGCGTGGTCCCGGCGCGGCGTACCGGGCCGACAAGCCGCCGGCCGCAGCCGGCCGACGGAGCAGAGCGAGTCCGGCAAGCACCATGCAACCGGCGGCCAGACAGGTGACCACCGCGGGCCAGGTGTGGGTGGTGGCCGCGGTGACCTGTGCGCGGGCCGGCAGTTCGGCGAGCCGTCCGGCGCGATCGGCAACGGCCGCGGTCCCGGCCAACAGCGCAACCGCCGGAACCGCCACGGCGAGACCGGCGAGCGTCAGCACTACCCCGAAAACCCGAACGAGTGCGCCGCGGATCGCGAAGAGCGCCGCAATCGCCGCCAGCAACACCAGAGCTGCCGGCGTCAGCAGGCCGAACCAGGTTTCCCCGGAGAGCCGGTGAGCCTGCGGTGCGCCGAGTCCGTCCGCGCTGGTCAGATCCACCCAGGTGGCGCGGGACGCAACCCACAGGCCGGCGGCCGCGAGGGCCATGAGACCGATCGCGAACAGCGGCTGCGCCCGTCGCGGGCGAACCTCGGTGTCGCCGGTCACGCCGAGTCCCGGGCGAACGGCTGCCCGGCCTCGAACGGCTGCAGCGTGCGGGCCGCCGCGATGGCGGCGAGCACCACGAGCGCCTTGTTCAGGGTCTCGGTGTCTTCGTACTCGGGCACCGAGTCGGCGACCACGCCGGCGCCGGCCTGGACGTAGGCGGTACCCCGGCGGAGCAGGGCGGTCCGGATCGCGATCGCGGTATCGGCGTCGCCGGCGAAATCCAGATAGCCGATGATGCCGCCGTACAGTCCGCGTCGGGTCGGTTCCAGCTCGTCGATCAGCTCCATCGCCCGCACCTTCGGCGCACCGGACAGCGTGCCCGCCGGGAAACAGGCCTGCACCGCATCCAGGGCGACCCGGCCCGGCGCCAACCGGCCGGAGACGGTGGACACCAGGTGCATGACGTGGCTGTAGCGCTCCACCTCGCGATACTGATTCACCTTGACCGAGCCCGGCACGCACACCCGGCCCAGGTCGTTGCGGCCGAGATCGACCAGCATCAGATGCTCGGCATTCTCCTTCTCGTCCGCGAGCAGGTCCTTGGCCAGCAGGATGTCGTCCTCCTCGGTCACCCCGCGCCACCGGGTCCCGGCGATCGGGTGCGTGGTCGCGGTCCCGTCCACCACGCCGACCAGTGCCTCCGGGCTGGAACCGACGATCGAGAAGGCGGTCCCGCCGGCCTCGTCCGGCACATGCATCAGGTACATGTACGGGCTCGGATTGGTCGCGCGCAACATCCGATAGAGGTCGATCGGTTCCCCCGCGTAGTCCATCTCGAACCGTTGCGACAGCACGACCTGGAACGCTTCGCCGGCCTCGATCTCACCGACCAGACGCCGCACGTCCGCGTGGAACTCGGGGCTGCTGCGCTGCCTGCGATAGTCCGGCTCGGGCCGCTCGAACGTCGCCACCGTCGACGCCGCCGGGGCGGCCAACGCCGCGGTCATCCGGTCCAGCCGGGCCAGCGCATCGTCGTACGCCTCGTCGACCAAGGTGGGCGCACCGTCCCAGTTCACCGCATTGGCGATCAGGGTGATCGCCCCCTCGTGATGATCGAATGCGGCCAGATCGACAGCCAACAGCATCACCATCTCGGGCACGGCGAGGTCGTCCAGCGCGTGGTCGGGCAATCGCTCGATCCGGCGCGCCACGTCGTAGCCCCAGTAGCCGACCATCCCGCCCGTCAGCGGGGGCAGCCCGGGCAGGCGTTCGGTTGCCAACAGCCGCAAGGTGCGTCGCAACGCGTCCAACGGATCGCCGCCGGCGGGGACATCGGCCGGTGTCACCCCCAGCCAGGCTGCCTCCCCGTCGACCACGGTCAATGCCGCCGGGCTACCGGCGCCGACGAACGACCACCGCGACCACGAGCGGCCGTTCTCCGCCGACTCGAACAGGAAGGTGCCGGGCCGGTCCGCGGCCAACTTTCGGTAGGTGGACAGTGGCGTCTCCGAATCCGCAAGCACCTTCCGGGTCACCGGCACCACCCGATGGCTCGCGGCGAGCTGTCGGAACTGTTCCCGGGTGATGGTCGTATCGGCGGTCGGGGCGGGCATAGGCGTCATCATCGCAGAGCGGCCGACCTACACTGACGACATGAAGGCAGGTCAGCAGGCGCCCCAGTTCACCCTCCCCGACCAGACCGGCACCGATCGGTCGTTGGACGAGTTGCTGGCCGCCGGACCGGTGGTGCTGTTCTTCTACCCGGGTGCGAACACGCCGACCTGCACCGCCGAGGCCTGCCACTTCCGGGATCTGGCCGGCGAATTCGCCGCCGTCGGCGCCAGCCGGGTCGGGATCAGCACCGACGATGTCGAGACCCAGGCCGGATTTGCCGGCAAGCAAGGCTTCGACTACCCACTACTGTCCGATTCCGACGGAACGGTCGCGAGCGCGTTCGGCGTGAAGCGGGGATTGCTCGGCAAGCTTGCCCCGGTGAAGCGGCAAACCTTCGTGATCGACACCGACCGGACCGTGCTGGCGGTGATCACCGGCGAGCTACGCGCGAACACGCACGCCGACGACGCGCTGACGTTCTTGCGGAATCGGTGATACCGGGCACCGTCGGACGTCGTCGCTGTGACATAGGCTGGCACTATGAGTTCGCAGGCTAGCCCGGCCACCGCACCCGACAAAAGCGTGCCGAAGTGGCTGATTCGAGTAATCGCCGTCGTTCTCGGCATCGTCGTGTTGGTGATCGCCTACTTCATCCTGGCGGCGTTCGTCCCGCGCTGGTGGGCGCAGCGGATCGGCAGTCTGGCCGATCAAAGCATCGCCCGGGGCATCACCTGGGGATTGTTCTTCGGATTCGTCTGTACGTTCGTGCCGCTACTGCTGCTGCTGTTCGGCGCGCTGCGAATGCGCCGGCGGGGCGGGAGGTACCTGGCGCCGATGGCCGCGATCCTGGCGCTGATCGTGGCGGCACCGAACCTGATGACGCTGACCATCGTCTGGGGCACCGGGGGCGGGGCACATGCGGGCGAGCGCATCCTCGATGTCGACGGTCCCGGTTTCCGCGGCGCGACCCTGACCGGCGCCGTCGTCGCGCTGCTGGTGTTCCTGCTGACCGGCTACTTCGTCGCCCGCTACCGTAAGCGCGGCAAGGATCTCCGCCGCGCGCGCAACCGCGAAGGGATCGATTCCGCGGTGGACGCCATGGAGCGCAGCGAACGCAACGAACACAACAACAAGCGGTAGCTCCCGGACCGGAACCGCTGCCCTGTGACGACGATCTCCCGCGCACCGGCCGGGTGCACGGGAGATCTCGGGTAACAGTTCGTGCTCAGCCGGGCAGCTTGGCCGCGAGCACGTCGACCTGCTCGATTGTCGGCGGCTCGGCCAGCAGCTCCGGCGCCTTGGCCATCAGCGCTGCTGCGATCTGGCCTTGCAGGTGAGCCGTCCGTCCTGCCTCATCGGGGAAGGCGTCGAAGATGCCGAACTCGACCGGACCGAGCCGCAGCGCGAACCAGGCCGTCGTGGCCGGCTCCTGCTCGGCCAGCGGTAGGCCGAGCTGGAGGAACTCGGCGAGGTCGCCCTCCCTACCCGGCTTGGCGACCAGACGAACCAGTAGACCCGTGCGGACCATGACGTCACCCCTACTTCCTGCAGTAATTTGTGATCATCTCTGCGCCGCATCTCATTTCGAAGCGGACAAGCAGGTCCAGGCTACCACGACGCGCGCGTCGGACGATCTCGATCGACGCTCGTCGTCCGATCCGACCGCTCACCAACGCGTGCGGGGCACATCGAACTCGGCGCACAGCGCCCGCCACACCGCGCGCGGGTCCACCCCGGCCGCCAACGCCTGAGCGCCGGTGCGACCCGCCAACGTCGGGACCACATGGTCACGCAGCAACGCATCACCCCGCACGGCGCCGAACTCGCCATGCAACAACTCGTAGAATTCGGTCCGCCGCACCGAATCACGGTAACCGATCGTCGTCCGCGGCCGACCCGGCAGGATGGCGGCATGCGATGGTTGCGGACCGCCACGGCGAACCCGTCTGCGTCACTCTTCGCGGTGCAGCTGCTCGGCATCGCGGTCTACCCGGCGATGGACGACTCCCGGTTCGGCCGGGCAGCGTTCAACCTCTTCGGCGTGGTCGTCGTCCTGCTGGCGCTGTGGTCGGTGCAACACTCCCCCGGCCTGACCTGGGTCGCGGTGCTGCTCGCGCCACCGGCCGGGCTGCTGCTGCTGGTGCAGAGCGTGACCGACGAACCCCGACTGCTGCTCTGGTCGAGCCTGTTCGAGGCGACGCTCTACTTCTACGCCGCCGGCTGCATGATTTACTACATGCTCGCCGACCACGTGATCACCGCCGACGAGCTGTGGGCCATCGGCGCCACGTTCACCCTGGTGGCCTGGGCTTTCGCGCACACCTACGTGGTGGTTCAGGGGCTGGTGCCCCACAGTTTCACCGCCGCCGTCGAACCGGACCAGCAACGTAGCTGGGTCGAGCTGCTGTTTCTGTCGGTCACGACGCTGACCTCCACCGGCTTGTCCGATATCGTGCCGATCACTCCCGCCGCGCGGGCCGTGGTGATGTTCGAGCAGATCGCCGGACTCGGCTACGTGGGAATGCTGGTCTCCCGCATGGTCGGACTGACTATCCGGGAACGCGGGTAGCCGCGTGGCATACCGCCACCGGATCGGCGACCGTCGCCACCCCCCGGGCGGCCCGCTCGGCAGCGGCGGCGAAACTCGGCTCGGCAATCACCTGCAACACCGCAGCACGTAACCGATCCGGCTCCGGCGGGCGCACGAGCAACGCGCTGCCCTGACGCTGCGCGCGATTCGCGAGCTCCCACTGATCGCCGCCGCCGGGCACCGCGACCACCGGAGTTCCGGCCAGCAGCGCTTTGCTGAGCAGGCCGTGCCCGGCCCCACAGATCACCGCCGCGGCCTCGGGGAGCAGCTCGTCCTGCCGGCCCAATCCAGCGACCACCCCGGGTGGTAGTTCAGCCGGCGGGTCGATCATCGAGACGACCACTCGGACGTCGGTGCGGGCCAGACCGCGCAGCGCGGCATCCAGCATTCCGGCCGCGCCGGTGTGCGCGGTGGACGGCGCGATCATCACCAGCGGTCCGTCTCCCGGCGGCCGGGGCAGCCGGGCAGCGGTCGGCTCCCAATGCAACGGGCCGACGACGTGTGCGGTGTCCGGCCAATCCGGCCGCGATACCTCCAGCGCCGGCAGGGTGGCGATCAGTTCGGCGGCCGGTCCGGGATCGACCGCCGGCAAACCGACGCCGACCCGGGCCGCCGAACGTTGCGCTCGGCCCCGCCGGATCGCCGGCTTGGTCAGCGCCCGCAACAGCCGGTCCCGGGCGTGGCCCCGGACGCCGCGCCCGACGGCCAGCCCGCTGCCGATCGGTGGTAGCCCGATCGACGGTGCGTAAAGCGGGTGCGGCGACAACTGCACCCAAGCCACCCCGAGCCGCTCGGCCGCGAGCCCGCCACCGGCGGTAAGCACATCCGAAACCACCAGGTCCGGCGCCACCGCGGCCAGATCCGGCAGCAATTCGGTACTGATATAGGCAGCGCGCTCGTGCAGCCGCCGACCGGCGTCGGCATCGTCGTCGAACGAGCGTGGCGCCAGCCCGCGCAACAGCCGCGCATCCAGGCCCGCGTCGGCAGCGGGCTGGAGCCAACGCCGACCGGTGAAGAGCACCGGGTCGTCGCCCGCCGCCCGAAGGCGGGTGCAGAGCGCGATCGCCGGAAAGGCGTGACCCGGATCGGGGCCGGCAACCACGGCAACACGCATTCCGGCGAGGCTACCGGGCACGTGCCGCCGGCCGGTCGAAAAACGCACTACTGCTGGGCGGCCTGGCCTTTGTCCAGTTGCGGCGCGGCCGCCGGAGCCGCAGCGTCGGTCCCCCCCGCCGGCAGCTGCTCGCCCTTCATCGATGCCCGGATCTGTTCCAGGCGGCTGTGCCCGGCCATCTGAATCGAGGCCTGCTGGACCTCCATCATCCGACCACTCACCGAGTTCTGGGCCAGCTCGGCCGCGCCCAGCGCGTCGGCGTAGCGGCGCTCGATCTTGTCCCGGACCGCATCCAAGCTCGGTGTGCTGCCCGGCGCGGACAGCGTGCTGTCCATCGACCGCAACGACGCGCTGACCTGCTCCTGCATCTTCGCCTGCTCCAGCTGGCTGAGCAGTTTGGTCCGCTCGGCCACCTTCTGCTGCAGCATCATCGCGTTCTGCTCGACCGCCTTCTTGGCCTGGGTCGCCGCCTGCAACGCCTGATCATGCAGCACCTTGAGGTCTTCGACCCCTTGTTCGGCGGTAACCAGCTGCGCGGCGAACGCCTCCGCCGCGTTGGTGTACTGGATTGCCTTCTCCGAGTCACCGGCTGCAGCGGCCTGATCGGCGAGGGTGACCGCCTGGCGGGCGTTGGCATTGAGCTTCTCGACCTCGTCGAGCTGACGGCTCAACTTCATCTCCAGCTGACGCTGGTTGCCGATCACCGATGCGGCCTGCTGGGACAATGCCTGATGCTGACGCTGCGCATCCTCGATGGCCTGCTGGATCTGCACCTTCGGATCGGCATGCTCGTCGATCTTCGAATCGAAGAGCGCCATGAGGTACTTCCATGCTCTGACGAACGGATTAGCCATCGGTTTGGTCCCGCCTCCATCTCGTGCGACGCGTCACGCACGTCCCGGCGCACGACCTTCGTGCACCGCACCCGGTTCACTCCATGCCTTGCCCATTGCTGTGCCCTGGCCTACCCCGAATCTAACCCGTCCGGCGCGCCGCCACAGCGGAGCGTGGCGGACTGCTCGGTCAGGCCGCGCAGAGTTGTGGCGTATCGGCGGTCAACGACTCGCTGACCTCGGTCAGCATCGACGCCAGAGGCAACTCGAGCGCACCACAGATGGCGGCCAACAGTTCACTGGAGGCTTCCTTGCGGCCCCGCTCCACCTCGGAGAGATAGCCCAGGCTGACCCCGGCCGCGCCCGCGACCTCGCGTAGGGTCCGCCGTTGCGACATCCGTGACCGGCGCAGACTTTCACCGATCGCCTCGCGTAACAGCAGGGTCATTCGTGCCTCCTCGTCCGCGAACACGCCGTCCACGGTGTCGACCGCTCGATGTTCGACTGCCGATTCAACGCATTCCCCCGGGCGGAAGGTTCCCGACCCGGTCGCGCAGCGCCGCGATCGCCGCGGTGACAGCGCCGAGCCGGATCGTCCACCGATCCCCGGACAACGCCAACTGCCGGACCTCGACTCCATCCGGCCCGGCCACGCCGAGATACACCAAGCCGGGCGGACGGCCGTCCTGGGCCGCCGGACCGGCTACGCCGGTGAGCGCTACCCCCCAGTCGGCGCCGCAGGTGCGACGTGCGCCGGTGGCCAACTGCGCGGCAGTCGGCCCGGCCACCGGCCCGGATTCGACGAGTACCGCGGCGTCCACCCCGGCCAAGCTGTGTTTGAGGTCGGTCGCATAGACGACGACACCGCCGCGCAGTACGGCGCTGGCCCCGGGAACCCCGGCGATGGTTGCCGACAACAAACCGGCGGTCAACGACTCGGCAGTGGCCACCGTCGCCGAGACCGCACTCAGCGCCGCAACCAGTTCCGCGGCACCGGTCGCCGCGACCAGCGGATCGGTCGTCCCGGACCGGCTCACCGGGACTGCGGTGCCACCGGCAGCGGGGCCATCCGCAGCCGCGCCGCCTGGACCACGTAGTCGAGCCCGGTGACCACGGTGAGCCCGACCGCGACCCCCATCGCGGCCGCCGCGAACTGGTGCGATACACCGGACAGCGGCAACACGTAGAGCCCGACCGCGACCGTCTGCACCAAGGTCTTGAGCTTGCCGCCCCGACCGGCCGGGATCACCCCGTGCCGCAGCACCGCGAACCGGAGCAGCGTGACGCCGACCTCGCGGATCACGATCACCACCGTCACCCACCAGCTCAGATCACCGAGCACGGACAGCCCGATCAACGCGGCACCGATCAAGGCCTTGTCGGCGATCGGATCGGCCAACTTGCCGAAGTCGGTCACCAAGCCGTAGCGGCGGGCCAGCTGCCCATCCACCCGATCGGTCACCGCGGCCAGCGCGAACAACGCCCCGGCGACGATCCGCCAGCCGGGATCGTGCCCGTCGCCGACGAACAATGCGGCCAGGAAGATCGGCACCACGACGATCCGGGCGATGGTGAGAATGTTCGCGATATTCAACAGCGGAACTCCGGGCACCGGACCGCCGGCGGAGCGGGCGGCGAGCCGCTCGTCCCGATCGGTACTCATCAGGTTCTCCCGCCCGGCCGCGCATCCCGAGAACGCCCGGGTGTACCCGGACGGCGTCGAAGCGGGATGGACGGCACACGACCAGGGTATCGGTAGGGTCACGACTATTCTGCACCCATGACCACCACGTCCCCGGCGGCCGAGACCGACGATTCGAATCGGCCGGCCGGCCACGATGTCCTGGTCCGCCGAGCGCGTACCTCCGACGTGCCGACGATCAAGCGGTTGGTCGACATCTACGCCGGCCGGATCCTGCTGGAGAAGAACCTGGTCACGTTGTACGAGGCGGTGCAGGAATTCTGGGTGGCCGAGCAGGCGGGCACCGTCGTCGGTTGCGGCGCATTGCACGTGTTGTGGGCCGATCTCGGCGAAGTACGCACAGTAGCGGTGGACCCGGTGGTGAAGGGCAGCGGCGTCGGCCATCGGATCGTCAGCCGGCTGCTCGACGTGGCCCGGGACTTGCATCTGGAGCGAGTGTTCGTGCTCACCTTCGAGGTGGACTTCTTCACCCGGTTGGGCTTCGCCGAGATCGACGGCACCCCGGTGACGGCCGAGGTGTACGCCGAGATGTGCCGCTCCTACGACACCGGTGTCGCCGAGTTCCTGGATCTCAGCTATGTGAAGCCGAACATTCTCGGCAATACCCGGATGCTGCTGACCCTCGATCCCGCCGCCGGGTGAACCCGCACCCGACTACCCTGGCCGAGTGCCGTTCTTCGCCGTCCACTACCGCTACGCCGACTCCACCGTCGCCGGCCGAGACGAACATCGGCCCACGCACCGCTCGTGGCTGGCCGGGTTGGCCGACGTCGGCGTGGTCCGCATGTCCGGCCCGTACGCCGACGGGTCCGGCGCGCTGATCCTCGTCGATGCCACCGACGCCGATGCCGTGCGGCGGACGCTCGCCGACGACCCGTTCGCGAAAGCCGACCTGATCGAGGCCGTCGCCGTGCAGGAGTGGGTACCGGTCGTCGGTCCGTTCACCACCTGAACGATCAGCGATCCGTATCCACCCGGGTGCGCGCCAGGCTGGCCACCGTGGTGATGACCAGCACCCCGATGATCACCGTGAGCGACACTCCGGTGGAGATCTCCGGCACCACGACGTGCTCGCCGCCGTTGACGAACGGCAGCGTGTTTTCGTGTAGTGCGTGCAATACCAGTTTGACCCCGATGAAGGCCAAGATGATCGCGAGTCCGTAGGACAGGTAGACCAGCCGGTCGAGCAGCCCACCGATCAGGAAGAACAGCTGCCGCAGACCCATCAGGGCGAACGCGTTCGCGGTGAACACCAGGTAAGGCTCGCTGGTCAGGCCGTAGATCGCCGGGATCGAATCGAGCGCGAAGAGCAGGTCGGCGAATCCGATCGCCAGCAGCGCCAGCAGCAAGGGGGTGACCACCCGCCGGCCGTCCACCCGGGCGAGCAGCCGGTCCCCGTGGTATTCCTCGGTCGTGGGCAGAAATCGCTTCGCCAGGGCGACCACTCGGGAATCGCGGCGTTGCTCGTGTTCGACCTCGTGCCCACTCTCCCGGAGCAGCTTGGCCGCGGTGTAGATCAGGAACGCGCCGAACAGGTAGAACACCCAGCTGAACTCGGCGATAGCGGCGGCACCGACCGCGATGAACACGCCACGCATCGCCAGTGCCAGCACGATGCCGATCAGCAGCACCTTCTGCTGATACATCCGGGGCACCGCGAAGGTCGCCATGATGATCACGAAGACGAACAGGTTGTCCACCGAGAGCGCCTTCTCGGTGACGAACCCGGCGTAATACTCGCCGGCGTACCGACCACCCCACTGCCACGCGACGAATCCGCCGAAAGCGAGTGCGAGTCCGATATAGACACTGGACCAGATCGCCGATTCGCGGAACGTCGGCTCGTGCGGGGTTCGAACGTGGCTGTAGAAATCGAAGACGAACAGTCCGACGATCGCCACCACGGTGACCAGCCAGACGAGCATGCCGACCTGCATGGAACTACCGTACCTTTTCTTTGCTGATTCTTTACGATACGGCGCTTTCTTTACGATACGGCGCTGCGGCGGGCCTTCGCCACGTACATCTCCGCGTCGACCGCGCGGATGACGGTCTCGCGGTCGGTGCCGATCGCGGCGCACACCCCGCCGACACTGGCGCTCAGGGTGAGCCGGTGCGACTCGAACCACACCGGCTCGGTCAGCGCGGCGTCGACCCGCCGCCGGAAGTCGGCCGTATCGACATATCCCGGACACCAGACGAGGAACTCGTCGCCGCCGACCCGGACCACCAGGTCCTGGTCCCGGACCAGGCCGGCGAGCCGGCGGCCCACCGTGCGAAGCACGGCGTCGCCGACGTGATGGCCCAGCGTGTCGTTGACCGCCTTGAATCCATCCAGATCGATGTAGAACACGCTGGCATCGGCGGTGACGACCTCGGGGACCTGTGCGAGCAGGGCGCGGCGGTTGGGCAACGCGGTGAGCTCGTCGCGCAGCGCGTAGTGCTCGAGGTCGAGCGCGGCGCGGCGCAGGTCGAGCAGCCGCATCACCTGGTCGGCGAGGTCGATGAGCGCCTGCCGCTGCACGCAGCTCAGGTCGGCCGGGCGGTCGCCGTAGATCCGGATGGTGCCGATCGGCAGGCCCTCGGCGGTGTTGATCGGTGCGGCCGCGAACATCCGGATCGGCGGATCGATCATCCGCATCACCGGCTTGTCCCGGAACCGGTCGTCGACCTGCGCGTCCCGGGTGAACACCAGCCCACCCTCGAGGATCGCCATCGCGCACAGCGAGAGCTCACGCGGAGCATGCAGCGCCGGCGCGCCGTAGGACGCAGCCGTGTAGTGCCGGTCGCGATCGATCATGTTGACCGACCCGAACGGCACCGCGGCGACCGCGGCGGCAATGCGAGCGGCCGCGTACAGCTCCGGCATCGGGCCCTCGTCGACGATCTGCAGGGCGTGCAATGCAGCCAATCGATCGATCTCCTGTGGGTGCACTCCCGGCTGCATGGGCAACTCCCGTGTTTGTCGTCACAACGGAAAGCATTTCCCCGCATTCGGCGGATTACCGCGACAGGCTACCGGTAGTCGGCCGCAGCAGCAGCCGCTCGTACCCGTCGCGGCCGGATCGTTACGCCGGTGGATCCGCGACCGTCACTCGTTCCCGGGCTGGTCGGACTCCTCGTCCCCACCGCCGCGGATCGACCACAGCAATCCCGCCAGCTCGTCCGGCTTGACCAGCACGTCGCGAGCCTTCGATCCTTCGGACGGGCCGACCACACCTCGGGTCTCCATCAGGTCCATCAGCCGGCCCGCCTTGGCGAAACCCACCCGCAACTTGCGTTGGAGCATCGAGGTGGAGCCGAATTGCGACGACACCACCAACTCCACCGCCTGCAGGAACACGTCGAGGTCGTCGCCGATATCCGGGTCGACCTCCTTCTTCTCGGCGGCCTTGGCAGCGGTGACCCCCTCGGTGTACTCGGGCTCGGCCTGATTCTTGGCGAAGTCGACGACCGCAGCGATCTCTTCGTCGCTGATGAACGCGCCCTGCATACGAACCGGTCTGGAGGCGCCCATCGGCAGGAAGAGCCCGTCGCCCATGCCGATCAGTTTCTCCGCGCCGGGCTGGTCGAGGATCACCCGTGAATCGGTGAGCGACGAGGTGGCGAACGCCAACCGGGACGGCACGTTGGTCTTGATCAAGCCGGTCACCACATCCACCGACGGGCGCTGGGTGGCCAGCACCAGGTGGATACCGGCCGCACGGGCCTTCTGCGTGATCCGCACGATCGCGTCCTCGACGTCGCGCGGCGCGGTCATCATCAGGTCGGCCAGCTCATCCACGATCGCGAGAACGTAGGGATAGGGCCGATAGACCCGCTCACTGCCCAGCGGCGCCGTGATCTCACCGAAGCGCACCTTCTTGTTGAAGTCGTCGATGTGGCGCACCCGGTTGGCCTGCATGTCCTGGTAACGCTGCTCCATCTCCTCGACCAGCCAGGCGAGCGCCGCAGCGGCCTTCTTCGGCTGGGTGATGATCGGCGTGATCAGGTGCGGGATGCCCTCGTACGGGGTGAGCTCGACCATCTTGGGGTCGATCAGGATCATCCGCACCTCGTCCGGAGTCGCCCGCTGCAGCAACGACACCAGCATCGAGTTCACGAAGCTCGACTTTCCGGAGCCGGTCGACCCGGCCACCAGCAGGTGCGGCATCTTCGCCAGGTTCGCCTTCACGAAATGGCCCTCGATGTCCTTGCCCAGACCGATCACCAGCGGGTGGTGATCGTTGCGGGTGGACGACGCCTTGAGCACGTCGGCCAGCCGAACCATCTCCCGATCACTGTTGGGCACCTCGATGCCGACCGCCGACTTGCCCGGGATCGGCGCCAACAACCGGACGTTGTCGGTGGCGACGGCGTAGGCGATGTTGCGAGCCAACGCGGTGATCTTCTCGACTTTGACCCCGGGGCCGAGCTCCACCTCGTAGCGGGTGACCGTCGGGCCCCGGACGAACCCGGTGACCGCCGCGTCGATCTTGAATTCGGCGAGCACCTGGGTGATCGCCTCGATCATCGATTCGTTCGCCGCACTGCGTTTCTTGGGCGGATCGCCGTCGATCAGCAGCGACATCGGCGGCAAGGCATAGTCGCCGTCCACCACCCGGTCGGCCACGAAGTCGGCCTTCGGCTCCGCGGCGGGCGGTTCCGGTTGCGGCGCCGGTCGTTGCCGGCGGCGCGGCTTCGTCGGCGTCGGCTCGGGCGCCGGTTCGGCCTCGGGATCGAAGTCGGCTGCCGCGGCAATCGTCTTCGCGTCGCGGAGCGGCGGTGCGAGCGCCTCGGTGGGGGGATCGGGCTCGGCGAACGCGGTGAACCCGGCGGGACGGTCGCGGTCGTCGGCGTGCTCGTCGTCGGGGTATCCATCGTCGAGATATCCGTCGGAATACCCGTAGCGCAGCTCGCGCAGCCGGTCCGGAATGCCGCGGACTGTCGTTCCGGTCAGCAACAGGACGCCGAACAGCCCCGCGATCAGCAGTAACGGTACCGACAGCCACGCCGTGAGACCGTCGGTGAGCGGGCCGCCGGCCACATAGCCGGCGAACCCCGCGGCATGCGCTCGCTCGTCGGCCGGCACCGGCGAACCGGAGACGATATGCCACAGGCCGAGGACCGATACGCCGAGCAGGATCCCGCCGAGAACCAACCGCGGCCGGATGTCCGGGCGCGGTTGGGTGCGCATCAAACCGATGCCGATACCGATCGCGACCACCGGTAACAACGCCGAGGCGCTACCGGCGACTGCCCGGATGCCGGTCTCCACCCAATCACCGACCGGTCCCCCGGCCGACAGCCATACGGCCACCGCGATCACCAGGCCGGTAGCGATCAGGGCCAGTCCGATCCCGTCCCGGCGATGCTCGTGCTCGATGTCCTGAGCCCGGGAGACCGTTCGGGTGGTCGCTCCGACCACCCCGGCCACGAGATTCCAGCCAGCTCCGATCCCGTGACCGATCTGCCGGCCGATCATCGGGAACGGATTGTCCTGGGTGCGCCGCGTCCGACGGGCCGGCGCGCGCCGGGCCGTGGTCCGGGTACTTCTCGAACCGGTTCGGGAATTCGACCGGGTGCCGCGCGCAGCGCGGGATCCGGCCGATCCCGCCGTCGTCGATCGCCGACCGGTACGGGCCGAACTGCTGGTGGTGCGAGCCCGGGTGCGGGACGCGGTCGAGCTACCGGACTTGCCTGCCATGCCGCCAGCCTAGTCGCTACTGCCTCAGCGAACCCTCACGCAACACACGTACCCCGCAACCGCGGCCGACGGCGCGGTGCCGACTCAGACCGACCGGTCGAGTTCGGTCACCGATCGGATCGCGTACTGGGCGCCGGCGAACTCGAGCCGAACCTGCGCCCGACCGAACGCGTGGAGCAGCAGCTCGGACGGCGCCCCGATCAAGACTGCCTCGGGACCCGGCGCCTGACGAACGGTCATCCGGACGCCGGTCCTGCTGTTGGCCAGCACGACCGTCACCGGCGCCCGGCGATACGTCTTCCGGGCCACCCGGCCGAGGGCGCCCCACAACGCGGCCTCGTCCTGATCCGGGAGCACCCGCGGCTGCCACTCGGCGCGGGCCCGGCGCACGTCCTCGTGGTGCACGAACATTTCGGGCCCGTTCACCTGCGCGTCGATCAGATACATCGGGGACCAGACCGGCGGGCCGGTACCGATCAGCTCCAGCAGCTCCTCGAACGGGCGCTGCGCCTCCCGTTGCCGGACCCGCTCGGTGTAGGACGCCAGTGCCGACAAAAGAATCCCCGGCGCAGCATCCGGCCGGCGCTCGCGGATGACTACGTGTGCAGCCAGATCCCGTACGGTCCAGCCGGCACACAGCGTCGGTGCGTCCGCCCCGGCCGCAGCCATCGTCGCCACCATCGCCAGGCGTTCACGTTGCGCGTAACTCATGGACTCAACCGTAGTCATTCACCCGGGCGCGTTCCGCCGCGCCTGCCGGATTTTCCGGTCCGGGTTACACCCCGAGCACGGTGGGCACGATCATCGGGCGCCGGCGGTACTTCTCCGATACCCAGCGACCGACCACCCGGCGCACGGCTTGCGCGATGCGATGGGTGTCGGTCACTCCCTCGGCGTACAGCCGGGCCAGCTCGGCGTCGACCAGCTTCGCCGCCTCGGCCAGCGCGTCCGGATCATCGGAGAATCCACGGCCGTTCACCTCCGGCGGACTCACCGCCCGACCGGTGGAACTGTCGATCGCGACGGTGATCGCGATGAACCCGCCCTCGCCGAGCACCAGCCGATCGGACAGGGTCGAGTCCCCGACGTCGCCGACCGACAACCCGTCGACGTAGACGTGCCCGACCGGCACCCGCCCCACGATCTGCGTTACCCCGTCCACGAGGTCGACGACGACCCCGTCCTCGGCCAGCATCACCCGGTCGGGCGGCACACCGGTGGCGATCGCCAGCGCCGCATTGGCCCGCAGGTGCCGCCATTCGCCGTGCACCGGCATCGCGTTCGCCGGGCGCACCGCGTTGTACAAGAACAACAACTCGCCGGCCGACGCGTGCCCGGACACATGCACCTTCGCGTTCTGCTGGGTGATCACGGTCGCACCTCGTCGAGCCAACCCGTTGACCACGGTGAACACCGAATTCTCGTTGCCCGGAATGAGCGAGGAAGCCAGCACCACCAGGTCGTCGGCCCGAATGTGGATCTGCGAGTGCTCGCCACGAGCCATCCGGGCCAGCGCGGACAACGGCTCGCCCTGCGAACCGGTCGAGATCAGCACCAGTTTGTCGTCCGGCAACGACATCGCGGTGTCGATGTCGACACTCAGCCCGTCCGGCACCCGTAGGTAGCCGAGATCTTGGGCGATGCCCATGTTGCGCACCATGCTGCGCCCCACGAAACAGACCCGGCGGCCGTACCGCTGCGCGACGTCGACCACCTGCTGAATCCGATGCACATGGCTCGCGAAGGACGCGACGATCACCCGCTGTCGCGCCTTGCCGATCACGGTGTCCAACACGGCACCGATCTCCCGCTCCGGGGTGACGAAGCCGGGCACCTCGGCGTTCGTCGAGTCCACCAGGAACAGGTCTACCCCCTCGTCGCCGAGCCGGGAGAAGCCGGCCAGATCGGTCAACCGGCCGTCCAGGGGCAGCTGGTCCAGCTTGATGTCCCCGGTGTGCAGGGCCAGACCGGCCGACGTGCGGATCGCGACCGCGAGCGCATCCGGAATCGAGTGGTTGACCGCGAAGTACTCGCACTCGAACGGACCGTGGTTGGTCCGCTCCCCCTCGACCACCTCGATCAGCTTGGGCTGCTGGCGATGCTCCCGACTCTTCGCCGCCACCAGCGCGAGGGTGAATTTGGAGCCGATCACCGGGATGTCCGGACGCAGCCGAAGCAGGAACGGCAGCGCACCGATGTGGTCTTCGTGGCCGTGGGTGAGCACCACCGCCTCGACGTCGTCCATCCGATCCTCGATGTACCGAAAATCGGGCAGGATCAGGTCCACCCCGGGTTGCTGATCTTCCGGGAACAGCACCCCGCAGTCCACGATCAACAACCGCCCGCGATGCTCGAACACCGTCATGTTGCGACCGATCTCACCGATCCCCCCGAGTGCGACCACCCGCAGCGCATGACGCGACAACGCCGGCGGGGTACCGAGTCGGTCCTCCGGCGACACGCTGCGGGCATCGGGACGCTGCTGTGCCGCGGCGTTCTGGCCGGCCGGCCGGGCGGCTCGGGGCGGGCCGGCGGTGCGGGTCGCACTCCGCCGCCGGCGGCCGGGACCGGTCACGCGAGCACCCCCGCGGCGGTGAGCAGTGCGGCCAACGCGTCGATCTCGGCGCTGGTCGGGTCTATCTGCGGGAGTCTCGGAATCCCGACATCGATACCCTGCAACCGCAACGCCGCCTTCATCGCAGCGACTCCGCCGAGCATGGCCATCGCATGGGTCAAGGGAATCAGGCTGGTATTGATCTCCCGTGCCCGGACGACATCACCGGCCAGATAGGCGTCCCGCAGCTCGCGCAGCCGGCCCGGCGCCAGGTGCCCGATCACCGAGATGAAGCCGACCGCGCCGACCGACAGCCAGGGCAGGTTCAACGCGTCGTCGCCGGAGTAGAAGGCCAGGCCGGTCCGCGCGATCAGCTCCGCGCCCGCGTTGAGATCGCCTTTGGCGTCCTTCACCGCGACAATCCGCGGGTGCTCGGCGAGCCGCAGGATGGTATCGGTCTCGATCGGCACCACCGAGCGTGGCGGAATGTCGTAGAGCGTGACCGGCAGGTCGGTGGCGTCGGCGATCGCGGTGAAGTGCGATAACAGGCCGCGCTGGGTGGGTCGCGAGTAGTACGGCGTCACGACCAGCAGTCCGTCGGCACCCGCCTCGGCCGCCTCGCGGGCCGAATCGATGCTCTCCGCGGTGTCATAGCTGCCGGCCCCGGCAACGATCGTGGCGCGGTCGCCGACCGCCGCCACCACCGCGCGCAACAACTCGGCCTTCTCCGCCGCCGACGTGGTCGGGGATTCCCCGGTCGTACCGGCGAGGATGAGCAGGTCGGCACCCCCCTCGACCAGGTGTCCGGCCAGCCGCACACCAGCGTCGACGTCGAGCTTGCCTTCGGCCGAAAAGGGGGTCACCATCGCGACCCCGATCGATCCACCGGGCGGGGCCGCCCCTACACCAGATACCGCGACGGACATGGCCAGAAGGCTACCTGGTCGGTGACCGGCAACCGCATCCCGTCGAGACCGGACAGTCGGCGAATGACGTCAGATCGAGGTGGCGCGAGGTCGTCGACGACGTCACAATGATGTCATGGAAACGACGTCATGGATCTGACCCCCTATACCCGCCGACTGCACACCGATCTGCAGGCTGCTGCGGCACTCGGCGACGAACACACCCAGGCCACCGCGGCGGCGCTCGGTACCGCGGCCGAGAACTCGGCCCGGTTGATGCTGCTGTCGGCACTCGCCGAGTTCGCCGCGGAGGTGTCCGCAGCGCTGGCCGGACCGGAAGTCCACGTCCGGCTGGCCGGCACCGACGTGGTGGTCGACGTCCGGTCGGGCGACACGGTTATGCCCGACCCGGAACCTGTGCCCGACCCGGACCAGAACTCGGAGCCGGACCCGAACCCGAAAGCAGCCACCGACCAGCCACCCAGCTTCGAGGAACTGACCGGAGACATCAGCCGGGTGACCCTGCGCCTGGTCGAGCAGCTCAAAGCCCGCGCCGAGGAGGCCGCCGCGCAGAACGGACAGTCGCTGAACAGCTGGGTCTCCCAGGCCGTGCAGGGGGCGCTCGCCGACCACCGGCGACGGTACGGCTACGGCCCCTGGCAACGCTGAGCTCGCCGACCCCGGGAATCACCCCCCGGCTCGGCTCAGCAGTCCGGCCAGATCACCCCGCTCACCGACGACAACCGTGTCCAGCTCGAGCCAGTCGGCCAGCTCCCGAAGTGCGAGCGCCAGCCGGTCGGCGGTGGTCCGATCCGCCCGACCGGGTTCGGCGAACGCGCCGGGCACCGACAGCCGACCGGCGGCCCGTTCGGCCCGGAGGTCGACCCGGGCCACCAGCTGGTCGTCGGCCAGGAAGGCGAAAACGTAGTAGCCGTAGCGCCGTTTGTGCGCCGGAGTGTAGATCTCGATCCGATAGTGGAAGTCGAACATCCGCTCGGTGCGCGCCCGATCGAAGATCAACGGATCGAACGGACAGAGCAGAGCGTGCCCCTCGATTCGGCGCAGGGTGCGTGCTCCGACCGCGCGGTATGCCGGGTCCGGCCAGCCGTCGACCGTGACCGGTTCCAGCTCGCCGGCGTCCACCAGATCGGCGATCGCCGGGGCGGTCTGCGCGCGCCGCAACCGGTAGTAGTCGCGCAGGTCCGGCTCGGTGGCGACGCCGAGCGCCCGCGCCGCGTGACCGACCAGCGCCCGCACCGCATCTGCCTCGCCGACCGGGCGCGATCGCACCGCCGCCGGCAGCACTCGTTCGGTCAGCTCGTAGTGTCGGGTGAAACCGACCCGCCGAGCTACCGACAGCTCGCCGACGGCGAACAACTGCTCGCAGACGACCTTGGTATCGCTGTGTCCCCACCACGGCCCTTTCCGGCCGGAATCGGCGAGCTCCAGTTCTCGCTCGATCTCCCCGGCCGAGCATGGTCCGCGCTCGACGATCACGTCCAGCACGTCTCGGGCGAGGGTCGGGCGCCGGTCCTGCACGCCGCGGGCATGGCCCCACCGGCCGTCGGCGTACCCGGCCATCCGCCAGCCGAACAACGGCCAATCCGCGATCGGGATCACCGCCGCCTCGTGCGCCCAGTACTCCACCGCGCGCCGGGGTCGCCGAGCACTGTCGCGCCAGACCAGTTCGTCCAGCAACGACCGGTCGTAGCGGCCGAGCCGGGCGAACACGGGCGCGTAGTGGGCGCGGACCACCGCCGAGACCGAATCCAGCTGCACCACTCGCAGCCGGTCCAGCACCCGGTTCACCGCGCGCCGGGTCACCGCGCCGGCCGGCTCACCGAAGCCCTGCGCCGCCAACACCGTCCGCCGCGCCGCCGCGGCCGAAAGGTTCGCCATGCCGGTACCTTGCCAGCCCGATCCGACAGCGGCGCGCGACCGGACTTCTCCGCTCAGCCGTACTCGTGGACATCAGCCGTACTCGTGGACATCAGCCGTACTCGTAGACATCGACGGTCGTCTGTACCAATCCCTCACCGTCGATCTCGGTACGCCGATCCTGTCCCGGCTCGGCGACCAGCACCGACGCCACGATCCGGCGCCCGGCCGGCAGTACCCGGACGGTGACCGATCCTGCACCGACCGCGTCCAGTTCCCACGCTGCCGTGGAGACCACCACGTCGCGCACCTGGGGCGACACCGCGGCGAACCCGCCGTCGTCGAGCAACAGCACCTCCACCCCGCGGCCACGCGCCTCCCGCGCTGCCGCCGCCAGCTCGCCGATCGCCAGGTTCGGCGCGCGCAGCCCGTCCCGCAGCTCGGCTTCCAGCAGCCGACACTGGATCCGGTCGGTGTCGTCGAGCAACTTGCCGGCGGCGATCCGCTCCAGCATCAGCCGGGCGGCCCGGTCCAGCCGGGCCAGCTGCCGATCACGTTCCTCCAGCCGGGCTCGCATCGCCGCGTTCGCGACCGCGACCGTGGTGGTCTCGACCCGCAACTCGTACAAGGAGCGCTGGGTCGGCCGGATGATCGCAGCGAACACGGTCAGCGCCCCGACCGTGCCGACCGGGCCGATCGCTCCGGCGACGCTGGCCGAGGGCAGCCCCGCAGACCAGCCCACCAGTACCGTCACGGACACGATCGCGACCGCCGACGCCCACGCCGGCCCCGCCCGCCCCCGCACCGACAGCAGGCCCAGCACCAACCCGGACGCGATCGGCGCCGCGATCACGGTGAGCGGCCGGTCCGGTGGGGTGCGGGTGCTCAGGAAGATCGCCACCGGACCGATCGCGGCCACCCCGGCGGTGTACCTCGCCGGCAGTGGGTCGCCGCTGGGCAGCACCACCGCGCAACCGGCCAGCGCGATCAGGACGTAGCCGAGGATCATCGCGGGTGTGCCGCCGGTGGTGCCGACATCGCGGGTCGCCAACAACAGCACGATCGCCTCGAGCAGGGACAGCAACACCAGCCCCAACCAGCCGTCCAGGCCGATCAGGGTGCCGACACCGGGCCGATCAGGCGCGCGATGCACCGTCGACCCAGGTCAACGTCACCCGGGTACCGAAACCCGGCTTGGATTCCACCGTGCCCGAGCCGCCCGGGATCTGCTCCATCCGACCCACGATGCTGACTGCGACGCCGAGCCGGTGGGTCGGTACCCGGGCCGGGTCGAAGCCCACCCCGTCGTCGACGAACGCGACCCGGATGTCGTGCTCTCCGACCGTCGCGATCACCTGCCGATCGACCCGATTCGAGCCGGCGTGGCGGGCGCTGTTGCGCACCGCCTCGGCCAGTGCGGCAGTCATCGTCGACGCCACATCGACCGGCATCCGCAGCCGCCCGGCGTTCGGATGCCGGCGCACGGTGAACATCACCGCGACGTTGGCGCCCTGCACCGTCGTGCGAAGAAAATCGAGCAACGTGTTCAGGTCGACGGTGGCAGCGTCCGCAGCGCCGGAACGGAACTCGTCGAGCTGGGTGAGCGTCCGTTGTGCCTGCCGGGCCAAGACCGGCGTCTCCCGAGCCCGGGAGGCTTCGAGCAACGTCGACATCACCCCGTCGTGGGTGAGCGCGGCAAACCGGTTACGCTCGCGCTCCCGCGCCTCGTCCACGGCAACCGAGGTGGCCCGCAGCTCGGCGGCAGCGGTTTCCCGGTCGAGCGCCGCGGCGGTGCGCAGCGCGCTCCAACTGCAGATGGCGAAGACCGCGGACAGCGCCAGCGCCAGCGTATAGTCCTGCACCATCTCGTAGCCGGTGGCCCGGGCCACCCCGTGCGCATTGGCCAGCGTCGCCAGCCCGACCGACGCCAACAGGTAGGCCAACGCGGCCGTGTCCCGCCAGACCAGCACCGCGGCGACCGCGCCCAGATTCGCCACCCGGTAGATCCACAGCGTGTCGTCGGGTACGGCGGCGAACGGCATCGCCACCAGGGCCAGCGCGGCCACCGCCAGGTAGCCGACGGCAAGCAGACCGGCCGCGATCCGGACCCGCTCCAGCGGCGCCACGAACGCGAGCCCGGCGAGCAGCATCGCCGGCCCGAACACGGCGGACACCGCCAGCACGGTCCACCAACCGTCGATGAACTGGGCCTGATGGAGGATCTCCAACAGCTCGGCCAGCCCGTACAGCACCGAACCGACACCGAGCGCAAATGCCAGCGAGCGCTCGGTGCGCTCGCCCGAGTTGGACTCCTGAGTTCGGATCACCGGCGGCCCGGATTCACCGCTGCCGGGTGGGTGGCTCCGGCACCGGCAACCAACCGTCCTCCACCGCCCGTTTGTACAGATCGGTCTTGGTCGGTGCCGGCCGCCCGGCGTCGGCGTACTTCTGCCGGATCCGGGCGAGGTAGTCGTTCACGGTCTGCTCGGACAGACCGGTGAGCCGGGCCACCCGTGAGGCCTTCTCCCCCGACGCGTACAGGGTCAGCACCTCCTGCTGACGCGGGCTGAGCCCCACCCCGGCGAGACCGGGATCTCCGTCGATCGCGGCGGCCCAATCGGTGGTGACCACCTGTTCGCCGGACGCGGCTCGACGCACCGAATCGACCACCGTTGCGGCATCGGCGGACTTGCGCACGACCCCGAGCACACCGGCCTTCGCGGCGGAGCGCACCAGGAACGGGTTGTCCGCCCCGGTGAAGACGAGCACCTCGATCGCACGTTCGCGCAGCATCCGCACGTTGTCCTCGGGGACCGACCCGTCGGCCAGTCGTAGGTCGAGAACGACGAGGTCGAGCCGATCGGATCGGGCCAACAGGTCCGGCACCGTCTCGGCGGTCGCAACCAGGTCCAGGTCGGGCTCGGCGGCGAGCATCGCCGTCATACCCATCACCACCGACTCGTGATCCTCGACCAGGCCGATCCGTCGCTGGGCTCCCCCGCGGGGACCTCCTGCTCGGCGTTTCGCTGTCACCGGTTCTCGCACACCCGACCTACCTTCCGCACCTGCCCCCGCCCCCATATTGCACCCTAAACGGAGTGAGCGACGCCACAGCATCACGGTGACGCCGCCCACATTTCCGGAATATAGACGATCTTCACGACCCCGGATTTCTTCCGGATAACCTGCGACGACGTAAATCATTCACGATTGCCGAATGTAATAACTCGGGATCAGCAGCCAGATATTTTCCGGGGATCGTGTTTAACGTTATTTCACCGGCCCGGACCGAACAGCCTCGGGTCGAGCCCGAACCGCCGCTCCGGTTTGCCTGCCCGCGGTTCGGGACCCTTTAACCAGGGGCAGGACGGCCGCCCAACAGGGCAGCGGGGAGCGCGGAGAGGAATTTCCGCATGAAGCAGAATCGCAAGATCAGCACCCGTGCGCTCGGATGGGCCGCCGTCACCGGCGCGACAATTGCCCTTCCGCTCGGCATCGGCGCCGGAACTGCGAATGCAGCGAGCGGCAACTGGGACGCTGTCGCCGAGTGCGAAAGCAGCGGTAACTGGGGCATCGATACCGGAAACGGTTATTACGGTGGCCTGCAGTTCACGCCGAGCACCTGGGCGGCGAACGGCGGCTACGGGTCGCCGAGCAATGCCAGCCGGGAAGAGCAGATCCGCGTCGCCGAGAACGTCCTGGCCACCCAGGGCCGCGGCGCGTGGCCGGTCTGCGGCGCCTACCTGTAAGACCTGAGGTCGGCCGCTTTCCGAGATCACGACGGCGCCGTCACCCATCCGGGTGGCGGCGCCGTCGCGATGCCAGGCACCCGAGGCCGAACACCACGACTGCCACCGCGCCGAAGTAGACCAAAGCGCCGGTCCGGCCCCACGACGGCAGGAAGGCCAGCTCCTGCCCGGTCCCGAAGATTCCGTTGAGGAACGGCATGTACCGCTGCACGGTGTAGCCGTTGGGCAGCAGACCGACCGCTTGTTCGACCAGGTAGGTCCAGCCGAGCAGGCCGACGACGACACCGGCCGGATGCCCGACGACCGCAGCCAGGCCGACGCCGAGTCCGACCGCCAGGAACGCATAGAGCGGCACCGTGCCGACAAACCGAACCCCGACCGCGGAGAACAGATCCACCCCGCCGTAGACCTTGGGATAGAGCGCCGGCAACGCGAGGAGCACCAACCCGACCAAGATCGCGCTGCACGCCGCGGCCAGCCCACCGTAATACAGCCAGCGAGCCACCGGCCCGGTCCAGGCCCGCGGGTACAGGTATCGAACCGTGTCGGCCACCGCTCCCCGCTCGGCGGTGGCCTGCGCATAGGCCGCAACCACCGCCCAGCCCATCACCGTGAAGGTGATCACCCAGTAGACCGAATTGCCGGTGGCCACCGAGGTGACCTGGATACGGTCCGAGATCGAGGCGAAGCGCTCGGCGACCGTTGCCACACCGAACGTCACGACGAGCGGAAGCAGGATCGCACCGGGGACGGCGCCCAGCGACAGGACGCTGCGCGCGCCCCCGACCCGAACCGATTCGGCGCGGATACCCCGCCGGACCTGGCCCCGCCGGGCGTTCATCGGACCCGGCTCCCGGCAGCGTCCGGATACTCGGCCGACGAGCGTCCGACGACGGCGAGGAAGGCCCGCTCCAGGTCGGCATGCGCACCGACGAACTCGCCGACGGGTGCGTCGGCCAGCATCCGGCCGTCCCCGATCACGATCACCCGGTCACCGGTCCGCGCCACTTCGTCGAAGAGATGCGAAGCGACCAGCACGGTGCGCCCGTCCGCGACCAGCCGCCGCAGCAGCCCGCGTAACCAGCGGATGCCGTCGATGTCGAGACCGTTCACCGGCTCATCGAGCACGATCACGTCCGCGTCACCGAGCAAGGCTGCCGCGATCCCGAGGCGTTGCCGCATGCCCAGCGAGAGATCGACGATCCGGCGACCCGCGACGTCGGCGAGTCCGACCGCATCGAGCACGGCGTTCACCCGCGTCGGTTCGATGCCGCCGGCGTGCGCCAACCAGCGCAGATGCCGGCGCGCGGTGTGGCCGGGATGCGCCGCATCGACCCCGAGGTGCACCCCGATCTCGACGGCGGGCCGGTTGACCGCGGACAGCAGCCGACCGTTCACCAGCAATCGGCCGGCAGCCGGTCGGACGATCCCACAGATCGCCCGCAGCAAGGTGGTCTTACCGGCACCGTTGCGGCCCAACAGGTAGACGAGCTCACCGGCCGCAATCGTCGCGGTGATATCGCTCAGCACCACCCGTCCACCGAGCCGGACCGACACATTCTCGATCTCGATCATCGACGACCGCAGTGGCCCGCGCAGCTCACGCGTTGCAGTAGATGTCGAGCCCGACGGTCTTGACTCCGGCACAAAACGAGTCGGCGGACAGTTTCCAGTTACCGGCCAACTTCTTGAACTCGATCGTCATCCGAATCTCTGGCCGGCCGGCCGAGAAGCTGTTCAGCGTCGCCGTGACCCTGTTGCCATCCTGCACCAGCGGGCCGGTCATCTCGTTCCAGCCTTGGGGCGCGCGGAACAAGCCCAGCGCATAGACGGTCTTCGGCACGATGACCGCATCCATCCCACCCTCGACGTTTGCCGCCTTGGCCTCGTCGGAGGCGGGCGTCTCGACCAGGAACTCGACGATCGCATCGAGATCGTCCAGGCTGGGCTGGTCGGTGGTCACCGTGAAGTTCGGCGGGAGCGGCCGTGCTTCGGCGGGCGCCGCGGCGAGACCGATCGAGAGAGCGCCGACCGCCGAAGCGATCGCGGCGGCGAAACGTACCCGGTTGCGCGGCATGGGGTCCTCCGAACATCACCTGCAGCTCCAAGTCGAACCGCATTTGACGCGACAATAATCCACTAAATTAGCTGAGGCAACCCTTATTCTGCCAGGTGTCGCTCCGGGCCAGGCGCAGGGTGATCTCACAGTTGCCGCCCGTCGGATCGGGCAGGACCGCGACCGCGTACTGTCTCGCCAGCGCGGGAGAACTGCCCGCCAGACTCTGCTCGACCAGTCCGCGCACGACCCCGCGAGCGATCTCCGGGTGTCGTTCGGCGATGTCGCGCAACGGGCAGGAACAGATCCTCAGCTCGTGCGTGCCGAATGCGCTCATGCTGGAAGAGATCTGGAATCCGAAGCGTTGCAACGCTTCCTGCGTAAGCGTCAACGGATCAGGCAGTTCCGTGGCGGTGTGCGGGACCACCCGCGATGCCGCCCAGGCGCGCCCCGCGTCGACCGCCAGGTGCTCCCGGATCTCCGGTGTTCCGGCCAGCCGATCGAGCAGCAGGCCGACCAGCTCGCCGACCGGCGGATCGGGCACCGCCCGGTACCCGACACGCGGACGCCCGGCAGAGGTCAACCGCAGCGTGTGCGACGTTATCCGGCCGGTGTCGATCAGCTTCTTCAAATGGAATCGAGCGGTGCTGACGTGGATGCCGACCCGGTCGGCGAGCTGGCCGGCGTCGAGTGGGGCATCCGCGCCCTTCAGCTCCGCCAGAATGTGCTCCCGTTGCGCGGTGTTGCGCCCCCTCCCCGGCATCGTCGGATCAGCCGGGCTGGTCGCCGGGACCGGGCTGCGCGCGTTCCAGGATCAGGAGGGTGACCACCGCGTCGGCCGCGGCGGACAACGCATGAGTGACCCCGGCGTCGATGTGCACGGCGACACCCGGGCATAGTCGAATCACGTTGTCCCCGATCCTGATCTCCAGCTCGCCCTGCTGTCCGGTCAGCAGAATCGGGCGGTCGGCGCGGTGCTCCCGCATCGCCTGTCCGGCGCGAAAGCCGAGCCGGACCACGGTGGCGCCCGCCGTCCGGGCCAGCACGTCGAGGACCGGCCGCTCACCGCCGCCGGACGGGGCGAGGTCGGCCAACCCGTCGATCAGCACCCAACCCTCGACTGCCTTCTCGGTCATGGACGTTCCGGTTTCACCGCGACCATCTCGATTGCCGCCAGGTTGTCCCGGTACTTGGTGAAGGTTGCCCGCATGCCGAGCACCCGCCGCCGGGCATCGGCGTCACGCGCGACGTTGACGACGAAACGCAGGGCGCGCCCCAGCCCTTCGTCGGCGACGACCCGGCGCGGTTCCAGCAATGCCATCCGCGCGAAAGATACGATCTCGACCCGGAAGCCGGCATCGGTCAACAGTTTTCGCCATTCCTCCTCGGTCAGCGGCCGAGCATTGACCTTGATGGAGCGAGCCAGCGACGTGCGGATCTCGGTCTTGTCGTCCGCGTCGAGCGTGTCCGGATGCAGCGCCAGCTCGTGGATCGCATACCGGCCGCCGGGCCGCAGCACCCGGAAAGCCTCGGCGACGATGCCCGCCTTGCCCCGCTCGGACTGCATCGTGAGCATCGCCTCGCCGATCACGACATCGACAGTAGCGCTTTCCATCCCGGTGGCTGCGGCATCGGCGGTGAGTACCCGGCCGCGATCGCCGACCACCGCCTCGGTCAGCGACACCGCCGCGGGATCGGACTCGACCCCGAGGTAGCTCCGCGGACCCCGGGCGAGAATCTCGGTGGCGGTCTTACCCAAACCGGGCGCGATCTCCAACACGTCCGCATCCCGCAGCTCGGCGTCGTCGAGCAGTTGTTCGGTCAGCTCCCGCCCGCCGGGGCGCAACACTCGCTTACCCAGTCGGGCGAGCAACCAATGCCCCGGCATGTTCGCGCTGCCGCGTTCGGCAAACGGCAGCTGCGCGGCGTCTTGCTCAGGATGGTCGGGCACGGCGACTCCACAGTTCGGCATTTAAATAGTTAGGTAAGTCTAAATTATTTTCCCGTCATACCGTTTCTTTGACAGCTGTACTGCGCACCGGCGTCGACCGCGATGTCGGGCCGCCTCGATCATTGGCCCATGAGCCCCGCCGCGACGGTCGCACCCAGTTCCCAGCAGGCTTCGAGGTCGCCTTTGGCCGGCTTGCCCGACACCACCACGTACGCGGCCGCTTTCACCCAACCGAGGCCGGCGGTGATCGAGTCGACGGCCCGTTCGGCTCCTTCGGTGCCCTCGTTGCCGTGCAGGTACGCGCCGAACGGACGGCCCCGGCTCGAGTCGAGGATCTGATAGTACGAACAATCGAACGCGTGTTTGAGCGCACCGGAGATCGACCCGAGGTTCGCCGGAGTGCCCAGCAGGTAGCCGTCGGCGGCAAGGAAGTCGCTCGCCGACACCGACAATGCGGCGCACCGCACGACGTCGACCCCGGCGATCTCGGGATCGGTCGCGCCGGAGACCACGGCCTCGAACATCTCCTGGCAGTGCGGCGACGGCGTGTGGTGCACGATCAGCAATCGACTCACGGCCGATCCAGCCGTTCCAGGGCGACGGCACGCCGCATCGTCTCCCGGGCCCGCGGTCGATCGCCGGCGTAGTCGTAGGCGCGGGCCAGCCGGTAGGAACTGCGCCAGTTGTCGGGATCGGCCACCCACTCGATCTTGATCTGCTGGAACAGCTCGTCCGCCGCAGCTCGATCGATCCGCCCGGAGGCCCGTCGGGGCAGGTCGGACACGTCGAGTTCCCGGCCTTCGGACCGGATCCGACGCGCCAGCCGCTGATGTGTGTACCCGGCGCGCAGCGTCGCCGCCACCACCCACACGCCGAGCAACGGCAGGATCAGCACGCCGATACCGAGCCCGACCGATACCGGACCCCCCGCCGCGATCAGCAGCACCGCGGTGCGACCGAGCAGCGCGAAGTAGAACGCCAGCGCGACGACCAATGCCGCGACGAACAGAACCCCCCGAGTCACAGGTCCAACAGCGGCTCGATACCGACGGTCAGGCCGACGCGGTCCGCCACGCCGCGCACCGCGAGCAGTACGCCGGGCACGAACGACGTCCGATCCATCGAATCGTGCCGAATGGTCAGCGTCTCGCCGGCGGTGCCGAACAGCACCTCCTCGTGCGCCACCAACCCGGCCAGCCGCACCGAGTGCACCCGCACCCCGGCCACATCCGCCCCACGGGCGCCGGCGAGCTCCGTGGTGGTGGCATCGGGGCTGGGTGCACGGCCGACCGCGGCGCGGGCCTGCGCGATCATCGCGGCAGTCCGATACGCCGTGCCGGACGGGGCGTCGGCCTTCTGCGGGTGATGCAATTCGACGATCTCGACCGAATCGTAGAAGCGTGCCGCCTGGGCGGCGAACCGCATGGTCAGCACCGCACCGATGGCGAAGTTCGGCGCGATCAGCACGCCCACCCCCGGTTGTGCAGTCAGCCATTCCCGCGCCCGCGCCAACCGCTCCTCGTCGAAGCCGGTGGTGCCGACCACCGCGTGGATACCGTGCGATACCAGGAACTCCAGATTTCCCATCACCACGTCGGGGTGAGTGAAGTCCACAACCACCTCGGCACCGGATTCGACCAACGTCTCGATCCGATCACCGGCGTCCACCTCGGCGACCAGATCCAGGTCGTCGGCCGCCGCGACCGCCGCGCAGATCGCCCGCCCGACCTTGCCCTGCGCACCCAACACACCGACTTGGATCATCCTCGTCTCCTCTCGCCGGATCGAGCCTACTGGCCGGTCGAGCGGGTCCACGACGTGTCGGTTGCGCAGGTCGCGCAGCCGCGTATCCGGGATTTCCCCCATGCGATCGTCGTGCCCGGTATGCGACGGTGGTCCGACCGACGGCGCCCTGACCAGCGGCACCGTCCGACCCGCACAACCCTGCCCCACGAGGTGACGCCGTGATCCAGCCCGAATACTCACGCTTCGACTACGCCGAGGTCCAGCCGGCCCGGGCACAACACGTGCGACAGATGTCCCCGGACGAGGAACGAACCTGGGGGATGGTATCGCACCTGGTACCGCTGGCGGCGATGGTGCTCAGCGCCGGGGTCTTGGGATTCGTCGCCTCGGTGCTGCTCTACGTGCTGGTCAAGGATCGCGGACCGTTCGTCCGCCAACACGCCGCAAGCTCGGTGAACGTCCAGATCGTCACCGGTATCGTGCTGCTGATATCGATTCCGCTGATGTATCTCGTGATCGGCTTCGTGACCTACGGATCGGCCTTGGTATTCGCCTTCGTGGTGCACGTGATCGGGGCGATCAAGGCAAACCGGGGACAGTGGTACAACCCACCACTCACCCCACGATTCGTGAACTGAACCGGCTCATCGATGGGTGTACTCGACCATCTGCTCGTCGGTGACGACGCTACTTCCCCGGGAAACGACCAGTCCGGACGAATTCAACCGATACCGGGTCACCCCGTCGGCCGGATTGATCACGGTGTACCCGTCACCGTCCGGCGTGGGGTAGTCGAGCAGAATCTTCGCCCCGTCGCTGGTCCGGTATCCGAGGTAATAGGTGCGCCCGCCGGCGCCGGCGCATACCACCACAGTCGACCCGGTGGTCCGGCCCATCACCATCGCGGTGTCCGAGCCGTCGCAGCGAGCGCCGGCGGAAAGGAATCCCTGCTGGTCGGTACCGCTGACCGCACCGACCAACGGGACCGGTCCGGCCGACCGGCTCGCGGTGACCGCCGCCGTCGCCGCACCCGGCGCGGCGGCGCGGGCCGGGACCGGACCGGACGCCGACCGCTCACCGGATACACCTCGGGCGGACAGCAACCAGCCGAACACCGCGAGGATTCCGGTGAGCAGCATCATCGTCAACAGCACCGCCGGCAGCCGCCGCGGCCGTGCCGGGAGGGGACCGGGCGGGGCGGGCACCGGCGTCGGCCGGACCGGCCGGACGCCGACGTCGGTGGTGGACCCGAGCATCGGTGCGGCCGGCCGCACCACTCGGTTCGCCGGATCGCTCATCGCCGCGACCACGGCTGCCGCCGCCCGCTCGGCGGCGCGCCGATCGGCTGCCGTCAATGCGGCAAACGCCTCGCGGGCGAAATCTCCCGCGGTCGGGTATCGCTGCGCCGGGTCCTTGGCCATCCCCCGCAGAATCACCGCGTCCAGCGCCGCCGGAGCCGCCGAGCGAGCGCTTGCTCGAGGTGGGTCCGACATCAGGTGCGCCCGGACCACGCTGCCGATGGTGCTGGCCGGGAACGGGGCCGCCCCGACCAGCAACTCGTACAGCACGCACGCCAGCGCGTACACGTCGGCGACCGGGCCTACCGCACCGCCCTCCTCGAATCGCTCCGGCGCCATGTAAGCGTGCGACCCGACCGCGCTACCGGTCACGGTCAGCTTCGGATCGGAGACGGTTTGGGCGATCCCGAAGTCGGCCAGATACGCGAAGTCGCCCGGCGCGAGCAGAATGTTTTCCGGCTTGACGTCCCGGTGGACCAATCCGGCCTCGTGCGCTGCGTCCAGCGCGCTCGCGATCTGATCGACGATGGCGACCGCACGTGCGGGCGGCACCGGACCCTGGCTCTGGATCAACGTGCGCAGGTCGACACCGTCGACCAGGCGCATATCGATGAAGACGGTGCCGTCGATCTCACCCCAGTCGTGAATCGGGATGACATGCGGTTCCTGCAAGCGTGCGGCGGCATGCGACTCGCGACGGAACCGTTCGCGATACGCTGGATTACGCGCCAACTCCGCGTGCAGCAATTTCAGGGCTACGGTGCGATCCTTCACCGTATCGTGAGCCTCGTAGACGTTTCCCATCCCGCCGCGACCGAGTACGGCTCGTAGTTCGTAGTGCCCGAACCGCTCACCCGGGCCGATGCGTTGTGCGACACCGCTGTGGTCCACGTTCTGCCTTGCTCTACGTTCCTGTTCACCCGGCCGCGCTCGTCCCACGCCGCCCCGACGCATTGAGCATAGGGTGTAAAAACCATCCAGGTGCGATACCAGGGTGTCTGCAACGATGTCGTTCGAGCTCTGCGACCGGCCCGAAACCCCTGAAATGCGGGTTTTAGCCGCTTTACTCGTACCGCATCAGGAGTCCAGGAGACCGCCCATGGCCATCACCGACTGGCTGCTCGCCGACCGGCCGGAGGCGCCGGCCGGCCATCCCGGACCACATCGGACCCCGCCGCGCGTCGAGTCGCGGCAGCCGTGGTGGAAGGTCATGTGTCTGACCGGTGTCGACTACTTCTCCACCCTGGGGTATCAGCCGGGTATCGCGGCGCTGGCCGCCGGGGTCCTGTCCCCCTTTGCGACGCTGGTCCTGGTCGCGCTCACCCTGTTCGCCGCGCTGCCGGTCTATCGCCGGGTCGCTCGGGAGAGTCCGCGCGGCGAAGGCTCGATCGCGATGCTGGCCAAGCTGCTCCCGGGCTGGTCCGGCAAGGTTTTCGTGCTGGTGCTGCTCGGCTTCGCCGCGACCGACTTCGTCATCACGATGACGCTCTCGGCAGCCGACGGCGCCGCGCACCTGGTCGAGAATCCCCTGGTCCCGGCGGCGTGGCACGATCACAATCTGCTCGTCACGTTGGTGCTGCTCGCCTTGCTGGCCGCAGTCTTCCTCCGCGGCTTCGCCGAGGCGATCGGGATCGCGGTCGTCCTGGTCGGGGTGTATCTGGCGCTGAACCTGGTGGTCGTGGTGGTTGCGCTGGCTGCGGTGGTCCGGGCGCCGGAGCTGGTCGTGGACTGGCGCGACGCGCTGTTCGTCGAGCACGGCAATGTCGCCGCGATGGTCGGCATCTCCCTGCTGGTCTTTCCGAAGCTCGCCTTGGGCCTGTCCGGGTTCGAAACGGGGGTTGCGGTGATGCCGCAGATCCGCGGCGACGCCGGCGACACTGAGCAGCGACCGACCGGACGAATCCGCGGTGCACACCGACTTCTCGCCACCTCGGCGCTGATCATGAGTGTGTTCCTGATCACCAGCAGCTTCACCACCACCGTGCTGATACCGGAAAAGGACTTCGAGTCCGGCGGCCCGGCGAACGGCCGGGCCCTGTCCTATCTCGCCCACGACCACCTCGGCACCGCGTTCGGCACCTGCTACGACATCAGCACGATTGCGATCCTGTGGTTCGCCGGCGCTTCGGCGATGGCCGGGCTGTTGAACCTGGTGCCGCGCTATCTGCCGCGCTTCGGCATGGCGCCGGAATGGACGCGCGCGGTCCGGCCGCTCGTGCTGGTCTTCATCACCGTCGCATTCGGCATCACCTGGTACTTCGACGCCGATGTGGACAGCCAGGGCTCGGCGTACGCCACCGGCGTCCTGGTGCTGATCACGTCGGCCTCGGTAGCGGTTGCGCTGTCCGCGGCGCGCTCCGGGCAGCGTTCGCGCACTATCGGGTTCGCGCTGGTCGCCGTGGTGTTCGTCTACACCACCATCGCAAACATCATCGAGCGGCCCGAAGGGCTGCAGCTTGCCGTGTGCTTCGTCGTCGCCATCCTCGTGGTGTCGTTCATCTCCCGCTTCCTGCGCAGCTTCGAGCTACGCGCGATCGAGATCGACTTCGACGACGCTGCATCGGATCTGCTGACCCAGGCGCAACGCAACGGCACCGTACGGATCGTCACCCACGGCATCGACCGACTCGACGACGCGGAGTACGACGAGAAGGAGGCCGTGCAGCGCGCAGAGAGCGGGATCGACCCGGCCGACCCGATCGTCTTCCTGGAGGTCCGGATCCGGGACGCCTCGGAGTTCACCACCGATCTGCACGTGTCCGGCCGGCGGCAGGGCCGGCATCGCATTCTCACCGTGGACGGTGCAGTCATCCCCAATACGATCGCTGCGATCGCGCTGGCGGTCCGGGACCGATTCGGCGTGATCCCGCACGTGTACTTCGAGTGGACCGAAGGCAACCCGGTGATCAATCTGCTGCGCTTCCTGTTCATCGGCGTCGGCGAGGTCGCGCCGGTCACCCGTGAGGTGCTCCGCCGCGCCGAACCGGACGTGGCCCGCCGGCCGCACGTGCACGTCGACAGCTGAACCGGTACCACACCAGGGCGGGCCGAGCGGTCGACGGACCTGAACTCAACCCACCGGGGCCCGCAGCACGGCCGGTAGGTCGGTAGCCCGCCGATAGGGCCCGGCGACGGCCACCCCGAACGGCCGGGACAGCAGCCGGGCCGCAACGTCGGCGACCTCGGCGCAGGTCACGGCGTCGATCCGGGCGAGCGTCTGGGCCACCGAACGGTGGTCGCCGTAGCTCAGTTCGCTGCGCCCGAGCCGGTTCATCCGGGAGCCGGAATCTTCCAGGCCGAGCACCAATCCACCGCGTAGCGACCCCTTCGCCCGGGTGCATTCGGCGTCGGAGATGCCGTGCGCGGCAACGTCGGCGAGCACCGAACGAGCCAATCGGGCCACCTCGGCCAGGTTCTCCGGCTGGCACCCGGCGTACACCGAGAACGCCCCCGTATCGGCGAAGGTATCCACACTGGAGTACACCGAGTAGGCCAGCCCGCGCTCCTCCCGGATCTGTTGGAACAGCCGAGAGCTCAGCCCGCCGCCGATCGCGGTGTTGAGCACCGACAGCGGCCAGCGGTAGTGACCCTCGTGCCGGCCGAATGCCCGCACACCGAGGACCAGATGCGCCTGTTCACTCTCCCGGGCGATCACCTGCACGGTGGGCGCGCCGCGTAGCCGCAACTCCCCGGCCCGCGGCGGGGCCGGCACCAGCTCGGGGTCCAACCGGTCGGCAAAGGCGCGCCGCGCGAGTTCGACGGTCTGCGCGTGATCGACGTTGCCGGCGACCGCGACCACCATCCGGTTCGGCGTATACCGGCGTTGCTGGAACGAACGCAGCTGAGTCCGGGTGATCGCTTCGATCGACGCGGTGCTCCCGATCACCGGGCGGCCGATCGGGTGGTCGCCGAACAATGCGGTCAGGAACAGGTCACCGACCAGATCTTCCGGATCGTCGTCGCGCATCGCGATCTCCTCGAGCACCACCTGGCGCTCGACGTCGACGTCCTCGGATCGGCACTGCCCGCGCAGGACGACGTCGGCGACCAGCTCGATCGCCATCGGCAGGTCCTCGTCGAGCACATGCGCGTAGAAGCAGGTGTGTTCCTTCGAAGTGAACGCGTTGAGCTCGCCGCCGACCGAATCGACGAGCTCGGCGATCTCCAGCGCGGAGTGGGTCGGAGTCGACTTGAACAACAGATGTTCGAGAAAGTGCGCGGCACCGGCCACCGAACGACCTTCGTCGCGGGAGCCGACACCGACCCAGATACCGATCGAGGCCGACCGGACGCCGGGCACCCGCTCGGTGACCACCCGCAACCCACCGGGCAACGTCGTGCGATGCACCCCGACGTCCGGAACCGACGATGGAGTCGCCAGATCGGGCGCCGCCGAAGCGGCGCCCGATCGCGACCGACGAGCGCTACTCAGCCGAGACCTCCACCGGCTCGCCCGACCGATCCACCACGTCGTCCGGCGCAGGTCCGGTTTCGCCGCTGTCCGCGTTCACCGCACCGGAGTCCGGCGCGCTCGCGGTCTCCTCGACCACCGGTACCAGCGAGATCTTGCCGCGATTGTCGATGTCGGCGATCTCCACCCGGAGTTTGTCACCGACGTCGACCACGTCCTCGACCTTGCCGATCCGCTTGCCGTTGCCCAGCTTGGAGATGTGCACGAGGCCGTCCCGGCCGGGTAGCAGCGAGACGAAGGCACCGAACGCCGTGGTCTTGACCACGGTGCCGAGGAATCGTTCGCCGACCTTCGGCAGCTGCGGGTTGGCAATTGCGTTGATCTTGTCGATCGCCGCCTGGGCGGATGGGCCATCGGCCGCTCCGACGTAGACCGTGCCGTCGTCCTCGATCGAGATGTTGGCGCCGGTCTCCTCGGTGATCTGGTTGATCACCTTGCCCTTGGGCCCGATCACCTCGCCGATCTTGTCCACCGGGACCTTGATCGTGGTGACCCGCGGAGCGTACGGACTCATCTCGTCCGGGGTGTCGATCGCCTCGGCCATCACCTCGAGGATGGTGGTCCGGGCGTCATGAGCCTGACCGAGAGCGCCGGCCAACACCTGGGAGGGAATCCCGTCCAGCTTGGTGTCGAGCTGCAGCGCCGTGACGAAGTCCTTGGTGCCGGCCACCTTGAAGTCCATGTCGCCGAACGCATCCTCGGCACCGAGGATGTCGGTCAAGGCGACGTAGCGGGTCTCGGTCTTGCCGTCGGTGGTCACCTCGTCCGACACCAGCCCCATCGCGATACCCGCGACCGGCGCCTTCAGCGGCACCCCGGCGTTGAGCAGCGACAGGGTGGACGCGCACACCGAGCCCATCGAGGTGGAGCCGTTGGAGCCGAGCGCCTCGGAGACCTGCCGGATCGCGTACGGGAACTCTTCCACGCCGGGCAGCACCGGCACCAACGCCCGCTCGGCGAGCGCGCCGTGCCCGATCTCGCGCCGCTTCGGCGAACCGACCCGGCCGGTCTCCCCGGTCGAGTACGGCGGGAAGTTGTAGTGGTGCATATAGCGCTTGCTGGTTTCCGGGGTCAGGCTGTCCACCTGCTGCGCCATCTTGACCATGTCCAGCGTGGTGACGCCGAGGATCTGGGTCTCGCCCCGCTCGAACAGCGCCGAGCCGTGTGCTCGCGGCACCAGCGCAACCTCGGCGGACAGCGAGCGGATGTCGGTGACCCCGCGGCCGTCGATCCGGAACTTGTCGGTCAGGATGCGCTGACGAACCAGCTTCTTGGTGACCGCACGAAACGCCGCACCGATCTCCTTCTCCCGACCCTCGAAGGTCTCAGCGAGCGACTCCAGCACCGACGCCTTGATCTCGTCGATCCGCTCGTCGCGTTCCTGCTTACCCGAGATAGCCAGCGCAGCAGACAGTTCCGGCGTCGCGGTGCCGGATACCACCTGATGGACGTCGTCGGCGTAGGCCGGGAACACCGGGTAGTCACCGGTCGGCTTGGCCGCCCGAGCGGCGAGATCCGACTGCGCCTTGCACAACCGGGCGATGAACGGCTTGGCGGCCTCCAGCCCTTCGGCGACCACGGCCTCGGTCGGCGCGGTGGCACCACCCTCGATCAGCTCGATCACGTTCTCGGTGGCCTCGGCCTCGACCATCATGATCGCCACGTCGCCGGCCTCGGTCACCCGGCCGGCCACCACCATGTCGAACACGGCCTTGCCCAGCTGCTCGACGGTCGGGAAGGCGACCCAGGTGCCCGGCTCGCCGGATTCGCTGATCAGCGCCACCCGGACACCGCCGACCGGGCCGGAGAACGGCAGACCGGCAATCTGGGTGGACGCCGACGCGGCGTTGATCGCCACCACGTCGTACAGGTCGGCCGGGTCGAGGCTCATCACCGTGACCACGACCTGGATTTCGTTGCGCAACCCGTCGACGAAGGACGGCCGCAACGGCCGGTCGATCAGCCGGCAGGTCAGGATGGCGTCGGTGGACGGGCGCCCTTCGCGACGGAAGAACGAACCGGGGATCCGGCCCGCGGCATACATCCGCTCCTCGACGTCGACGGTGAGCGGGAAGAAATCGAAGTGTTCTTTGGGCTGGCGGCTCGCGGTGGTGGCCGAGAGCAGCATCGTCTCCTCGTCCAGATAGGCGACCACGGAACCCGCCGCCTGCTGGGCCAGCCGGCCGGCCTCGAACCGGATGGTGCGGACGCCGAACGCACCGTTGTCGATCACCGCAACCGACTCGAAGACACCGTCTTCTACCTCGGTAGCGGTGTCGGCAGTCGCCGTGTCCGGGGACGCGGTGTCCGGAACCGCGGCCTCCGCATCGGCGGAGAGCGTCTCATGGGAAAGAGTCATATTTGCGCGTATTACCTCTCGTCTGTCGCCGTACCCGCACGCGGGCGCGACACAACCCTTCTCGCCAGGCTGTGTCGCGGCACCCGGGGCGCGTCCCGTCTGGACGCGACGGCGCGGTGGCGGTCATCGATCGAAGCCCCCCGACGCTCGTCGTCGGCGGAGCCACTACCGAAGACCGACGCCACGATGTGGGTGGATGTCACGGCGGTCTGGTGTGTAGGTGTGGCCGGGTACCCGTGAGTAGGGCCGGACCGACCAGCGGGACAAGTCTATGCCCTGTCCCGCCGGTGGTAACTCAGGCGTGCCGGATAGCGGCGCCTAGCGCCGCAGACCGAGCCGCTCGATCAGCGATCGATACCGCTGAATGTCGACCTGCTGCACGTACTTCAGCAACCGCCGGCGCCGCCCGACCAGCAGCAACAGGCCACGCCGCGAGTGGTGATCATGCTTGTGCGTCTTGAGGTGCTCGGTCAGGTCGACGATCCGCTTGGTCAGCAACGCGACCTGCGCCTCCGGCGAGCCGGTGTCCTTGTCGTGCAGCCCGTACTCGGCCAGCACGGTCTTCTTCTGCTCGGCAGTCAATGCCACGGGAATTCTCCTGGTTACGTCCGCGCTCGGGGACGGGTCGACCGACCCGGGTACGGCCACCGCGAACCGCAGCGCGCACCGGGCGACCACCCTACCAGCGCTCCTGGTCATCTGCTCGGCACGCTGACGATCCACATCGAGCCCGAACTGATCCTGGCCGGTCATGCTGCTGTTCGATCCGCCGGCCCGATACCCGACGTCGACTGCGAGGTGCGATGCTCGGCGGGTGATGATCCGCCGTGCCGAACTCGACGCGATCAAGACCGGCGACATCGACCTCGCCTTCCGGCGCTGGGATCGGGCCCGGGTGAAGGTCGGCACCCGGCTGCGCACCAGCGTCGGGATCGTCGAAGTGACCTCGGTGGATCAGGTCGGGCTCACGACGTTGCGGGCCGCCGACGCCCGCCGGGCCGGCGCTGCGTCCCTCGCCGCGCTTCGGGACACGCTCGCCGCCAAGCCAGACCGGCCGGTGTTTCGCGTGGGCTTGCGCTACGGCGGACCGGACCCGCGAGACCGGTTGCGCGAACAGCGCCCCGAACTCGCCGAGGTCGAGCAGATCATCGCCGAACTGGATCGGCTGGACCGAACCTCACCGATCGGCCCCTGGACCCGGGCCACGCTGCGGATCATCGACGACAACCCCGAACGACGCGCGCCGGAACTGGCCGCCGAGCTCGGCCGGGAGACCGCGGAGTTCAAACGTGACGTGCGCAAACTGAAGGAAAAAGGACTCACCGAGTCACTCGCGATCGGCTACCGGGTGTCCCCGCGCGGCGAAGCCGTCCTCGACCACGGCGGCCCGCCCCGGGAACGCGCCCCCCGACCGGCGGGCACCCCACTCCCCCGCACCATCGGCGCCCCCGCCACCCGCGCGCTCCGCGCCGCGGACGTGCACAGCCTGGAACAACTCACGGCGTGGCCCCGGGCCGATCTCGCCGCGCTGCACGGGGTCGGCCCGATCGCGCTGGACCGGCTGACTGCCGCGCTGGCCGAGCTGGGGATGGCCTTCGCACCCGAGCGATAGCGCCGCGTGGGTCAGCCGAGCAGTTCGCCCGCCAACAGCTCCAGCGTGGCGACCCGGGCCGGACTCGTCGCCGGATCAGCGCCGCGATGGGCCGACCCGACCGGGTGGATCATCACCTCGTCCACGCCGAACTCGTCGGCCAGCGCACGTAGCTGCTTCGCCGCTTCGTCCGGGGCGCCGACCACGGCCGTGTCCCGCATCGCCGCGATCATCGCCGCTTCCGGCGGGCTCGGCGCCCACCCCGTCGCGTCCTCGATCAGAGCCAGCGGATGCAACGGCCGGCCCGACCGGAGCGTGACCATCAGCTGCAGGTTGGGTAGCAGGGCTGCCTCCGCCTCGGCCCGGGTCGGCGCCACCGAGGCGTTGACGGTCAGTAAGGTGCGCGGCTCGGATTGCCGTGGGCTGGGCTGGAACTCACGGCGATAGGTGGCCAGCGCCGCGGCGGTACCGATCCCGGAGAAATGGTGTGCGAATACATAGGGCAGGCCTTTGGCCGCGGCCAGGTGCGCCGAGTACATCGATGAGCCGAGCAGCCACAATCCGGGTTCGCCGACAGCGGCCGGCGTCGCCTTGAGCAGGTAGTCCGACCGGCCGAGCCGGGCCGGGAGTTGGAGCCGTACGCCGCTCGCGCTCATCATCGCGGCGACCTCGTCCAGGTAACGCGGGAAGTTCTCGATATCCGAATCGTCCCGGCCGGCGCCGCCACGCAGCGCGATCGAGGTGACCGGGTCGGAACCGGGAGCCCGGCCGATGCCGAGATCGATCCGTCCGGGCGCCGCCGCTTCCAACAGCGCAAATTGCTCGGCGACGGCGAGCGGCGCGTGGTTGGGCAGCATCACCCCGCCGGACCCGAGCCGGATCCGCTCGGTCTGCCCGGCCAGGTAGGCGATCAGCACCGGCGGGCTGGTCGCCGCGACCGCGGGCATGTTGTGGTGTTCGGCCAGCCAATAGCGGGTGTAGCCGAGCCGGTCCGCGGCTTGGGCGAGTTCGACGGTGGCTGCCAGCGCGTCGGCGCTGGTCTGATCGGTGCGGACGGGGACGAGGTCGAGGACGGAGAGCTGCACTCGAAGAACAACGCCCGGAACCGCGCCGGTCTTCCGCGCGATCCACCGAGCCACTACCTCGGAGCAGGTGGCGGCGATTTCCGGACCCGGGTCCTGGGGCGGGTCTGCGCCGACCCGCTACGCCTGGTCCAACACCGCCCGCGCCCGCGCCACGTCCTGGTCCATCTGGGTGGTCAAGGCAGCCACCGAATCGAACTGCTCCATGCCGCGCAGATGCTCGACGAAGTCGACCGCGACGTGCTGGCCGTACAGGTCGGCCTCGCCGTCCAGCACGTACGCCTCGACGGTGCGGGCGCGGCCGGAGAAGGTGGGGTTGCTGCCGACCGAGATCGCCGCCATCGCCGGTGTGCCGGCGATGGTCTGCCCGATCCTCGGGCCGGGGCCGAGCACGGTGAACCAGCCCGCATAGACCCCGTCCGCCGGGATCGCGGCGTGCATCGGCGGGGCGACGTTGGCAGTCGGAAAGCCGAGGGTCCGGCCCCGCCCGTCACCGTGCACGACCACCCCCTCCACCCGATGTGGTCGGCCCAACGCCTCCGCTGCGGCAGCGACATCGCCGGCGTCCACGCAGGCGCGGATGTAGGTCGAGGAGAAGGTGACGGTCGCGTGGCCCGTCGCCGCGCCCGCCCCGGTGTGCTCGGCGAGCAGATCGACCCCGACCACCTCGAAACCGAATCGAGCCCCCATCTGCCGCATCGTCTCGACCGTGCCGGCGGCCTTGCGACCGAAGGTGAAGTTGTCCCCGACCACCACCTCCACCACGTGCAGCCGCTGCACCAGCAGGTCGTGCGCGTACTCACCCGGCGTGACCTTCATGAACTCCGCGGTGAACGGCATCACGAAGAAAACATCGATGCCGAGCTCCTCGGCGAGCTCCGCGCGGCGGGTCAGGGTGGTCAGCTGCGCCGGGTAGCTACCGGGCCGCACCACCGACATCGGGTGGGGGTCGAAGGTCATCAGGACGCTCGGGACGCCGCGTTCCCGGGCGTCGGCCACCGCGCGGCCGATCAGCTGCGCGTGGCCTCGGTGCACCCCGTCGAACACGCCGATGGTAAGCACACACCGCCCCCAATCGGCCGGCACATCCTCGAGACCACGCCATCGCTGCACGGTCGCCAGCCTAGGTCAGGCGGTCGAGGTCAAGCCGACGAGGACGCCGCCCGCGACGGTGTCGCCGCGGAGTCGCCCGACCCGAACAGTTTCGGTGCCAGCGACGCGAACCCCACGCCGATGATCGTCCACAGGATCGCCTGTGCGGTGAACGAGTACAGCCGGAACTGGAACAGATCGTCGGCCGGGAATCCCGGATACACGATGGTGCCGGCCGGGTCGGTCAACGGTTGCGGCGTCTCGGTCGCGAAATCACCGAACTCGCGCTGGTTCATCGACAACTCGCCGAAGGACGGCAGCACCGCGATCACGATGCCCATCGTCACGATGTACCCGACCGCTGCGGCGACGGTCGCGTACCAATTGCCCAGTCTGGGTTGCAGTCGGCGACCGAGCCAGACCGCCGCCAGCAAAAATAATCCCGAGCAGACGACCATCAGCAGATAGAGCCCGGTCCGGTCCCGGATCGTGTCCGCGTGCCCGACCGCCGGTGGATTGGCCGGATACTTGACGAACGGCACCGCGTACAGCACGAGAAACAGGCCACCGGCAACCAGTAACGCAAGATTGCGTGGCGTGATTCGGCCGACCCGGCCGATACACACGCAGTAGACCACCGCAAAAAGTGCACCCATCGCCACCCCGAAGGCGATCATGCCGGCGCCGATCCCGACGGTCGACTGAACGGTGCGACTGTAGATCTCGTGGTCCCCCTCGTGACCCGCCATGCCCGCCGCCCGGTGCAGGGCCGCGACGGCGTCGTCCCGCCCGCCCTCGTAGTCGATCGCGCGGTCGATCAGCGGCTCGGCGAAGATCCTCGCGAAGATGAACGCGACAAGCCCGGCGACAGCACCGGACAGCATGCCACGCAGAATGATTCGTTTTTCCATTGTGTCGACGTGACCGGCGTCAGTGGCAAGGGAAACCGAGGAAGTGCCGGCTGTCGTGCACGAATTCATGCACGTGCGTGTCAGCACCGAACACCGAGACCGCACCCTGATCGATCCCGACGAAGTAATACAGCAGCAATGCCAGCACCGCGGTGCCGACCAGCAACAGGGCTGTCGCCGGAATGGAGAGCTTCAGCGTATCCAGACCAGATTTCGGGGCATATGCAATAGCCATCCGACTACCTCCTCACGGGATTACGCGTCCCGCGTGTAATGGGCTCTCCGGGCAACAGATCGAGTACCTGACTGAGCCTCCCGGCTTCCACAGTGGCGCGACCGTTCCGGATTCTCACCGGATTCCTCACACCTGTTGCTTCGGGTAAGAGTATTCGAGCATTCGCGCGCTGGTCAATCCATCGGTGGCGCCCCGCACGAGGTCCGGACCTTCCAGGCCACAAGTTACCGATCGAGCACGCCGTCGGCTACCACCGCGCGCATGGGCGTCGGCGTGCCTAAGCTCGATATGTGTCCGGGAATCGTGACCAGCCGCCCGTCCTTTCGCCGGTGGCCCAGGACTACTTGAAAGTCATCTGGACCACGCAGGAATGGTCACCCGAGCGGGTTACCACCAAACTGCTCGCCGAACGACTCGGCGTATCGGCATCCACCGTCTCCGAGGCCGTCCGCAAACTTGCCGATCAAGGCCTGGTCGACCATGCCAAGTACGGTGCCATCACCCTCACCGACCCCGGCCGCCGCGCGGCGATCGGCATGGTCCGTCGGCACCGGCTGTTGGAGACCTTCCTGGTCCGCGAGCTGGGCTACAGCTGGGACGAGGTGCACGACGAAGCCGAAGTGCTCGAACACGCCGTGTCCGAGACGCTGATGCAGCGGATCGACGACAAACTCGGCCATCCCGACCGCGACCCGCACGGCGATCCGATCCCCACCACCGACGGTGTCATCCCGACCCCGCCGGCCCGCCCGCTCAGCGACCTGACCGACGACGAAACGGGCCGGATCGCTCGGATCTCCGACAACGACCCCGCCATGCTGCGCTATTTCGACACGGTCGGGATCGCCCTGGATACCCCGGTCCATGTGGTGGAACGCCGCGACTACGCCGGTACCGTCGCGGTGCTGATCGGCGGCAACGCGACGCCGACCGATCTCGGCAAGCCCGCGGCCGACGCCATCTGGGTGATCGTCGACGACCCTTCCTCGGGTACCCCCTAGGGTATATTTGCCGCGACGGTGGGCCCCGACACCGTGCGGGCCCACAGCCCAACGCGCCCAGCCGAGGAGTTCCGATGTCCGATCTCGCCATCGCCACAAGCCTGCGGACCACTATTGCCGATGCTGCCGAACGGACCAGAGCTGCGCTGCAGCGCGAAGGCTTCGGGATTCTTACCGAGATCGACCTGAGCCACACGCTGCACCAGAAGATCGGCGCCGAGGTCGAGCCGTACCTGATCCTGGGCGCGTGCAATCCGCCGTTGGCGTTTGCCGCCGTGACCGCCGAACGGCAGGTGGGCCTGCTGCTGCCGTGCAATGTCGTGGTCCGTCAGGATCCGGCCGATCCTGGATTGGTCCACGTCGAGGCGATGAATCCGCAGCTGATGGTCGAGGTGACCGACAACGCCGAGTTGCGCCCGGTTGCCGCCGACGCCGCCGCGCGACTCGGTGCCGCGGTCGAACGACTGACCGCCGAGCTGCCCACCGCCGACCCGGGTACCACCGGCGTGGCGCCGTAGCCGAATGACGGTCGCGCTGCTCGTCGGGCTGGGCCTGCTGGTCGGTTTCCTGCTGGGTCTGCTCGGCGCCGGCGGCTCGATCCTCGCCGTCCCGGCCCTGGTTTACCTCGTCGGTCTCGCTCCCCGCGAGGCGATTCCCCTGGCCCTGGCAGTGGTGGCGATCTCGGCCACCGCGGCCACCGTGCCCCGGCTGCGCACCGGCGAGATTCGATACCCGTTGGTCGCGGTCTTCGCGATCACCGGCGCGATCGGCGCCGTGGCCAGCACCGCGCTCGGCGCCCGGCTGAGTTCCGCGGTGACGATGCTCGGCTTCGCGGTGCTGTTGCTGGTGGCCGGGAGCCGACTGCTGCGCCCGCAGACCGACACCGGGACCGCATGCCGGATCCCCAGCACCGGGAAGGTGAACTGGCGCCGGTGCATGTCGCGCGCGGTTCCGGTCGGCCTCGGCGTCGGGGTGCTCACCGGTCTGTTCGGCGTGGGCGGCGGTTTTCTGATCGTCCCGGCGCTCGTGGTCGCGCTCGGCCTGGACAGCGTGAGCGCGATCGCCACCTCGGTCGCGATCGTCGCGATCAACTCGGCATCGGCGTTGTTCGCCCATGCCGGCACCAGCGGTCTCGATACCGGGTCGGTGATCGCCTTTGCGGTGCCGGCTGCGGTCGCCGCAGCTCTGGCCGGCCGGCTCCGGCTCGACGCCGCCCGCACCCAGCGCTGGTTTGCCTATCTGCTGCTGGTGACTGCGGTGGCGGTGACAGCGGCCACCGCGATCCCGCTGCTGCGGTGATCCCGGCCGACCGCACTATCGCGGCAGTACCCCACCGACCGGTCCCGGCGCGATACACAGGTCGAGACCCGCGGTGACGGGTCGCACCCGCAATCCGTCACCGGATCCGGTCAATCGAACGTAGACCTGGTGCAATCCGGCGACCACCGGCACCCGCACCGTCGGCCCGTCGGTCAACGACACCGACACCGAGCCGTCCCGGGCGGCCAGATAGTTCAGCTCGACCGTCCATTCCCAGTCGGCGAGTGGGCCGGTCAACGGGAGCGTCGCGAGGACGTCGACGCGGTGCCCGCAGCGTGGCTCCGGCCCGGCCACCACGGCCCGCACCGGTGCGATCCCGGCCGGAATCAGCCGGCCGGTGTCGTCGAACATCTGCAGGTCGGGGGTCGAGGTGCCGAACGCCGGGCGCGGCCGGACCGCGGCGAAGACGTGGCTCATCAGATTGTTCGGGTAGCCGATCGGCAGCAAGACGCGCGGTGGCACCGGCTGGTCCAGCAGCGGGGTGCTCCGGGCCGCGAGCGTCGCCCGCACCGTGGTCAGGTAGTCGGGGGTGCGGTCGGTGTGCCAGGACCGGGCGAAAGTGACCGTGGAGATCAGGCCGACTGCAACGAAACAGGCAATCGCCGGTGCGACCGCCCACCCGGGCAGCCGAACCGGGCGCCGCGCGGATGTGCGGATCAGCAACGCTGCGGCCACGACGAGCACCACCGAGCTGTCCGCGAGGTACCGCAGGGTCTGCGATAGCTCGAACGTCGTGCCGGGCCCGGACCGGCCGAGCACCATCGCCACTTGGGACACGGCGACGTAGCCGCCGGCGGCGATCCAGATCGCCGCCGCACCACGCCGCGCGTACAGCGTGGCGACCACGACTGCGGCCAACGCCGACCAACCGGCGACGACCATCACGCCCGGCGGGTCCGCCCACGGCGGACCCGGCAACCACCGCTCCCACCGCACGGGTCCACCCAGCAATGCCGGCACCAACCCGCGCGACAGTCCGTGGCTGACGAGACCGCCGGCCTGGTCGGCAGCAGCCTGCCCGGTCGGCAGCCGGACCACGGTGAAGTAGCCGACCGCCCACACCGCGATCACGACGACCGAACCGAGCCACAGCCGGCGGCACCGCCACAACGCCGCGCGAACGCATCCCCGATAACCCAACGCCACGACCGCTGCCGCGACGAACGGCACCAGCAGCGACTTCTCGAAGCACGCCAGACCCGCCGCAAACACCGCCACACCGGTGACCGCGTGCCTGGCGCGACCGGTCTCGGCGAGCCGCACCGCGTCACCGGCCACCCACGCCAGCGCTGCCTGGAGCGGCAGCGCGTTCAGCCCGGCGGCCCACCAAGCGAAGGACGGCAAGGTCAACGCACCGAACAGGTACCCGGACAGCACCACCGGCACGATCGGCCGGTCGCCGAGCAGGATTCGCAGCAGCCGCCACACCGCCAACGACGCCACTGCCTGCAGCAGCAGCAACGACGCGGCCGCCGGCCACCACACGTAGGCACCGAACAGCTTCGTCACTACGCCCGCGATCAGGAACGCGCCGGGCATGAAGTGCCCGTCGTGGTCGTAGAGCAGGAACGAAGCCGACCACAGCGGATACTGCCCGGCCCGGCCGACCAAAATCAGATCGTCCCAGTAGAACCCGCCCTGAGCGAGCACCAGACCCCGCACCACCAGTTGCGCCGCCACCAGCGCCAGCGCGATCCGATGCATCCGCACGGTCAGTCCGGCACGGTCTCGGCGACACCCGAACGCAAGCCGGCCGCCGCGAGCATCTCGGGACCACCTGCGACGAGGTCGGGAACGACCGCGGAACCGATCGAGCCGGTCGCGCCGGTGACGAGGACGAAGACGCGCATGCCATCTCCTCCCGGTGCAGCCGACCACGGTGACGCAACCGAAGCGCCGGGCGTCCCGGCTCGACTTTAGGTCGGCCCGCCGACGGTCATTCCAGGTCGGCCCGCCGACGGTCGGCGCGGCACGCCAAGATGGGAGCATGAGTTCCCCGTTCTCCTTCACCGGCCGCGGCGTGTCCTTCGACGAGGACCTGAGCCTCAATCCACTGTTCGCTCGATCGAACGAGCAAACCGCGCTCCCCCAGTTCCAGCTGCCGACCGACGAGATGCTGCCCGGCACCGCCTACCAGATCGTGCACGACGCGGCGATGCTGGACGGAAACGCGCGGCTGAACCTGGCCACCTTCGTCGGTACCTGGATGGACGATCAAGCGGATCGGCTCTATCGGGAGTCGTTCGACAAGAACATGATCGACAAGGACGAGTACCCGCATACGGCAGCGATCGAGACTCGGTGCTGGATGATGCTCGCCGACCTGTGGCACGCTCCGGAGCCCGAGTCGGCGCTGGGCACCTCGACCGTCGGGTCTTCCGAAGCGGCGATGCTGGCCGGGTTGGCGTTCAAGCGACGCTGGCAGCTGCGCCGCCGGGCGGCGGGAAAGTCGACCGCGGCACCGAATCTGGTGATGTCGAGCGCGGTACAGGTCTGCTGGGAGAAGTTCTGCAACTACTTCGAGGTCGAGCCGCGATACGTGCCGATCAGCGACGAGCATCGGGAACTCGACGGGCACGATCTCGACCGGTACGTCGACGAGAACACGATCGGCGTGGTCGCGATCATGGGCGTCACCTACACCGGCGCCTACGAGCCGGTCGGCGAGATCGCGGCCGCGCTCGACCGGATCGCGGCGGCGACCGGCGTGGACGTTCCGATTCATGTCGACGCTGCATCGGGCGGCATGGTGGCTCCGTTCACCCGACCGGATCTGGCCTGGGACTTCCGGATCGAACGGGTTGCCTCGATCAACACCTCCGGCCACAAGTACGGCCTGGTCTATCCGGGGTTGGGTTGGGTGGTGTGGCGAGATCGCTCGGCCGTGCCCGAGGAGCTGATCTTCTCGGTCAGCTACCTGGGCGGCGACATGCCGACGATGACCTTGAACTTCTCTCGCCCCGGCGCGCAGGTGCTGTTGCAGTACTACCTGTTCCTGCGGTTGGGACACAGCGGGTACACCCGAGTCCAGCAGTCCTGCCTGGACGTCGCGCAGCACCTTGCCGACGGCATCGGCGCCCTGGATTGCTTCGAGTTGTGGAGCGATCGAATGGACATCCCCGCGTTCGCCTGGCAACTCGCCCCGGGATACACCGACCGGTGGAATCTGCACCATCTGTCCGAACGGCTGCGGATCCACGGTTGGCAGGTGCCGGCATATCCGATGCCGGACAACCTCACCGACGTCACGGTGCAGCGGGTGGTGGTGCGCAACGGATTCAGCCGCGAACTGGCCGACGCCCTGCTGCGCGACATCCAGACCGAGGTGACATACCTGGAAAAGCTGACGGCGCCGATGCCCCCGGCACACCGAGCACACTCGTACCACCACTAATGCAACGATGGACCGATGAGCGAGTCCGACTCCGTTTCCACCCTTACTCCGACCGAGGTGGTGACCAGTTTCCTGGCCGCCCTGGCCGATCACGACGTCGACGCGGCGATGGCCCTGGTCGACGACGACGTCGTCTACACCAACGTCGGCCTGCGCCCGTTACACGGCGCCGCCGCCACGCGACGCTTTCTGGCCAAGCTGGGCCGGCCCGGCTACGGGTTCGAGGTGGTCAACCATCACGTGCTGGCGGACGGCCCGGTGGTCGTCACCGAACGCACCGACGTGATCGTCGCCCGCGGCGTTCGCCTGCAGTTGTGGGTTTGGGGCCGGTTCGAGGTGCACGGCGGCAAGATCACCGTCTGGCGCGACTCCTACGACTATCTGGACATGGCCAAGGCCACCGCGCGCGGAGTGGCCGGCCGCTTCTTCCCGCGCTGGGCACCACGACTGCCCCAGCCGTCCGATGATCCTGGCCGCTGAGCCAGGTCGGGCGGTACTACTCCGATACTCCGTCGGCGAGAGGTGCTATCGAGGATCGGGCTGGCGGGTCGGCGGCGGCACCGTTCTCACCGCCGACCATTGCGCCCTCGGTACCGATCACCGGGTGATCGTCGACGGCGTGGAGCGGCCGGCCAGGGTCGTTGCCCGAAGCGGAACGATCGATGTCGACATCGCCGTACTCGACGCCCCGGATCTGCCGCCGCTCGACACCCGCGCCCGGTACGCGCGAGTGGATCCGCGCAGCGACGCCGCCCTGCCGGTCTCGGCGCACGGCTTTCCGACGTTCAAGCCCCACCTGCGATCGGTCCATGTCACGGGCCGAATGCCGCTCGCCGAGGGACGTGATCCACGAGCCCCCGCCGAGCAGCCGCACAAGCTGACCGTCTGGGTCGACGCGGCGCCGCCGACGCTACCGCCACAACAGCCGCGACTCCGATCGGAGCCACCCACCAACCCGTGGTCCGGGATCTCCGGCGCAGCCGTGCTGTTCGACGGCTATCTGATCGGGGTGATGGACAGCGGTTACCCGAGCGAGGGAACCCGGGCGCTGACCCTCACCCCGCTCACCATGATCGATCTGCTCCCGGCCGACCGGTCCGCGGCACTGTGGGCAGCGTTGGGCCTCACCGGCGCCCACGATCTCCCGCTGGTGCCGAACCCGTTCGAGCTGCTCGACAACGGACGGACCCGGGCGATCGTCTCGCCGGCGGGCCTGCTTCGGGCCGACGCCGAGGTGCTCGAGTTCGCCGGCCGCGAAAGCGAACTGGACACCCTCGAGACCTGGTGCGCGGACTCCGAGCCGAGCGTCCTGCTGTTACACGGTCAGGGCGGCCAGGGCAAGACCCGGCTGGCCCGAGCGTTCGCCGATCAGTTGCGCCGACGCGGCTGGCGGTGCGGCCTCACCCCAGCCGACCCCGGCGGGCTCGCTCGGCTGCTCGACCGGATCGACATCACGATGGGCCTGACCGAGACGACCACGCCCACCCTGATCATGGTCGACTACGCCGAGGCGCAACGCCCCGGCATCGCGGACGCCGACGATCCGCTGGTCCGGCTGATCGAGCGGGCCCCCCGAACCGCCCGATTCCTCCTCATCGCCCGCTCCGCCGGTCTCTGGTTCGAGGAGTTGACCGATCAGGTCGGCTACCCCCGCCGACTGCTGCCGCTCCTGCCGTTGCCCGAGCCACCGAAGGCGCGGGCGGTTCGCTACACCGGAGCGGTGCACGCGTTCGCCGAACAGCTGCCGAACATCGACGGGTATCGCGGCACCGACTGGGCCACTCTGGCCACCTCGGTCGATGCTCCGACTGCGCTGGCGGACACCCGCTTCGACCATCTGTTGACCCTGTACGAACGGGCGTTGGTGGACCTGCTGCAAGCCGGTCCGGACCCGGTGGACGCCGCAGGCGTCCAGGACGCCCTGCTCGACCACGAACGACGTTACTGGCGGCGGTCCGCGCGCGCCGCCGGGCTGCAGCTGTCCCGGCCGACGCTGACCGAAGCGGTCGCGGGGATCACCCTGTTCGGCGCCGCCGACGACCGACAGGCCCGCGCGACGGTCGATCTGCTGCCGGGTCTCGCGGATCAAACCGAGGATGTGAAGCGCCGGGCCGTCGCCTGGTTGCGCACCCTCTACCCCGACCCCCGCCGCCCGTGGGCGCCGCTGGAACCAGACCGGCTCGGCGAGCATCTGGTCGCGCAGGTCTGGGCCGCCGCCGACGCCGGCCGGGACACCCTCGTCGACCTGGCACTACCCAGCCTGATCGGCGACCCCGGACCGAGGATCGACGAGCACCAGCTACATCAGATGCTGGTGGTACTGGCCCGCGCCTCGACGTCGCGACCGGACGAGCCGGCCCGACAACGGATCGACGCGATCCGCCGCGCCGTCCGTGCAGCCGACAGTGCCCGACCGGACCTGATCCACGCGGCCCGCGACGAACGGCGCGAGTACCTGCGGCTCGCCGCGCTGCGGGCCGGCTCGGACCTCCTCGCACACCGGCTGACCGCGGCCGGCGCCGCACCGTGGCACGCCCGTTGGGCCTGGTGGAGCACCCGCCGTCCGTCCCGGACGATTCCCGGTGACGGTAGCCGGGGGCTCGTGCCGCTGGACGGCGACCTGCTGGCGGTGGGGCAGTACTTCGCCGAGCTGCTGCCGCTCGCTCATCCGAGCGTCGGCGACGTCACCGTCGAGCCGCACGTCGTCGACCGACCGGAGATCGGCGCTTCGGCGCATTGTGTGGTCGCCGGGCGCACGTACGCGGTCTTCGCCTTCCATGCTCATCCGACGGAGCGGACGATCGTCGCTTACGACATGAGCGACGGCGATCCGCTCGGGCCGGCGATCGACGCGGTTTTTCGTCAGCCCCACTTCGGGTTCCACATGGCCGTGGGACCCGCAGCGGGCACACTGGTGCTGCTCACTGCCGCCCGCGGTCGGCGCGTGCAGGTCTGGGACCTGGTCCGGGGCCAACAGATCGGCACCATCGCCGAGGGGCCGTTGAGCTACGCCGTCGCGGTCGGACAGTTGGCCGGCGAGCCGGTGTACGTCACGGCGGGGGAAGCCATCGAGGTGGTGTCCGCGGTGACCCTGCAACCGCTCGCATCGTCGATCGACCTGCGCTGGAACACGGCGGAGGCGATCGCCCTGGTGGAATTGCCTACCGGCCCGGCAGTGGTCGCCGGTTGCACGGACGGCCCGGTGCGGGTTTTCGATCTGCTCGATGGACGACAACGCTGGCAACTGCTCGGCCACAGCCAGACGGTCCGGACGGTCAGCGTCGCCGAGTTCCAGGGCCGGCCGATCGCCTGCACCGCCGGGGACGACCGCACCGTGATCTTCTGGGATCTGATCGACGGCAGCCGGCTGGGCGAGCCGTACGTCGGACACCGAACCGCGATCACCACCGCCGAGCTGGTCCGCCTCGACGGCCGGTTGGTCGCGGTCACCGCCGCCCGCGACGATGCGATCCGGGTATGGAATGTGGCCGCCAGTCGATATCCGGAGGACCCGTTCGTCGGGCACACCGACACGGTGATCGGCGTCGGCGCGTTCGCGATCGGCGCCCGTCGGACCCTGGTCACCCTGTCCGATGACCGGACGATCCGCACCTGGGACCTGGAGACCGGGCTGCCGAGTCGGGAACCGGTCGGCTTCAGCCCAGGTAGCGACAAGCCCACCGCATTCGCGGCAAGCGACCACTCCGCCGGCGGATACGTGGCGGTCGGAAACGTCAACGGGATGGTGCGCGTCCTCGACGTCGTCACCGGTCGGCTCAGCGACCGGCTGTGGCTCGGCCACCAGATCACCGCACTCGCCGTCGTATCCGGACCGGAGCCGATGGTGGCGGCCGCCGACAATAGCGGCAGCGTTCGGGCGTGGTATCTCGACTCGTTCGACCCGGTAGGCCCCGCAGCCGAACTCGACGACCGGATCACCCACCTGCGACTGCTCGACGCGACTCGCGTACTGGTGGTGCTGCCCCAGCTCGAGCCGGCGGGCGATCCGGCGTCGCGATGCGTCATCGTCGACCTGACCACCGGAACGATCGATCGGCGGCAGCCGGAGTCCGTCCTACCCGGCCGAATCGTCGGTCTCGATCGCACCACTGGAAGCGACCGGGTGGCGGTCGCGACCGCCGGTCCGGACGGGACCCGGGTGGTGCGTATCGGCGACCGTCGGACCGGACACGCGGCGGGGCCGAACTGGACCTTCCCCACCAGCCTGATTCGTCGGGTCGAGTTCGCCGAATCCGGCGCGACGCGCTACCTCCTGGTGGTCGGCGGGGGCGACGAACTCTGGGTTCGGAACCTGGACGCCACCGACCGGCCGGAGGAAGCACCGATCGGGATCGTCGGCGGCGCCGAGATCGGCGACGCCACCGTGGCCGCCGCGATCACGACTACCGATACCGGTCCGCTCCTGATCGTCGGGGATCGAACCGAGGTACGGACCATCGACCTGACCACCGGACAACCGCGGGTCTCGGCCGGCGGCGCCGCGCCGGTCGCGCTCGCGGCCACCACCTGTCGAGACCGCCCGGCGGTCGCCGTCGCCGTACGTGACTCCGGTTCGGTCCAGCTTCGCGAGCTCGACGCCGGACGATCGACCACGGCGCTGATCGCCGACAACCCCGTCATCACGCTCGGCTCCGCGCACCTGTCGGGTGCACCGATCGTCTACGGGCGTAGCTACCTCGGCACACGGGTCTGGGATGTCCGGTCCTGGCAGCCACTGCCCCGGTGGCGCGAGGTAGGTACCGGCCCGCGACCGCTGACCGCCCTGGTGCTGGACGGACACACCCTGCTGGTGACGACCAGATCGGCCGGGCATGGGTCACCGACAACTGTCGAGATCTACGACGTGGCCACCGCGAACCGGATCGGAACGCCGATCACCCTGCCACCTGGGTCCATCAACGTATCCGCCGGCGCCGTGGTGCGCGGCCATCCGATCGCGGTCATCGGCATGATGTGGAAAGACCGGTTCGACGAGACCCTCCGGGTGTGGGATCTGCGCATCGGCCGGGAACTCCCCGGGATTCCCGCTCCCGGTGGCGTGTCGGTACTGGCGCTCGACGACCGCCCGGACCGGCCACGACTGTTCCTCGGCCGGTACGACGGCACGATCGAGGAGTGGGAGATGCCCGGTCCCGATCCGCCACGCCGACTGCGGATCCGGCCCGGGCGACCGAAGCGGATTCGGACGGCTGCGGGCGCCCCCGGGGCCACCACGCTGCTGGTCCGACCGAACGGCGAGTTGGTCGTCGGTCGAGGCGACGCCCTGGTGCTGCAGCCGTTCGCGGCCGCCCCGCGATCGATCCGGTTGGGCGCGGCAATCGTCGATCTGGCTGCCAGTCCGGACGATTCGGATCTGGTGGTGGTTGCCACCGAAGACGGTGTGGTGGCGATCGATGTGCGCTGAGCTACCGAGGCGCGAAGGCAGCGCCGAGCGCGGCTACCTGTCGCCCGACGAACCATCGCGAAACCCCGAGCCGCGGGAACACCAGGCTGAAGCCGTGATACCCGGCGGGCACCGCCAACAGATCGCATGCCACGCCGGCCGCTCGCAACCGATCCGCGTAGGCGACGTTCTCCGGATGAAACAAGTCGTCGGTGCCGACGCCGATCCACGCGTCGGCCACGCCGCCGAGGTCGGCACGCCGGGCCGGTACCGCTTCGAGCGGGTCCGCAGTGCCGAGGTAGGACGCCCAGCCCAGCCGGTTCGACGCACCGTCCCACAGCCGGAATCGACGCTCGTCGACCGACGCTGCCGGACTGCGGTCGTCCAGCATCGGGTAGACCAGCAGTTGCAACACCGGCCGCGGCTCGCCACGATCGCGAACCCGTAAGGCCAGCTGCGCGGCCAGACCGCCGCCGGCCGACGCCCCGCCGATCGCCACCCGTCCCGGATCCACCCCCGGCAGGCTCCGCAACAGGTCCAGCGCGGCGTGACAGTCGTCGAGCGCGGCCGGATACGGGTGCTCGGGCGCGAGCTGATAGTCGACCGAGAGCACCGTCGCGCCGAGCTGATCCCGAAACCTCCGGCACGCGGTGTCGTCCTGCGCGGCCGTCCCGAAGAGATATCCGCCGCCGTGCATCCAGAGCAGCCCGGGCGCCGGACCCGACGTGCGCGCGGGCCGGAAGATTCGCACGGTCGCGCCGGAGGGCAGCCGACGGATCTCTGCGTCACCGGCCGGGCGGAGCCGGAGCAGCGTGCCGAGCATCCGCAGCACGGGAAGCGTGCGGTTTCGGACGACCCGACGCGGCAGCAGCCGGGCGGTGCGCTCGAACTCTGCGCGAAAAGACGGCTCCACCATCGCCCCATTTTCGCATTCGCGACGCTCGAGCGTTAGACGACCGGATCGCGCTACAACCCGTGCGGCCGGACCACGAACATCGGCGCCGCGCGCCGACCCCGCTCTTCCACCAATGCTTGAGCTCGGCCGGCGGCGTCCACCGCCGCATACACCCCGACGATGCCGATCGAATCCAGCCACCGGCCGTGCTGCAAGGCAGCGGTCTCCGCCTCGTCGACGGTGCGTACCGGAAACGCGGCTCGGATCGCCGTGTCGATATCCAGGCTGACCCCCGGCTCGTCGGCCACCCGGTCGAGGGTGGCGGCCTGATCGATGGTGAACGGACCGACTCGGGTGCGACGCAACGCGGTCAGGTGCCCACCGACGCCGAGCGCTGCGCCGAGGTCCCGGGCGAGCGCCCGGACGTAGGTACCGGACGAGCACTCCACCACGACGTCCAGATCGATCGACGCACCGACATCGCGTCGGGTGAGCACGTCGAATCGAGACACCGTCACCGGGCGCGCCGCCAGGACGAACTCCTCCCCCGCTCGCGCTCGGGCGTGCGCCCGCCTGCCGTCCACCTTGATCGCGCTCACCCGCGCCGGAACCTGTTCGATCGCCCCGGTCAACGCGGCGACCGCGGCCGTGATCGCTGCCTCGTCGACCCCCGATGCGGGCGTGGTCGCCAGCAGCTCCCCGTCGGCATCGTCGGTACTCGTGGCCTGGCCGAGCCGGATGGTCGCGGTGTATGCCTTGGTGGTCAACGCCAGCAGACCGAGCAGTTTGGTGGCTCGCTCGACACCGAGCACCAGCACCCCGGTCGCCATCGGGTCCAGCGTGCCGGCATGCCCGATCTTGCGCGTGCCCAGCAACCGGCGGCACCGCGATACGACGTCGTGGCTGGTCATCCCACTCGGTTTGTCCACGATCAGCAGGCCGGGCGGCGTCGAACTACTCATGTAACCACGATCGCGGTCAGGATCAGCCCGTCCCGGATCGTCCAACGACCGTGGAATTCGCGCAGCGGCGGCCCGCCGTCGAGCACCCCACCGGGAACCAACAGCTCGCTGTGAAAAGTGTGCGCGGTGAGATCGAACGTGATCAGCGCGTCCTCGAAGCCGAGCCACCGCCGCGTGAGCGGAAACCACGCCTTGTAGGTGGCCTCCTTGGCACAGAACAGCAACCGATCGAGATGCCACTCGCCCGAGTTGTCGGCCAGCTCCTCCCGCTCCGCACGCAGGCTCACCTCGCCCAGCACGCCGTCGGGCAGCGGGCCGTGCGGCTCGGCGTCGATCCCGACCGAACGCACCGCCAACGTGTGCCCGAGCGCGGCGGCGCGGTAACCGTCGCAGTGGGTCAGGCTGCCGACCACGCCCTTCGGGAACACCGGCATGCCCCGCTCACCGCGCAGGATCGCCGCGGGCGGCTCGCCCAGCTCGGCCAACGCCTGCCGGGCGCAATGCCGGGCGCCGACGAACTCACGTCGTCGCTTGTCCACCGCGCCCGCGCTGAGCAACCCCTCCTCGCCGGGATAGGGCTTCAGCTCCGGCGGGTCGGTGAACAGCTCGGCACCGGCCACCCCGGCCGGCAGGATCGTCTCGATCACCGCCGCCCCCGCCCGCGCATCGACTGCGCCTCGGCATGCAGCTGCGCGGCCATCGCCTCCAGCTGCGGGGTCAACGCGAAATGCCCACCGAACCGGTTCAACGAGCCCGGTGGATATGCCGGTTGCGGCAGGATCTGCCGCAACAGCGGGTCGGGCAGACCCCGCCGCTCCCATTCCCGCGGGTAGCCCAGCGACACCTCCTCGAACCGGACCCCGTCGTAATAGGTCGTTCGCGGGATGTGCAGATGCCCGTACACCGAACACACCACCGAGTAGTCGGTGTGCCAGTCAGCGGTCAGCTCGGTACCGCACCAGAGCGCGAATTCCGGGTAGAACAGCATCTCGGTCGGCTGGCGAACCAGCGGAAAGTGGTTGATCAACACCAGCGGAATGTCCGGACCCAGCGCGTCCAGCCGCTCCCGCGTCGTCCGTACCCGAGCGTGGCACCATGCGTCCCGGGTCGCGTACGGCTCCGGTGCGAGCAGAAACTCGTCGGTGGCCACCACATTGTTTTCCCGCGCAACGGCCAGGCCTTCGGCTTTCGTCGTGGTGCCGGCCGGCAGATACGAGTAGTCGTAGAGCAGAAACATCGGCACCAGCACCACCGCGCCGGTCGTACCGTTGGGCAGTTCGCCGGTCCAGACCGGGTACTCGTCCTCGGGGGTGACCACGTCGATCTCCCGGCAGAGCTGCACCAGGTAGTCGTATCGAGCCGATCCGCGCAGCTGAATCGGATCCTTCGCCGAAGTCCACAACTCATGGTTGCCCGGCACCCAGATCACCTTGGCGAACCGGCTGCGTAACTCCGCCAACGCCCAGCGCACGTCGTCGGTGCGCTCGGCGACGTCACCGGCGACGATCAGCCAGTCCGCCGGTGAATCGGCCTCGATCTGCTCCACCACCGGACGGTTGCCCTTGTGCCCGACGTGGATGTCGCTGATCGCCATGACCTTCGGACTCACGCCTGCGACTCTCGCACAACGACGGCCGAGTCCGAGTACCGGGGGGTAGCGTCGCCGTACGGGCTGCGGCGTTCTCACTATGCGGCTTGTGACCTGTGGTTTTGTGGGTTGAGGAGGTGGGTGCCGCGGGCTGGGTCGAACGCGGTGGTGCGGCAGTCCCGGCTTCGGCGATGTTGGTGGCGCCGTGGAGGTCGATGGCCCCGGCCAAGTCGGTAGAGCCAGGAAACGTCGAGGCCGGCGTTACGAAGGCAGTGCGCAGCTCAGCCCTCGGTCAGGCTGGTGCCGATAGCTGTCGTCGGTGCGTTACGCGCTGGTTCGAGCGACTGCGTTCCTGTGTTCGCCAGTGCTTTCGCTCACGTTCCCACTCACGGGAGTTGAGGATCTCCGACAGTGGCATCCGGGGTGGGACAAAGATCCGATCCTGAAAGAAGAACAGGGCGCGGAACGCCGTGCGGACGATCCCAACCAGGGCCGGGTTCGCGGGACGAACCTGCTGGCGGCGCTGCACACGATCGGATACGAATGCCAACACCATCGCACGACCGAGCGGTTGCAGCCGGCCAGGGAAATACCGCGCGTTGAACTGATCGATCATAGCGTCGGATACCAATCTGCCATCCGGGGTTGGCGCGTAGTCGCGGGATTCGATCTGCTCGGCAAGGACAATCATGTCATCGACGGTTACCGGGAAGGTGGTAGCCGGTCCCGCTGTGCTGTGGAGTTGATCGGAGATGTCGCGCCAGAAGTGATGGAACGCGATGAGCTCGTTTCGGGGAGCCGCTGAGGCTCCGACCATTTCACGCACCCAGGTGGTCGCGAGCGCGAAGACCGCGTAGGTGTAGACGAAGTCTTCTTCTTGATTGAACGAATCCGGATAGGTTCGGGCGATCCCCTCATGCATCCGCTGGATGCGCTGCACCGATTCGCGTGTGCTGGGGTGGTCGGGCCCGAGCAACATCCATTGGAGGAGCGCGTCGGCAGTATCCAGGAAGCGCGTTTGCGGGCGTTGCTCAGCCTTGCCAGTTCCGACGATCGCACGCGAACCGGTCGCGGGAAGGGTGATGTAGTGGAATGAAAACGCGTACAGCAAATCGAAAACGAACGCGTTGAGCTTGTAGTCGGCGATCAGGCGAATCATCTCGGCGTAATCGGTCTCGGGGTCGAGTTCGTCGAGTCGGCGGTTGACCCAGTGACCACGCGAGGGTCTGCGGTGCATCGACTGGGGCGTGGGTGATCGCATGTCGGGCCTTTCTCAAACTCCGGTTGATCTTTCGTGGCACTTCCGTTTGCTACCGCCTGAGTATTGAGGAACGTGCGTATCCTGTCGAACAACTGTTTCTGTCGAAATTCAGAGGGAAAAGCACTATGGATGGGTTATTGCAACCGCGTTTTACGCTGCGGCAACTCGCGTACTTTGCCGCCGCGGCAGAGTTGAGCTCGACCACACAGGCGGCTGCCCGCTTCGTCATGACGCAGTCGGCGATGTCGGCCGCATTGACAGATCTGGAACACGCGGTTGGCACCCAGTTGCTTGTCAGGTACCGGGGGCGCGGCCTGGAGCTCACAGCGAGCGGCCGTGCGTTTCTTCCCGAAGTGCGTCGGCTCCTCCAAGCGGCCGAGGACTTACAAGGATTGACGGGTGTCCTCAACAACGAGCTCGCCGGCAGGCTCTTTGTGGGGTGCTTCGATGCGATGAGCCCAGCCCTGCTACCTCCATTGATGGCGGAGATGACGCGGCTCTACCCTGATCTGCACTTGGACCCGATTTCCGAGACCCAGAACGACATCGTTCGCGCCCTTACGGAGGGGCGGGTCGAAATCGCACTGCTGTTCGATATTGACGTACCGCCAAACCTGAGTAAAGAATTCCTATACCAACCAACTCCGCATGCGTTGCTGCCCGTTGCGCATCGTCTGGCGACCGAAACCACTGTCTCGATATACGACCTTCAGACAGAGCCGCTCATCTTGCTGACTACTCCACCGGCGCCGAGAATCGTGCACAGCGCCCTCCGGGCGACGGGATTGGCGTTGAATCCGCACTATGAACTCGGTAATTTCGACCTGATTCGAGCGCTGGTCGACCGCGGTTTGGGTTACTCGCTGTTAACACAACCCATCGGGGCTTCTCCTGCGCACTGGAACAACAGCGTGCGAGCCGTTCCGATCCGCGACGAACTGGCCACGCCGCCAGTTGTGCTGGCGCAAGTCCAAGGCATACGTCCAACGCGACGATCCCAAGCCTTCCGCGATGTATGCACCCGCACCGTATCCAGTCTCGCTTGGGCTTGACCCACAAAGCCACGAGATCCTCCACGCGCTGAGCGGCGACCGGACCTGACACACCCGGTGGCACGACCCAGGTCGGACAGTCCCGACTCACGGGGGCGTGGCCGCCGCACCCACGATCGCCCACCGCCCGGACGCCACCCGCACGCTGACCGCCACCAGGCGGATCAGCATGAAAGCGGCGAGACCGGTCCAGATCCCGGGTAGCCCCCAGTCGAGTACCAGCGCACCCCAGATCAGCGGTAAGAACCCCAGCAACGCGGCGGCCAACGTCGTGCTGCGCAGATAGGCGGCGTCCCCGGCACCGAGCAGCACCCCGTCGAGGGCAAACACCACCCCCGCGACCGGCATGAGCGCCACGAACAGCCACCAGATCGACCCGACCTGCGCCAACACGGTGCCGTCCCGGGTAAACCAGGTCGGCAGCACCCGGGCGGCGACCGCGAATCCAGCGGCCAGTAGCACCGCGGTCAGCGTCGACCAGCACGTCACCCGCAACGCCGTCGCCCGCGCTCCCGCTCGGTCACCGGCGCCGAGCGCCGCGCCGACCAGTGTCTGCGCGGCGATCGCCAACGAGTCCAGGACCAGCGCGACAAAGCTCCACAATTGCAGCACCAGCTGATGTCCGGCGACCGCGGCGGCGCCGAATCGGGCTGCCACCGCGCCGGCGGACACGAAACACACCTGGAACGCCAGACTGCGAGCGACCAGATCCCGACCCATCACCAGCTGCTCCCGCAACACTGCCGGCCGCGGCCGCATCGACACCCGTTCACGACGCAAGGCGGCGAGAAACAGTGCGGCGGCCACGGTCTGGCCGGTCACGTTCGCCACCGCGGAGCCGACCAATCCCAACGCCGGCGCACCGGCCACACCGTGCACCAACATCGGGCACAGCACCGTGGACAGGCCCAGTCCGGCCACGATGAATCCGAACGGCCGAGCCAGCTCCTGCACGCCTCGCAACCAGCCGTTGCCGGCCATCGTGACCAGAATCGCCGGCACCCCGAGCACGGCGATCCGCAACCACCGCTCCGCCTCGGCGGCGATCTCGGGCCGACCCGCGATCAATCCGCAGATCGGATTCGCAACCGCCTCCACCAGCCCGACCAGGAGCAGGCCGACACCGACCGCCAACCAGGTGGCCTGAACTCCTTCACCGACCGCCCGGTCCCGAGCGCCGGCGCCGTGCCACCGCGCGGCCCGCGCGGTGGTGCCGTAGGAAAGAACGGTGAGTTGCGTGCTGACCTGGGCCAACACCAGACCACCGACCGCAAGCCCGGCCAGGGCGAGCGCGCCCAACCGACCCACCACGGCAAGGTCGTAGAGCAGATAGAGAGGTTCGGCCACCAGGACGCCGAAGGCGGGCAAAGTCAACCGGAGCACGGATCTCCAGCAAACTCGACGTCGACAATCGGTGCAGATCGCGATCCTGGTGCACGACGCCGGCCGCTGGACTCCGGCGCGGAGCCGGTCAGCCCAACGCCGACCGCAACGCTGCGACAACGTCCGGTAGCGGCCCGTCGGCGGTATATCCCGCGGAGAACCGGTGCCCGCCGCCGCCGAGCGCGGTCGCCACCTCCGCGACGTCCACAGTCTCCCGCGACCGCAGCGACACCGTCCAATGACCGTCCGCGGTCAGCTCTTTGAACACCGCGGCGACCTCGGCTTCGGTCGTGGTGCGGACGATGTCGACGACACTCTCGATCTCTTCCGACCGGAGTGCCCCGACGTCGGCGTAGCGAACCGCGGCGTAGACCAACCCGGCGCCATCCCGCGCCTCCGGCACCAACTGCGCCGAACCGAGCACCCGTGACAGCATCGGCAACCACGCGAACGGGTGCGAATCCATCAGCGTCCGGGTGATCAGCGCACCGTCGATTCCGGTGTCTAGCAAACGTTCAGCCAACGAGTGCGTGCCGGGCCTGACCCAGCGGAACGAACCGGTGTCGGTGACCAGGCCGGCGAACAGACAGTGCGCAACAGCTCGGTCGATCGGCTCACCCCAAGCATCCAGCAACCGCGCGATCACGCTTGCTGTCGCTTCCGCATCCGCGTCGACCAGGTTGATATCCCCGAACCTGGTATTCGAGCGATGGTGATCGAGCACCACCGTGGTTCCCGCCCCGGCCAGCCGATCCCGCAGCGCACCGAGCCGACCGACACTGCCGCAATCGACGGTCAGCAGGAGGTCGGTCCGCTCCGGCACCTGCGCCGGCGGCACCACCAACTCGATTCCCGGTAGCGAACGCATCGAGGCAGGTATCTCGGCCGGCTCCGCGAACGACACCACCACCGGAATCCCGCGGCGGCGTAGCACCAGCGCCAAACCGAGCCCGCTACCGATGGTGTCGGCGTCGGGCTGCACATGGCACAGCACCGTCACCGACGCCGCCGTACCCAACAGCGCGACCACTCGGTCGAACAACGGCGCCAGCCCGTCGTGGCCCTCGACCTGCTCCGACAACGCCGTCATCGGCCGGCTTCGGGTTCGCCGTCGTCGTGCCGGTACGGATCGAGGTCACCGGCCGGCGTCGCATCAGCTGCTACCCGGGCGACCTCGTCGTCGGCCGCCCTGGTCCGCTCCAGCAACTCCTCGAGCTGCCGGGCCGAGTCCGGCACCGTGTCCGGCTCGAAGGTCAGCGTCGGGGTGTACCGCACGCCGGTACCGGCACCGACCTTGGAGCGCAGCATCCCCTTCGCCTTCGCCAGGCCCGCCGCAGCCGCGGCGTAGTCCGGCGCGGTGGCCAGATCCGGGCCGCGCACCGTGTAGTACACGGTGGCGTCGCGCAGGTCGCCGGTGAGCTTGGCGTCGGTCACCGTCACGTAACGCAGCCGTGGATCCTTGATCTCGTGCTCGATCGCCGTCGCGACGATCTCCGCGATTCGCTTCGCGAGCTTACGCGCGCGCGGATGATCCACCATCTTCTCGTCCGCCTCCTCGTCGGGTGGGCCGTACCACCCCCGGGTACACCTGGTACCCACAGACGGCCCGACCCACCCGTGACACTAGTCCCCTACCGCAACGGCTAGTCGCGTGGCTTCTCGCGCAGCTCGTAGGCCTCGACGATGTCGCCCTCTCGGATATCGGTGTAGCTGACCGTCATACCGCACTCGTAGCCGTCGCGCACCTCGGTGACGTCGTCCTTCTCCCGGCGTAGGGACTGGATCGTCACCGTCTCCGCGACGACGAGGTTATCCCGTAGCAACCGGGCCCGAGCGTTGCGTCGGACCACCCCGGAGGTGACCATGCAGCCGGCGATGATGCCGACCTTGGACGACCGGAACAGCGCCCGGATCTCCGCCCGACCCAGCTCGACCTCTTCGTAGATCGGCTTGAGCATGCCCTTGAGCGCGCTCTCGATCTCGTCGATGGCCTGGTAGATCACCGAGTAGTAGCGGATCTCCACGCCGTCCCGATTGGCCTGCTCGGTCGCCTTACCCTCGGCCCGCACGTTGAACCCGATGACGATCGCATCCGACGCCGCAGCCAGGTTGACGTCGCCCTGGGTCACCGCACCGACGCCGCGATGAATCACCCGCAACGCCACTTCGTCGCCGACCTCGATCCCCATCAGCGCCTCTTCCAGCGCCTCCACGGTGCCGGCGTTGTCGCCCTTGAGGATCAGGTTGAGCTGGCTGGTCTCCTTGAGCGCCGAATCCAGATCTTCCAGGCTGATCCGCTTCCGGCTGCGCGCCTGCAGCGCGTTGCGCTTGCGCGCGTTGCGCCGATCGGCGATCTGCCGGGCGATCCGATCCTCGTCGACAACCAACAAGTTGTCACCGGCGCCCGGCACCGAGGTGAAACCGATCACCTGAACCGGCCGCGACGGCAGCGCCTCGGTGACATCGTCGCCGTACTCGTCGACCATCCGCCGAACTCGACCGTAGGCGTCGCCGGCCACCACCGAGTCGCCGACCCGCAACGTGCCGCGCTGCACGAGCACGGTGGCCACCGGACCACGACCGCGGTCCAGATGGGCCTCGATCGCGACACCCTGGGCACTCATGTCCGGGTTGGCCCGCAGGTCGAGCGCGGCGTCCGCGGTCAGCAGCACCGCCTCGAGCAGCTGCTCGATGTTGATGCCCTGCTTGGCCGAGATGTCGACGAACATCGTGTCGCCGCCGAACTCCTCGGCCACCAACCCGTACTCGGTGAGCTGAGCGCGGATCTTGGACGGGTCCGCACCCTCTTTGTCGATCTTGTTGACCGCCACCACGATCGGCACGTCGGCCGCCTGCGCGTGGTTGATCGCCTCCACCGTCTGCGGCATCACGCCGTCGTCGGCGGCAACCACCAGGATCGCGATGTCGGTCGCCTTCGCACCGCGGGCACGCATGGCGGTGAACGCCTCGTGACCCGGCGTGTCGATGAAGGTCACCAGCCGCTGGCTGCCCTCGAAATCAACCGCGACCTGGTAGGCACCGATGTGCTGGGTGATGCCGCCGGCCTCGCCCTCGCGGACGTTGGCCTTGCGGATCGTGTCCAGCAATCGGGTCTTGCCGTGATCGACGTGACCCATCACGGTGACCACCGGCGGGCGCTGTTCCAGGTCTTCCTCGGTGCCTTCGTCCTCGCCGTAGGTGAGGTCAAAGCTGTCCAGCAGCTCGCGATCCTCGTCCTCCGGACTGACCACCTGGACGACGTAGTTCATCTCGCCGCCGAGCAGTTCGAGCGTCTCGTCGTTCACCGACTGGGTCGCGGTGACCATCTCGCCGAGGTTGAACAATGCCTGGACCAGCGAAGCCGGATTGGCGTCGATCTTCTCCGCGAAATCGGACAGCGACGCCCCGCGCGCCAGACGAATCGTCTCACCGTTACCCCGAGGCAACCGCACACCGCCGACGGCGGGTGCCTGCATCGAATCGTATTCCTGACGCTTCTGCCGCTTCGACTTGCGGCCGCGCTTCGGCGCACCGCCGGGCCGACCGAACGCACCGGCGGCCCCGCCACGGCCACGACCGCCGCCGCCCGGACCACCGCCACCGGGACGGCCACGGAAGCCGCCGCCGGCAGCCGGCGCACCGGTACCGGGGGCACCGCCGCTACCACCACCGCGGTAGCCACCACCACCGCCACCACCGGGACGGCCACCCGGACCACCGGGACGGCCACCCGGACCCGGTCGAGCACCGCCCGGACCGGGCCGAGCCGAACGACTCGGCATCGCACCGGGGCTGGGCCGCGGCGGCATGGAACCGGGGCTGGGCCGTGGACCACCCTGACCCGGCCCGGGACGCGGACCGCCGGCTCCGGGCGCCGGACGCGGACCACCCTGACCCGGCGCGGGCCGGGCACCGCCCGGCCGCGGGCCGGCCGGCCCGGGCGCCGGACGGGACGAGCTACGATCCGGCGCCGACGAATAGGGATTGTTGCCGACCCGAGGGGTCTTCGGCCCGGGTTTCGGGCCGCCCTGACCGGGTGCACGATTCTGCCCCGGCCCGGCCGGACCGCGGGTTTGACCCGGCGCGGCCGGACCGCGAGTCTGACCGGGCGCGGCCGGACCACGGGACTGACCCGGCCCCGCGGGCGGGCGGCCCGGTGCGGCCGAGCCCGGCGTGCGCGTCTGCCCGGCCGGGCCGGGCCGCGCCGACGCGGCGGGAGACTGGGGCGTGGGTCGCGCCGGTGGCTGAGCCGAGCGCTGCGGCGCCGACCCGGACGGGCGTTGCACGGGCGCCGGCTGGGCGGCACTCTGCGGCGCAGCCGCGGACTGGGCTGCGGCCGGCGCAGATTCGGCGGGACGAGCGGGCCGCGGACCCGGCCGCGGGCCATTGCCGACCGGTGCGGACTGCGGCGACTGGGGGGGCGCGGATGCGGCCGCGGGGGACGCGGTCGGCGCAGCCGGCTGTGCCGGTGCCGGGCGGCTGGACGCCGGGCCGGGCCGGGCCGGGCCGGGCCGGGTGCTCATCGACTTCGACGTACCCGACTTGGGGGTACTCGCCGCCGGCGCGTTCTTTGCCGCAACCGATTCCCGCAGGCGCCGGGCGACGGGAGCTTCCACCGTCGACGACGCGGATTTCACGAACTCGCCCTGCTCTTTGAGCGTTGCGAGTAGTTCCTTGCTGGTGACTCCGAGTTCTTTAGCCAACTCGTGCACGCGAGCCTTGCCTGCCACTGCTCTCCTCACTGAGAGGTCGAGCGCAGCTCCCTTCGCGGCGGGGCTTGCACGACCTCGGGTTACTTCCGATGGACGTTCATCGTTGGTGCTTCACGGTGTGCTCATGAGTGCTCGTGCCTGTCTCTCGATTCGTGCCGTACCGGATCTGCACCCGCCGGTCCGGATTCTTGTCGCTCCAGACTGTGCAGGAACTCCCGCAACGCCGCCGTGTCCGGTACCCCGGCGACGCGTAGGGCTCTGCCGAATGCACGGCGTCGTTCCGCCGTGCTCAGACAGCTCCGATCAAGATGCAACCATGCACCCCGGCCGGGCAGTCTGCGCTCGGGATCGCGCACGACCGCAAAGCCCGCCGGGCCGACGTTTCGTGCGACGACCCGCAACAGATCGACAGCCTGCGCGCGCTGCCGACACCCGATACACATCCGAATGGGATAGGTGCCGGATATCGGTGGCTCGCGCCGACCATCGCCCACTGTACCGCTGTCCGGCGCGCAGGTGTGCATCGCCTCCGCGCGTCCGCCGACCGACGTCCGATTCATCCGAATCTTCTTCCGTCCACCGGCCGGCATCGGCCTACTCGTCGGCATCGCTACGGATATCGATCCGCCATCCGGTCAGCCGGGCTGCCAGCCGGGCGTTCTGACCTTCCTTGCCGATCGCGAGGGAAAGCTGGAAATCCGGCACGACCACCCGAGCCGAGCGGGTGGCTTCGTCGACCACGGTGACCGACACCACCTTGGACGGAGACAACGCATTCCCGACGAACCGGGCCGGGTCGTCGGCATAGTCGATGATGTCGATCTTCTCGCCGGCCAGCTCGCTCATCACGTTGCGGACCCGCTGGCCCATCGGGCCGATGCAGGCGCCTTTGGCGTTCAGTCCGGGCACCGTGGAGCGCACTGCGATCTTGGACCGGTGGCCCGCCTCGCGGGCCACCGCCACGATCTCCACCGACCCGTCCGCGATCTCCGGAACTTCCAGCGCGAACAATCGACGAACCAGGTTCGGATGGGTGCGCGACAAGGTGATCTGCGGCCCGCGCTGGCCTCGGGACACCCCGACGACGTAGCACTTGATCCGCTCGCCGTGCGGGTAACTCTCGCCCGGCGCCTGTTCCGCCGGGGGGATCAGCCCGTCCGCGCCGTTGGCGTCACCCCCGATCCGAACGACGACGAAGCCGCGCGCGTTGGCCCGGGTATCGCGCTGGATCACGCCACCGACGATCTCGCCCTCATGTGTGGCGAACTCCCCGTAGGTGCGCTCGTGTTCGGCATCACGCAACCGCTGCAAGATCACCTGACGGGCTGTGGTGGCCGCGATCCGACCGAAGCCCTCCGGCGTGTCGTCCCATTCGGCGATCACGTTGCCGTCCGCGTCGACCTCGGCGGCGAGCACTCGCACCTCGCCGGTCTTACGATCCACATCGATCCGGGCATGCGACTGATGACCGGCCGAGTGCTTGTATGCGGTGAGCAGCGCGGACTGGATGGTCTCGATGACGGTATCGGTCGAGATTCCCTTGTCCGCCTCGATCGCCCGCAACGCAGCTATATCGATATTCACGATGCACTCCCCTCCGTCGTGCTGCTCTCGTCCGGTTCGCCCGGAGCGGGCCGGCCGGGCGTGACCCCGCCGACCAAGGCCAGTTCGCGCGGGTCGGGGGCGGCGAACTCGATCTGCACCACCGCTTCGTCGATGTCGGCGAGCGACACCCGACGCACCGTCGGCCCGGACTTGTCGCGAACGACGAGATCCACCGACCCGTTCGCCAGTGCGCCGATCCGTCCCTCGACGGTCGCCGCACCGATCCGGACTCGCGCCCGCCGACCACGTGCCCGCCGCCAGTGCCGCTCGGCGGTCAGCGGGCGATCGACCCCGGGAGTGGTCACCTCCAGCGTGTACGCGCCCGTGTCGGCCGAGTCGGCAGCATCCAGTACCGCCGAAAGCTCGGTGCTCAGCGTTGCGAGCTCGGCCAAGCCGATCCCCCGATCCGCGTCGACCACCACCCGGACCACGCTGTGCCGACCCGCCCGATCGACCCGCACATCCTCCAGGTCGTAGCCGCGATCGGCGACAAGCGGCGCTACCGACGCCCGAACTCCGGCTTCGGTCGGAATCGGCATGTGGGGGCTCCTGGTTCAGTTGTCCGTGGCCGGCTCGCGCGGGCTGTTGCCTGTTCGTGATCTCGCTCCGTCGGCCTTCCAGCCTAACCCTGCCCGCCGCGAGCAACGCCCGGCCGCCTGGCACGATGGGCCGCGTGCGTTCGACCGTCCCGTGCCTGTCCCGCCGATCCGTGCTCCGGATCACCACCGGCTGTGTCGCCGGAGCCTTGGCTGCCGGAACCGCAACCGCCTGCGCGGCAAGCGATCCGGACCGAGAACGGGAACCGCCCGATCCACTGATCGCGCAGGCGATACTGGCTCGGGCAGACGCGGCGGCAGCGCAGGCAGCCGCCACGGTGTCGGCCGACCACGCTGCTGCGCTCGGCGTCGTGGCGGCCGAACGGAACGCCCATGCCGACGTGCTCGATGCCGAGGTCGCCCGGGCGGTGGGTCGGTATCGCGACGGCTCGGCCCCGAGCTCGACCGCGCAGCCCGCCACACCGGTTGCCCCCGCGTCGCCGCTCTCCGTGGATCAGGTCCGGACCCGGATCGGTACCGCACAGCGCAGCGCCGCCGACCTCGCCCGAATCCAGTCCGGCTATCGCGCCGGCCTGCTCGGCTCGATCAGCGCTGCCTGCGGCGCCCAGCTTGCCGTGCTGCTGCCATGAGCGCCGGCGCCGAGCAGCAGGGTCTGCTCGATGCACTACGCGCCGAGCATGCCGCGGTCTTCGCCTACGGGATCATCGCGGCGTTCTCCAACCCCGAGCGCGCGACGATGGTCGGCGCGGCAACCGCAGCGCACCGATCGCGCCGCGATGCGACGATCGACGCGCTCACCGCGGCGTCGGTTCCGGCGCCGCCCGCCGAGCCCGGTTACACGGTTCCGGCGCCGGTGACGGACCCGGTGTCGGCCGCCCAGCTGGCCGTCGTGGTGGAAAACGAGACCGCGATCGCCTGGCGATCGGCGGTCGAGCGGGCCGAATCGGAACCGGGTCGCCAACGGGCCGTGGACGCGCTCACCGAGTGCGCGGTCCGGCTCGGCGAGTGGCGCCAGGTGCTCGGTGTCGGGCCCCCGACCGTGCCGCTGCCCGGTCAACCCTGAGCAGATCGAGCAGGTTTCAGGACGACATCTGGTAGACGCCGTCGTAGGCCGCTACCTGCGCCCACACCCGCGCGAACCGGGCGGCGTCCGGCACCGGCCGGCGGATCGCGCCGAGCGCATACTTCTGCTGCGCCGCCGTCGCCCCCGATTTGCCGTTCAGCTCGACCGCGTACCGGGAGAAATCGCGTACCTGGACCTCGAAGATCTGGTCGATCAGATCGACGTCCAACCCGATCAGCTCGGCATCCTCCAGGATCAGCTGGCCGTAGCCGACCAACATGAACAACTCCCCGACGGTGAGCATGAAGTCCAGGTCCCGCTGTTGTTCCGGGTCCGGCGGTGCCGCCGCCAACAGCTCCTGCAACGCCTGCGCCTGCTCGTAGAACACTGCCACGTTCGCAATGTCGGCGTGCCGCTCGTAGATCTCGGTCCAGTCGGCGAATCGCACCTTGGCCGCACCTCGGGTCGGCCCCTGGTCCCAGAAGAACACGTCGTCCGCCGGGTCGTCGCGCCGGCCGACCGGGGGGTAGTCCTGCGGCTGGAACAGGTAGTTCGGCAGGAACTTGAGCACCAGGCCCACGTTGACGTGCACCGTGCCCTCCAGCCGGGGCAGCATCCCGATCAACTGGGACACTTCGCGGAACATGGTGTCCTTCTCGTAGCCCCTGGCCGCGACGACGTCGTGCAGCAGGCGGATCACCGTCTCGCCCTGGGTGGTGACCTTCGCCTTGGTCATCGGGTTGAACAGCAGGTAGCGCCGGTCCTCGCGGCTCGCGCTCCGGAAGTAGTCGATCGCCCGCCGGCTGAACAGCTTCATCGCGACCAACCGCGCGTACGCCTCGACGAAGTTCGCCCGCACATGCACGAAGTCGGTCACCGGCTTGCCGTACAGGATCCGGTTGTCCGCATGTGTGATCGCCTCGTGGAAGGCGTGCTCACACATGCCGATCGAGCCGAAACAGAGATTGAACTTGCCGACGTTGACGGTGTTCAGCGCGGCTGCGAACGCTTCCACCCCGCTGTGCAGGATGTCGTCGTCGCGCACCGGATAGTTCTCCAGCCGGAAGGTGCTGACATAGATCTGCATCCCCACCACATTGTCGATCAGCCGGTACGCCGCATGCCGGGAGTCGGCGACGAAGAAGACGTACTGATCCTCCCCCTCGACCCCGTCGATCCGGCCGAAAACCGACACCATGCTGGCGACGTTGCCGTTGCCGATGTAGTACTTCTCGCCGGACGCGCGGTAGCGGATACCCCGGGCCTGATCGTCCTCGTTCGCCGGAGTCAACACCAGGTCGGTGCGGTAGACGTCGGCGCCGTGTTCGCGTTCGGACAACCCGAACGCCATCACCTCGCCCGCCGCCAGGTCGTGCGCCGCCCGCTTGCGCGCCTCGTCGTTGCGGCTCTGCCAGATCGGGCCGAGGCCCAGGATCGTCACCTGCTCGATGTACCAATAGGTCAGTCCGTAGAACCCCAGGATCTCGGCCAGCGCCGCATTACGCGCCGCGTCCCAGCGCGCATCGGGGTTGCCCACCGCGAACTCGCTCGGGGTGAGGAAGGTAGCGAAAAGCTGCTCACGGCCGACGAACTCGACGAAATCAGCCGGCCAACTCGCGGCCAGATCATCGGCGAGCAGCCGAGCCTTGCCGCGGCTTTCGAACCAGTCGATCGTGGCGCGGAGCAGCCGTCGCGTACCGGGATCGAACTGCTGCGGATCGTAATGCTTCGGGTCGAAGAGCAGGCTGTCGTTTCCGGACATCACACTTCCCTCGGTTGCCCTGGCAATCCTGGCCCATCCTACGTGGACCGGCCGGACCCGAACGGCAGATCCCGACGGCTCAGACGGTTACCCCGGCCCCCCGGACCCGCTCGACCACCGCACCGGCAGCGTCGAGGACCGCAAGCTCTCTGCTCGCACCGGAGAACCGGTCGCGCAGCTCGACGACGCCGGTCGCCCAACCCCGACCGACCACCAGCACCAACGGCATACCGAGCAGTTCGGAATCCTTGAACTTCACCCCGGGCGAGGCGGTCCGGTCGTCGAGCAACACCTCGACACCGGCCTGATCGAGCTCGGCGGCGATCTGCTCGGCGCCCGCCCGGGCGCCGGCGTCCTTGTTCGCGATCACCACGTGCACATCGAACGGGGCGATCTCCGGCGGCCACCGCAGCCCCTGCTCGTCGTGCTGCTGCTCGGCGATCACCGCCACCAATCGGGAAACCCCGATGCCGTAGGAACCCATGATCAGCCGGACCGGTTTGCCGTTCTCGCCGAGCACGTCGACATCGAACGAATCGGTGTACTTGTAGCCGAGCTGGAAGATGTGCCCGATCTCGATCCCCCGCGCCGCGACCAACACGCCGCGCCCGTCCGGCGACGGATCGCCGTCGCGCACCTGGGCGGCCTCGATCACTCCGTCCGGCGTGAAGTCGCGACCCGCGACCAGGTCCACATAGTGTCGGTTCGGCGCGTCCGCGCCGGTGATCCATGCCGTGCCGGTCACCACCCGCGGGTCCACCACGTAGCGGACACCGTTGGCAGCCAACGCCTTCGGCCCGATGTATCCCTTGATCAGAAACGGGTTCGCAGCGAAGTCGGCCTCGTCGAGCAACGCCACCTCGGCCGGTTCCAGCGCGGCTTCCAGACGCTTGCCGTCGACGTCGCGATCCCCCGGAATACCGATGCCGAGCAATTCCCAATCGCCACCCGGCAGCCGGGTCTTGACCATGACGTTCTTCAGCGTGTCGGCGGCCGTGACGGTGCGCGGCAACGCTCCGTTCGCCCACTCGACCAGCGACGCGATGGTCGGCGCGGCCGGGGTCGCGTGCACGACGGCATCGGGCCGACCCGCGAGCGGCAATGCCGGTGGCGCCGGGGTGATCACCGCTTCCACATTGGCCGCGTAGCCGGACTCGACGCACCGCACGTAGGTGTCCTCGCCGACCGGGCTGTCGGCCAGAAACTCCTCCGACGCGCTGCCGCCCATCGCCCCGGACGTGGCCGCGACGATCACGTAGCGAACCCGAAGACGATCGAAGATCCGCTGGTAGGCCTCCCGATGCGCCCGATAGGACGCCTTCAGTCCGACCTCGTCCAGGTCGAACGAGTACGAGTCCTTCATCACGAACTCACGGCCACGCAGGATGCCGGCGCGGGGCCGCTCCTCGTCCCGGTACTTGGTCTGGATCTGGTACAGCGTCACCGGCAGATCCTTGTACGAGCTGTACTCGCCCCGCACCAGCAGCGCGAACAGCTCCTCGTGGGTCGGCCCGAGCAGGTAGTCCGCACCTTTGCGATCCCGCAGCCGGAACAGCGCGTCGCCGTACTCGGTCCATCGGTTGGTCGCCTCGTACGGCTCCCTCGGCAACAGTGCCGGCAGCGAGATCTCTTGCGCACCTATGCCGTCCATCTCCTGCCGGACGACACGTTCGACCTTGCGCAACACCTTGAGCCCGAGCGGCAACCAGGAATACACCCCGGGCGCCACCCGCCGCACATATCCGGCGCGCACGAGCAGCTTGTGGCTGGGTACCTCGGCATCCGCCGGATCGTCACGCAGGGTTCGCAGGAACAACTGGGACATTCGGGTGATCACGGCAGACGAGCGTAGTCCCACGCTCGCCGGCCGTGCGGCCCGGGAGCCGTCAGATCAGACCGGCGCCGGCCAGCTCGACGTCCTGGTTGTGATCCTGGTTGTAGCTGCGGCCCCAACCCAGCTGCGGCGCCACCCGCTGGGTCCGTGCGCCGGTCGGCGCCCCGGGCTCACCCGGAACCGGTGCGGCGGCGGCCGACGCTTCGGGCTCGGCGTCCGCCGCCGGATCGGCTTCGTACAGATCATCCGACAGCGGCACCGGCTCCCAGGCCAATGCGTGCGATCCGGCCGTGGCGGTCACCACTCCCGGCTCGATCCCGCGAGCGGTGAGTGCGGCGCACAACCGCTGCATCGTCGCGGCCGGGTCCAGGCAGTACTCGGACTCCCGGATCCGCCAGAACTCCCAGCCGCAACGCCGTAACTCGTGCTCGCGCTCCAGCTCCCGGCGCTGTTGCGCCGGAGGTTCCACCGCGGTCTCGCCATCGCACTCGACGGCGAGCCGACCCGCACCTCCGGTCACCACGAGGTCGATCCGCCGGTTGTTCAACTCCACCTGCGGATTCACGTGGTAGCCCCGTTCGACCAGGTCGAGGAACACCTGCTGCTCGAACATGGTGTCGAAGTCGGGCTGCTTGACCTCGGGCCGATCGATCACCGGCATCGGTGCGGCCGGGATCGGCACCCGGGCCTGCAGGTAGGTCAGCAGCGAGCTCCGCAGATCGGTCTCGGCGAGTTCGGCACGGCTGACCGAGTGGAACAGCCAGAGCTGATCCTGCGCCCGCGAGGCCGCCACGTTGAACGCGCGCTGATGCTCGTTGCGGGTCAGCGCCACCGTCTTCCGATTCGGCGCGACCACCATCGAGAGGAAGACGACGTTGCGCTCGTCGCCCTGGAAGTCCGGCGGGGTCCCCACCCGCAGCCGCCGCTGGGTCCAGATCTCGTCGTCGACCGCGTCGGTCAGCATGCTGCGGATGATCGCGACCTGCTGTTGCCCCTGGAGCACGACGACGCCGAAGGTGCGGTCGTCGTACTCGGGGTCGTCCAGGCAGGCGAGGACCTGATCCACCAGCGCCCGGGCCTCGGCACGGTTGACCAAGCCGGCGGTCCGCCCCTCCGCCATGCCGTCGGGCACATGGGTCGTCCGCAGCGGGGGCAGTCGATCGGTGCCGAACTGCCGCACCGGCACCAGCGGAGCGTCCCGATAGAACTGAGTGCTCGACCAGTCGATGATCTCCGGCATGCAGCGGAAGTGCTCGCGTAGCCGAACCACTTGACCGAACCTGCTGCGGAGCAAGGAGAACAAGCTCGACCGCGGGGTCAACCCGTCCCGCAGATAGCTCGGGATGTCCGGGAGGTACAGATCCAACCGCTCGAAGATCGGCGCCAGCTCCCCACTGCTGATCTCGCTCGGCGCGCACTGCTTGTCGTCGCCGACCACGATCACCCGCGGCGCCAGCCAGAGCAGGAAGACCGCCGCCACCTCCGCTTGGCTGGCCTCGTCGACGATCACCACGTCGAACGAGTTCGGCTCCGGCGGAATGTCGGCCAGCACCTGTTGCAGCGGCATCACCCAGGCCGGCACCGCGCCCTGGGCCGTGGCCATCGCCGCGCGCGCCGCGAGCCGATACCGTTCGGCGTACCGGCCGGTGCCGCGGCCGATGCTGGAGACGTGGTCGCGATAGGCCTGCAGCGCCGACATCTGCTCCATGGTCAACCGCTCCATGCACTCCAACCACGCCTGCTCGGCGGCAAGTTTCGCGGTCAGCTGGGCCAGCTCGGCGTCCGCCGCGACCAGGCCGGCTTCGAGCTGCCGGTCGAGGTCCGGCTCGGACTGCTCACGCACCCAGTCCGCGGCCCGCCGCCACGCCCAGGCGGCCGGCAGTTGGTCCACCCGTTCCGCCCAGGCCGGGTCCGCGGGCGCGGCGACCAACGCCCGATACAACGCCGGTGCGGTCGACTCCAGCTCGCTGCGGAGTTCGCGGAAGCGTTCGAGCTCCTGCTTCTGCTTGCCGGCGACCGCGAGCGCGCGCAGCGCGGTCACGATCCCGTCATGGTCGCCGCGCGACACCGCGTCGAGCAATGCGTCGCTCTCCGGTGACGGCCCGTCGGCGAACGCCTCGTCCAGCCGTGCCCGGATGCCGGACAGCCGTTCTCGGGAACGCTCCGCGTCGGCCTGAATCGCGATGGCCGGGGCCGCCTCGGCGATCGCCCGCGCGGTGGCCACCGAACGGATCCGCGGCGCCGACTGGTCGACCCGCCGGGTCACCGCCTCGAACTCGCACACCGCGACCGTGAGGCTGTTGATCGCATGCAGATCGTCGAGCGCGCTGTCGAGCGCGTTCACCTGCTGCGAGCGGGACCCCGCCGGGGTGAACATCAACCCCAACTCGGCCAACCGGTCCGCCGCGGCCGCCACGTTGTCCAGCGCCCGTAGATGTTCCACGACCACCCGCAACGCTGCCGACGTGGCCGCCGGCGAGCCGTCCACCGTCGGCACCGGCCCCAACGCCTCGACCGCCCGCTGCTCGGCCGACTTCCGGAACCGCGGTCGCCACTCCACCGTGCCCTTCGCCAATGCCGCCGCCAGAATCTCGCAGGCGACGATGGCCCGTGGTCCACCGAACTCGACGTCGACCTTGTGCTCGCCCACGGCGCGATCGGATTCCGCCGCAGCGGCAGACAGTTCCTCGATCGTCTTGGCCTTGGACCACAGATGACCGGTCCGGCCGGAGAGCCGATCGTCGGCTGCCTCGCGCACCACGCTGTGCAGCCGGTTCACCTCTACCGCTGCGGCACCCAGTCGTTCACAACTGGCCTGCACCGCGGTCACCTGATCCCGGTCCGCGTTCGCCAGCAGCTCGACGATCCGGCCGGCCTCCGGGTTGGTCGCCGGGGGCGCGGTCCGAGCCCGGCGGCACAGCGCCGCGACCGTGTCCGCGGTCGGCAACAGCTCGTGCGCATCCGGGAAGAGCTGGTAGCGCCGCCGATCGGAGTCCGGCGCGCCGACCTGCAGCCGGGTTACCACGAGCCGGAACTCGTCCACCCCGATCGGCGGCTCGAGTTCGTAGAGCGGCCCGGGCAGCCAGTCCGATTCCGGCGCCGCCGCCAGCACCTGCCGGACGATCTGCGCAGCCGTTCCGCAGTAGCCCGGCGCCACCTCGTCGTGCTCGAACACCTCGGCGGCGCGGGTACCGCTGATCTCGTCGGTGAGGTCGTCCCGGGCCTCGCGCACCCGGTCCCGTCGCTGCGCCAGCTCGGCGATCCGCTCCAGCGCTCGCTCCCGGCTGAACGACGCCTTCCGCGCGGCGATCTCGGCGACGCTCCGGTTCAGCTCGGCCGAACCGTCGCGTGCGCTGTCGGTCACCGATACACACAGCTGCTGCAGCTCCGCTGGCAGCATGTCCCGCAGCACCCGCAGCGCCTGCGCCTTTTCACTGGTGACCAGCACCCGCTGACCCTCGGCGAGCAATGCCGAGACGATGTTCGCGATCGTGTGCGTCTTACCGGTGCCGGGCGGGCCTTCCACCACGACGCCGCTGTCGCCGCCGAGTCGATCCAGAATGTTGCGTTGCTCGTCGTTCGCCGGGAGCGGGAACAGCGGATCGTCCACCAGATCCACCGCCGGCACCGCTCCGGCCCGCTCCAACCAGGCCAGCCGCTGCGCCGGCTCGATCGTCTGCACCAACTGCGCCAGCCCGAGCGGCACCGGAGCCGCCGGGTCCTGCGCGCCGGCGATGATCCGGTCGTAGTAGTCGAGCAGGGCGAACGAGCTGCGCCGCCGCAAGACCAATGCCGGCGACACCGTCAAGGTGGCGGCATCCGCGATCGCCTCGCCGGTTGCCACGTGTACCCGGAGCACCCGGGAAGCCCAGTTCTTCAGGAAATCGGCCACCTCGGGCGCGATCGGCGATGGCACCGTCGCACCGAGCCTGGTGGCCAGCTCCAGCGATTCCGAGCTGTCGAAGACCTCGATCCCGGTCAGCAGCTGCGTGTCCTCCAGCTGCAGCCCACGCTCGGGGTCGAGCCGGACCAGCAGGTCACCGTTACGTTCGTCGCGCTCCAATTGCACCGGCGCGGTAACCATGTGCACGCGCACGTCCTGCTCGGCGATCTGCTCGGACAGCGTGAGCAGGCCGGAGCCGAGGACCAGCTCGACCGACTCGGGCCGGGCCGACAGTTCCCGCGCCATCGCCTGCAGCTGCTGGTGCAGGTCCCACAGCGGACGGAGTCGCCGATCGGCGGTAGCCCAGGTCCGCCACTTGACGAGCCAGGGATCGAAGGTCGATCGCAGGTCACCGCGGTCGCCCGCCAGTGCCGGCTCGATCGCCGAATTCTGCACGTCGCCACGGACGAACGGAGCGACCGCCACCGGTGGGAGCGGCGCTTCGGGCAACGCCACCCGGCGCACCCGCAGGACCGGATCGCCCGGCCCGGCACCGGTCGCCAAGGTCACGCCGTCGGGCAGATCGTGCGCCCAGATCGTGGCTTCGTGTCCGGTGACGTCCCGGACCGGGTTGGCCCGCGCGGTGACCAGCTCGCGCAGGTACCGCATCAATCGAACGACACGATCCCTCAGCTCCGGATCGTTCTCGTGTTCGCCCATCTCGGATCGACCAACCCTTCCCCCAACGTGGACCTGGTGGTGCATTCGACGACGTAGAAACTCGAATCGGCAGCGAAGCCGTGCGCAACCGTGAAAGCCATGCGCAGTGGTGAAGCCGTGCGCAATCATGCAGCAACAGCGATAACCGACGATCGCGACACGCCGCCCAGATCCAATCCGCCACTGGGGTAACTCTGACACCAAACATGATTTCGCCCGTCGCCGATGCGGTGTCGCGCAGATCATCCGGCCGGCGCCGGATAGGGTCGGCGGCGTGCTGGTGCTGTTACCCCCGTCGGAGACCAAGTTCTCCGGCGGCCGGGGCGCGCCACTCGACCTCTCCGCGCTGTCCCTGCCGAAGCTCACTCCGACCCGAGAACGCTTGACCCGCAGCCTGGTCGAGCTGGCGGCCGATCCGGCGGCGAGCCGCGCTGCGCTGTCCCTCGGCATTCACGCCGAGGACGAGATAGCGCGCAATGCCGCCCTGTTCACCGCTGCGACCACACCCGCGCTGCGCCGCTACACCGGCGTGTTGTACGACGCGCTGGCCGCGCCGCAGTTCACCCGGGCACAACGAGCGAAGGCAGCGGCCCGGCTGATGATCGGTTCCGCCTTGTTCGGTGCGGTCCGAGCGGACGATCCGATCCCCGCCTACCGGCTCTCCGGCGACTCGAAACTGCCCGGTCTACCCACGCTGGCCGCGCTCTGGCGGGACGAGCTGCCCACCGCGCTGGCTGCCGAAGCCGCCGGCGAGCTGGTGGTGGACCTGCGATCGGAGCTCTACCGGCAGCTCGGTCGGCTCCCCGGGGCGATCACCGCCACCGTGCTCACCGAACAGGCGGACGGCACCCGATCGGTGGTCAGCCACTTCAACAAACACCACAAGGGCCTGCTGGCGCGCGCGCTGGTGGTCACCCGGGCCGATCCCACCGACGTGCGGGGCCTCGCCCGGGTCGCGGCGAAAGCCGGGCTGCGGGTGGAGACACCGGCGGCGGACCGGCTGGTCATCCTCACCGACTGATCCTCCGGCTTCGTACCCCGTCGTGCCGCCGACCACGGTGCCCACCAGGTCGTCGCCATCCAAGTCGTCGCCGTCGGCCGACCGGAGTCGGCGCCGAAAACCATACCGGTCACGATGCAGAACGTTCCCCGTTACCGGGCGCCGAGCCGACCTACTCTGGAGTACGGACCACACTTCTCGCTGTTAGGACTCATCGATGCCCGACGACGCTGCTGTGAAGTACCTGCTCGACGACGCCGAGCTGCCGACCCACTGGTACAACGTGGTCGCCGACCTGCCCACGCCGCCTCCGCCGCCGTTGCGACCGGACACCGGCGAGCCGGTCGGTCCGGACGATCTGGCCCCGCTGTTCCCACCCGAGCTGATCTCGCAGGAGGTATCGGGCGAGCGCTATATCGAGATCCCCGAACCGGTCCGTGCCGTCTACCGCCAGTGGCGACCGTCGCCGTTGTACCGGGCGCGGCGGCTGGAACAAGCGTGGGGTACCCCGGCACGGATCTACTACAAGTACGAAGGTGTCTCGCCGGCCGGCTCGCACAAGACGAACACTGCGGTGCCACAGGCCTATTACAACTCGATCAACGGGATCACCCGACTGACCACCGAAACCGGTGCCGGCCAGTGGGGCACCGCGCTGGCGTTCGCCTGCGCGCTGTTCGAGCTGAGCTGCGAGGTGTGGCAGGTCGGCGCCTCCTACGACACGAAACCCGCCCGACGCACGCTGATCGAGACGTTCGGCGCGACCGTGCATCGTTCGCCCAGCCGGGACACGATCTCCGGCAAAGCATTTGCCGAAGATCATCCGGGCAGCCTGGGCATCGCGATCTCCGAGGCGGTCGAGGTCGCCGCAGCCGATCCCGAGATCAAGTACGCCCTCGGCTCCGTACTCAATCATGTTCTGCTCCATCAGACGGTGATCGGCGAGGAGACCCTGCGCCAGCTGGACAAGGCCGGTGAGACCGGCGCCGACCTGGTAATCGGTTGCGCGGGTGGCGGTTCCAATCTCGCCGGGCTGGTCTTCCCGTTCCTGCGGGAGAAGCTGGCCGGGAACCAGTCACCGCGGTTGCTCGCGGTGGAACCGGCAGCCTGCCCGACACTGACCCGCGGTGAGTACCGCTACGACTTCGGCGACACCGCGGGACTCACCCCGCTGCTGAAGATGTACACCCTCGGCCACGACTTCGTCCCGTCGGCGATTCATGCCGGCGGACTGCGGTATCACGGTATGGCGCCGCTGGTTTCCCACGTCGTATCGCAGGGCATGGTCGACGCCACCGCGATACCACAGAACGAATGTTTCGCCGCAGCACTGGAATTTGCCCGCACGGAAGGCATCGTCGCGGCGCCGGAATCGGCGCATGCGATCGCCGCGGCCCGGCGCGAGGCATCGGCCTGCGCCGAGTCGGGACGCGAACAGGTGATCGTGCTCGGCCTTTCCGGGCACGGGCTGCTGGAGCTGGGCGCCTACGCGAGCTACCTGGCCGGCGGTCTGGCCGACGAGTCACCCGACGCGGACTCACCGAGCAGCGTCGATCTGCGTACCGCGCTCGGCACCGTGCCGGTGGTCGGGTGAGGTGGTTGCGATGTCCGGAGTAGTGCAGAGCGCGGTCGAAGCAGCCCGCTGGACCACGGCCAGCATGCTGAATCCGGCCGGGACGATCACCGTGGTGGCCAACAGCAGGGCCGCGGACGTGATCGTCGCCTTCGGCGGCGGCGACAGCCAGATGGGCGCCACCGTGCCGTTGAGCGCAACCCGCGACGACCTCGATCCACACGTCTGCGTCGGCCAGCTCGGCGGGCACACGTTCGCCGTGGAGGTCGCCGGGTGGCAGGGCAGCCGGCCCGCAGTACTCGGTGCGGCGTCCTATCGCACCCGGGCCGCCAGCGTCTCCTGGGGGACCACGTTCGGGGACACGCTCAGCCTCGCCGAGGGCGGCCGCAGCCTGGGCAGCACCGAGCTCGGCCGAGCGGAGTTCGCCGGCGGATCGGCGTTCGGCCGGCTGCTCAACGGGGTGGATCTCACCGACCCGCGCCGGCTACGGGAGCACGCCCTGGTCGCCGCAGCCCGGTTCACCGGGGTCACTGTGACCGCCGACGCGCTGGCCGGGCTGCTCGCCGCCGATCGCGCCTACCCGATCCTGCCGCTGCCGGCCGAGTACCACCAGTCGGTCTCGTCCTGGTCCGACGAGGTCCGCCCGCTCGCCGATGCCGCCGACCAGCTCCCCCCGGCCCGGCTCCGCGACGCCAGCTGGCAGTTCGTCGCCCGGGCCGCGACGGCGTCCGGGACGATGGTCGATCCGGATGTCGCCGCCACCGTGCACGAACACGCGCTGACCGCCGACGCGATCCGCCAGGCCCGGCTGGCCGAACTCGGTCGCTACCGCAGCACCGGCCGAATCTGGCGGGTGCTGTACGCAGCGGCGAATCCCGACCCGCGATCGGCCTTGATCCAGGCCGCCGAGGAGGCCGAGTTCCTGCTCAGCCCCGAGACGCATCGCAAGCTGATCCGGGTGACGGTGACGGCGCTGGGCGCGGCCTAGCGCGGCGAAGCTCCGGGTTCAGGCCCGCTGTACGGCCTCCTGCGCCGCCTGCGCGGCGGCGACCTGCTGCGGGGTGAACCGGATGAACAGCGCAGCGAACCCGGCGAGCGCGGCACAGACCGCGCAGCCGAGCAGCGCGAAGGTGTAGCCCTCACCGAGCGCCCACAGTTGCTGCGGGTCCATGTCGGCGGCCTTGCCGCCCACCCCGCCGAGCGAGATGGTCCGGGAGGTGGCCATCGCACCGATCACGGCGAGCGCCAACGGACCGCCCAGCGTCTGCGCTACCTGGGTGATCGCGGTCAGCGGGCCGATCTCGGTCTCCGCGACGCCGGTCACCGCACACAGCGGCAGCGGCACCACCGCCAGCCCGACGCCGAACCCGATGCCGATCACCGGGACGAAGAGGTTCGCGAAGTAGGTTGCCGATCCGTCCAGGGTGGAGCCGTAGAGCAAACCGATGATCATCACCACCGCGCCGGTGGCGATCAGCCAACGCGGTGCGACGCGGGTGACCAACGTGGACGCCGCTGCCAGGCCGATTCCCATTCCGACCGCGAACGGGATGAAGCCCAGGCCGGCGCGCAACGGCGGGAACTGCAGGATGTCCTGGACGAACAACGCCACGTACACCGTCATCGAGAACATCACCGCGCCGGCAAAGAAGATCGCGACGAACGTGGCCACCCGATCCCGATCGGTGAACAAGACGAACGGCAGCAGCGGGTTCGCCGCCGTGCGTTCGACGTAGAGGAACCCGGCCAACAGCAGGAGCCCGGCGGTCAGCGACCCGAGCACCGCCGGATGCTGCCAGCCGAACGAGGGACCCTCGCTGATCCCGAACACCACCGCGGTGCAGCCCAGCGTCCCCAACACGGCACCCGGCACATCCAGCGACAGCCGCTCGTGATCGGTCTCACGCAGCGCAACCACGCCGCCGACCACGATTGCCACACCGATCGGCACATTGATCAGAAAGATCCATCGCCAGGAGAACTCGGTCAATGCGCCGCCGATGATCAGCCCCAGAATCGAACCGACACCGGTCATCGCGGCGAAGATCGCGATCGCCTGATTGCGTGCCGGGCCGGGCGCAAACGTGGTCGCGACCAAGGCCAAGGCGGTCGGCGCGGCGATTGCGGCACCGGTCCCCTGCAGCGCTCGCGAGATGATCAGTGTCGCCTCGTTCACCGCGAGACCGCACAACAGCGACGAGAGCGTGAACAGGCCCACCCCGACGAGGAACATCCGTTTCCGCCCCAGCGCGTCGCCGATCCGGCCGCCGAGCAACATCAGCCCGCCGAACGCCAGCGCGTAAGCGGTAACCACCCAGTTACGTCCCGCGTCGGACAGCCCCAGATCGTCCTGCAGCCGGGCCAGCGCCAGGTTGGCGACCGTGCCGTCGAGCACCACCATCAGCTGCAGCCCGCTGAGCACGATGATGGCCAGCCCGAACGCCCTGGTCGTAACGGGGTAACGCACGGTGGTGGGCTCGGCCATGGTCGGTTACGTTACCGACCTCGGCCGGGTTCTACCGCCCCCGCCCCGAACCCTTGCGATCGCGAAGCACCGCTCCCCCACCCGGTGCGAGACCTCATTGTGCCGGCGCCATTCCCGCCACCGGCCCGATCACCACGATCGCCGGCGGTCCCAGTCCGGCTGCGCGCACCTGCGCGGCGACCGTCGACAGGTCGGCGCGTACCACTCGCTGATCCCGCAGCGTGCCCTCCTGCACGACCACGACGGGAGTATCAGCGGGCTTGCCGCCGTCGAGCAATGCTCGAGCGAACTGATCCAACCGCTCCATCGCCATCAACAACACCAGCGTGCCGGACAGCCGCGCCAGCGCGGCCCAATCCACCAGCGATTCGGGGTGCTCGGGCGGCAGATGGCCGGACACCACGACGAACTCGTGCGTGACACCGCGGTGGGTGACCGGGACGCCGGCCGCCGCCGGGACCGCGATCGCGCTGGTCACCCCGGGAACCACGATGACCGGCAGACCCGCTGCCGCGCACGCTTCGAGTTCCTCGTAGCCCCGGCCGAAGACATACGGATCGCCGCCCTTGAGCCGGACGACGAACTTCCCGGCCCGGGCCCGGTCGATCAGCACGTCGTTGATCGCCTGCTGCGCCATCGCCCGCCCGTACGGCACCTTCGCCGCGTCGATCACCTCGACCTCCGGGCCGAGTTCGGCCAGCAGCTCCGGCGGGGCGAGCCGGTCCGCGACCACCACGTCGGCCCGGGCGAGCAGCCGCCGCCCTCGCACCGTGATCAGGTCCGGGTCACCCGGACCGCCACCGACCAGCGCGACCCCGGCCGGTGGCATCGTCGCATCCTCGGTAACCACCCCCGACTGCAGTGCCTCCAGCAGCGCGGTCCGGGCCGTCGCGGACCGGCGGTGCGCACCGCCGGCGAGAACGCCGATGGTCAGCCCGTCGTAGCGGGCGGTCGCCGGGGTCACCGCGGTACCGAGCCGAGCGTCGTCGGCGCGGACACAGAACACCCTGGCCTGCTCCGCTTCGGCGACGATCGCCGCATTGGTGTCCGGCTCGTCGGTGCAGGCGATCACGTACCAGGCGTCGGCCAGATCGCCGGCGCGGTAGTCGCGGCGTTCCAGCGCGATCCGGCCGGCGTCGGCGAACGCCTCCACCGCCGGCGTCACCGCGCGGCTGATCACCGACACGTCGGCACCCGCGCGCAGCAGCAAGCCCAGCCGACGCTGCGCGACCGAGCCGCCACCGACCACGACGACCCGGCGGCCGGCCAGGTTCAGCCCGACCAGGTAGTGATCAACATCGTCACGGTCATCGGCCACGGCCAGATTTTACGATCCGAACCCGGCGTAGGACGCTGCCGCCCGGGTGAATTCCCGCACTGCCGCCGGGTTGCCGGCCGGGTGCGTATGCAGGTACGACGCATGCGTCCGACCCCGGACGAAGCCCTCGGTGGATCGCCGGGTCCCGATCGACCACCCCCAGGCACGACCGCCGGGCTCGGTCAATCGAGTGCGGTGGAATTCGTGTCCGGTGACCCGAGCCCCGGCCGGCCAGAGCACCGAGTCGGTGAGCGCCACCGCATCCCGGTAGCCGAGCGTGAGCTGCTCACCGAACACCGCATCGGCGTCGACCACGCCGCACATCGGGTGCGCATCGAGGGTTCGCGCCAGGTACAACAACCCGGCGCATTCGGCGTGCACCGGCAGACCGCGCTCGGCCAGCTCGGCGACCTGCCCGCGTAGTCGGCGATTGGCGGCCAGCTGCGCGGCATGCGCTTCCGGAAACCCGCCCGGCAGGACGAGCCCGGCGACCTGGTCGGGTAGCTGCTCGCGCAGCGGATCAACCGTCACCACCTCTGCGCCGGCCGCACGCAGCAGCTCCCGATGCTCGGCATAGCCGAACGTGAACGCCGGCCCGCCGGCGATCGCGACGACCGGCCGACCGACCGCGGCACCGGTGGAGCCGCCCACCTCTGCCACCGGGTCCCAGGCCGGGCCGGCCACGACCGGCATCGCCAGGGCGGCCACCGCGGTCAGGTCGACGTGCCGGGCGACCAGCTCGGTCATCGTCGCGACCGCCGCCACGGCGGCGCCGCCGTGTTCGACCGCCGGGATCAGACCGAGATGACGCGACGGCACGACCAGCTCGGCCAGCCGCGGTACGGCACCCAGCACCGGAAGCCCGACCCGCGCACAGGCGGCTCGCAACACCTGCTCGTGCCGGTCACTGCCCACCCGGTTCAAGATCACCCCAGCCAGCCGAACCGCCGGATCGTAGGTAGCGAATCCGTGGAGCAAGGCAGCCAGACTCTGGCTGTGCCCGCGCGCATCGACCACCAGCACGACCGGCGCGCCGAGCAACGCCGCCACCTGCGCGGTGGAACCGACAGCCGCGGCCGTGCCGGACCGGTCCAGGTGCTCGCCGCCGTCGATCCGGCCGTCGAACAACCCCATCACGCCCTCGACGACCGCCAGGTCACAGCCGGTCGCGCCGTGCCGGAACAATGGTCCGATCCGGTCCGATCCGACCAGGACCGGATCCAGATTGCGGCCCGGCCGGCCGGCCGCCACGGCGTGGTAGCCGGGATCGATGTAATCCGGGCCGACCTTGAACGGCGCGACCGCGTGGCCGTTTCGGCGCAGCGCCCCGATCAGCCCGGTGGCCACGGTGGTCTTGCCGCTACCGGATGCCGGCGCGGCGAGCACCAGCGCCCGAGCACTCACCACTGCGCCCCTACCACTCGGTGTCTACCACTTCGGCGTCTACCACTCGGTGTCTACCACTTCGGTGTCTACCACTTCGGCGTCTACCACTCGATGCCGCGCTGACCCTTGCGCCCGGCATCCATCGGGTGGCGCAGCTTGCTCATCTCGGTGACCAGGTCGGCAGCCCCGATCAACGCCGCCGGTGCGTCCCGGCCGGTGATCACCACATGCTGATTCCCCGGCCGGCCGGTGAGCACCTCGACCACCTCGGCCACGTCGACCCAGCCCCATTTCAACGGATAGGTGAACTCGTCGAGCACATAGAACCGGTGGGTCTGCGCGGCCAGCCGCCGAGCGATCTCTCGCCAGCCCTCCAGCGCCGCCGCCGCATGGTCGGCCTCGGTGCCCGGCTTACGGCTCCACGACCATCCCTCACCCATCTTGTGCCACTCGACTGCCCCGCCGGCGCCGGTCTCGTCGTGCAGCCGACCCAGGGCGCGGAACGCCGACTCCTCGCCCACCTTCCACTTCGCGCTCTTCACGAACTGGAACACCCCGATGTCGAAACCTTGATTCCAGGCACGCAACGCCATCCCGAACGCCGCGGTCGACTTCCCTTTACCGGCGCCGGTGTGCACCGCCAGGATCGGCAGGTTGCGTCGCTGCCGAGTGGTCAGACCGTCGGCCGGCACCACGACCGGCACACCTTTAGGCACGCCGCGCCCCGCTGCGGGTCACGCGGCCGCCCGCAGCACCCCGGCTACCGCGGTGCCGGTGAGTTCGGCCAGCGCCAGGTACCGTGCGCCCAGATCCTGTGCCAGGTCGCGGGCGATGCCCAGCCGGACCAGCCCGTGCTCGCAGTCGACCACAACCGCGCCGACCCCTTCCCGGGCCAGCAGCGCAGCCGCGGCGCGCGCCCGCGACACCGGCTCGGCGCCGCCGGTGGCCTTACCGTCGGTGAGCAGCACGACCAGGGCCCGTCGCCGCGGATCGCGCGCCCGCTCGCGCAAGATCAACTCTCGGGTCCGGTACATCGCGGCCGCGAGCGGGGTCTTTCCGCCGACCGGTATCGCAGCGAGGCGCCGGACCGCGATGTCCACCGATGAGGTCGGCGGCAACACCACCTCGGCGGCAGCACCACGGAACGCGATCGCCGCGACGGTATCGCGACGCTGATAGGCGTCACGCAGCAAGGTCACACAGCCGTCGGTCACCGCGGACAGCCTGGCTCGCGCCCCCATCGAACCCGAGGTGTCGACGACGAACACCACCAGGTTCGCCTCGCGACCCTCCCGGTGGGTGCCGCGCAGATCGGGCGCTGCCAGCCGGAGCGGGCCGCCGACCCGCCCGCGCTCACGCTGAAACGGCGCCGCGGCGAACACCGTGCCGATCAGATGCAGACCGCGCTGCGGCGGCGAATCATCCGGGCGGACCACCCGACCGTGCCGGCCGCGGGCGAGCGAGCGCCGGCCCGGAGCGCCGTCGCCCACGCCGGACAACTCCAGTCGCTGCGGCGTGGACCCGGGGGTGCCGGCGCCCAACCGGCCGTTGGGCGGTACCGCCCCGTCGCCGGGACCATCCGGGGGCGCCCCGTCGTCCGGGCCGGAATCGTCGGGGCCGGCATCACCGGGATCGGGGGCTCGGTCCGACGGTGGCTCGACCGCGTCGGCCGCCTGCTGCAACGCCTGATCCAGCTGCTCGTCGTCCAGCCCGGGCGCATCGAACGGATCGCGCCGACGACGATGCGGCAACGCGAGTTCGGCGGCAACTCGGACGTCTGCCTCGGTTACCGCGTCCGCGCCCCGCCAGGCGGCGTGCGTTACCGCCGTACGCGCGACCACCAGATCCGCCCGCATACCGTCGACGTCGAAGGCCGCGCAGAGTGCCGCGATCCGGCGCAGCTCGCCGTCGTCCAGCGATACCGCGTCGAGTCGCTCGCGAGCGGTGCGGATGCGGTCGGCGAGTTCGGCGTCGACAGCGGCATATCGGCCGGCGAAGGCATCGGGATCGCGCTCGTAGTCGAGCCGGCGCCGAATCACCTCGACCCGGGTATCCACCGCACGATCGGCGGCCACGTCGACGGTGAGGCCGAACCGGTCGAGCAGCTGCGGCCGCAGCTCACCTTCTTCCGGGTTCATGGTCCCGACCAGCACGAATCGCGCCGGATGCGAGTGCGAGACACCGTCCCGCTCGATATGCACACGACCCATCGCCGCCGCGTCCAGCAACAGATCGACAAGATGATCATGCAGCAGATTGACCTCGTCGACGTAGAGCACGCCGTGGTGTGCCGCGGCCAGCAGGCCAGGGCGGAACGCGGCCGCGCCGTCGCGGAGCACCCGCTCCAGATCCAGCGAACCGACCACTCGATCCTCGGTCGCACCGACAGGCAGTTCCACCAACCGAGCCGGTCGGGTGCCGGACTCGTCCGACACCGGCGGCAACAGTGCCGCCAATGCCCGCACGATGGTCGATTTCGCGGTGCCCTTCTCGCCTCGAACCAGCACGCCACCGATGCCCGGGTGCACCGCACACAGGATCAACGCCAGCTGGAGCCGGTCTTGGCCGACGATCGCACTGAACGGATACACAACTGCCGACTCTAGAAGGCGAACCGCTGCGGCTCGGCTCCGGGCCGCCCGCACCGAGCCGTTCAGCCGCCGGCTGCCGCGCCCACCGAGTGACGAGGCGGCCGAGCCGCGGCATCCGGCACCAACTGCAGCACCTGGGATGTCCAGTCCCACACATCGTTGAACAACGACGGGCTGTCCGCCAGCGGAACACCCAGCGATGGGATCATCTCTTTGAGCCGCGGTTCCCAGCCCTGATACTCCGTGGCAAAACACCTGCGCAACACGTCCAGCATCGCGGGAACCGCTGTGGATGCGCCCGGCGAGGCGCCGAGCAGCCCCGCGATACTGCCGTCCTCGGCCGAGATCACCGCGGTGCCGAACTCCAACACACCACCGATCCCCTTGGGCCGGATCACCTGGACCCGTTGGCCGGCGACGATCAGTTCCCAGTCCTTGCCCTCGGCGTTCGGCATGAACTCCGACAAGGTACGGACCTGTCCGGGCTTGGTCTTGGCGAGCTCGGAGACCAAGTACATCGCCAACGGCATCTCGGTCGCACCGACACCGAGCAACGAGCCGATGTTGCGCGGCCGGACCGACTTGAACAGATCGGTGTACCGACCTGCCTTGAGGAATTTCGGCGACCAACCGGCGAACGGTCCGAACAACAGCCCCGGCTGCTTGTTGATCACGCGAGTGTCCAGGTGCGGCACCGACATCGGCGGCGCACCCTTGGCCGCCTTGCCGTACACCTTCGCGTGATGCCGACCGATCAGGTCGGGGTTGGTGCAGCGGAAGAACGCCCCACTGATCGGGAACCCGCCGAACCCCCGGGCTTCCTTGATCCCCGACTTCTGCAGCAGCGGAAGCGCACCGCCACCGGCCCCGACGAACACGAACTTGGCCGTCACGGTTCGGCGCGCACCATTGCGCAGGTTGCGGACCTTCACCTGCCAGCTGCCGTCGGACTGCCGGCTCAGATCGGTCACCTCGTGGCCGAAGTAGACCGCGCCGCCGGAGCTGCCGATGAAATTGACCAGCTGCGTGGTCAACGCGCCGAAGTCGACGTCGGTACCGCCGTCGGTCCAGTTCAGCGCGATCGGCTCACTGAAGTCGCGGCCGGCGGCCATCAGCGGCAATCGCCGGGTGAACTCGGCCGGGTCGTCGATGTAGGTCATTCCCGCGAACAACGGATTGCCCACCAGCGCCTCGTAGCGGGCCTTCAGGTACTTCGCGTTGTCCGCCCCGTGCACGAAGCTGACGTGCGGGATGGGGTTGATGAAGCTGGGGGGGTCGACCAGCACCCCGTTCTCGACCGCGTGCGCCCAGAACTGCCGCGATACCTGGAACTGCTCGTTGACCGCGATCGCCTTGGTGATTTCCACCCGGCCGTCGACGGTCTCCGGGGTGTAGTTCAACTCGCACAACGCGGAATGGCCGGTGCCCGCGTTGTTCCACGGATCGCTGCTCTCCGCGGCGGCCGCATCCAACCGCTCGAACAGTGTCAGCGACCAATCGGGCTGCAGCTGACGCAGCAACGCGCCCAACGTGGCGCTCATGATCCCGGCACCGATGAGCACGACGTCGGTCTTGATCACGGCTGAGTTCGGCGGAGCTGTTTCGGTAGTCACTGGACTGTCGACTTCCTTGTCGTCTGGCTCGGTATCGGGCGCGTACCGGCGGCGGCCGCAGATGCCGCCTGAGGTTACCGAGACGTTCACCGACTACGATTGTGCCCCTCCGGCCGGCGCCCGCGCGCCCGCTAGATTGGGATTGTGACGAACAACGCGCGGTCCGTCGACTGGGTGCCGGACGTGCTCGACGGCTATCTCCAGCGGCAGATCCCGCTCGGCACCGACCCGGACGGCGAAGGCGAAATCGGCGCCACCCTGGTTCGTCGCGAACCCGCAACACCCCCGCCGAGCGGCCTCGCGGTGTTGTACGTGCACGGTTACACCGACTATTTCTTTCAGCGGCACGTCGGGACCCACTTCGCCGAACGCGGCTACGCCTTCTACGCGCTCGACCTGCGCAAGTGCGGTCGGTCCCGACGACCCGGACAGACCGCGCACTACGTCGGCGACCTGGCGCTCTACGACACCGAACTCGACGAGGCCCTGCGGATCGTCCGGGCCGAGACCGGTGCCCGCGTGCTGGTGCTATCGCACTCGACCGGCGGCCTGGTGACGTCGCTGTGGTTGCACCGACGCAACACCGATCCGGCGTACCCCGGGGGCGCCCCGGCCGCGGGCATCTGCGGGATCGTCCTGAACAGCCCCTGGTTCGACCTGCACGGCCCGGCGATGTACCGCAGCGTGGGCACCACACTCATCGGTGTCGCCGGGCGGCTCCGCGGCCGCGCCATCCTGCCCGGACAGTCGAACAACACCTACGGCTCGTCGTTGCATTCGGCAGCACACGGTGACTGGGATTTCGACACCGAGTGGAAGCCGCTGTCCGGTATACCGATCCGGCTCGGCTGGCTGCGCGCGGTACGTCGCGGACAGGCCCGGCTGCATCGCGGCCTGAACCTCGGAACCCCGGCACTCGTGCTGCGCTCCAACCGATCCCGCTTCGCCGTACGTTACGAACCGGCGGTGGATCTGGCCGATGCGGTGCTCGACGTCGACCAGATCCAACGCTGGGCCGGCTGCCTCGGCGGACGAACCACGATCGTCCCGATCCCGGATGCCCGGCACGACGTCTTCCTGTCCGCGCCGACCCCGTTGGCCACCGCGTTCGCCGAACTCGACCTGTGGCTGGACTGGCTCGAACGCATCGGCACGGCTGGTCGGGCGCGCGTCTCGGCGGACTGACTGCGGCCGCGTCGCCGAGCGGGGTAGCGTCGCCTGATATGGAGTCTCGGCGGGTCGGCTCGGAGACCGGGGGCCGAACGGTGCGGATCGGCGGCCCGGTCTCATCCCGACATTCTGCGTTCTTGCTGCCCGACCGCGGCGAGCCACCCGAGTCCTACGACGCGGTCTGCGCGCGGCTGCACAACTCCGGTCTGCGGACCGTGGTGTTGGGCTCGATCGACGACCTGACGCCGGCCGCAGCCGCACCGTTGCTCGACGAACTGAGCCTGCCCTGGGTCACCCTGGTGGGGTATCGCGCCGGCGCCGAGCTGGCCTGGCGGACGGCGGCGGCGAACTCCGGACGATTCGTCAGCCTGGTCGCGATCGACCGCCCGCACCCGGCGGCGCTTGCCGCCGGCCACACCGATGCAGACCGCCGCACCGATCCCGACTGCCGACCGGTGGAAATGCCCACGACCCTGATCGTCGGCAGCGGGGCGGGCGCGGCCGCCACCCGCACCGGCCGGTACGTCTACGCCGAGTTCCGGTTGGTCCGGCTGAACGGCCGGACCGACCTTCTTCGAACAGCAAGCCACGAACTCGCCACCGAGATCGTGTTGCGTTCCAGCGCCTGGTAAGTGGGGTAGACGACGATGCGATTCCGGGCCATGACGGTGACGGCCGGACTGCTCGGCGCAGCATTGGTCTCGATCGTCATGCCGACGAATCCGGCTACTGCGCAACCGAACTCGGCGTCATCGTGGGAGATCGTCGAGCCGGCGCCACCACCGGACGACTTCTACGAGCTACCGGCCGACCTGGCGAGCTACCGGCCCGGCGCCGTGATCCGCAGTCGTCCCGTGCAGCTGGCCGCGCCGCCGGCCCGGGTCACAACCTGGCAATTGCTCTACCGGAGCACCGGCATGTCCGGAGCGCCCGCGGCCGCGGTGACCACACTGTTGGTGCCACTCGATCCGCCGGGACCGCACCGGCTGCTGTCGTATCAGGCCGCCGTCGACTCGACCGTGCGGACCTGTGCACCGTCCTACACCCTGCTACACGGCGAATCGGCCGACTCGACCGAACCCGCGCCGATCGAGACACCGTCGGTGGACCGGATGTTCGCCGCGGCCGGGTTGGCACAGGGCTGGACGGTGGCGATACCGGACCATGGCGGAATCGACAATCGGTTCCTCACCCCACGCCAGCCGGGCTGGGCGGTGCTCGACGGTATCCGCGCAGCAGCGGCGTTCGCGCCGGCCGGACTCGCCGGCACCGACACACCGGTCGCGCTGTGGGGGTATTCGGGCGGCGCGATCGCGAGCAGTTGGGCCGTCGAAGAGCAGCCCGGCTACGCTCCGGAACTGAATATCGTCGGCGCCGCGATCGGCGCCCCGGTGCGGGATCTGCCGGCGGCCCTGCGGTCGGTCGACGGCGCGTTGCTCGGCGGCTTGATCCCGGTGGGTCTCGGCGCGATCAGCAAGGATTCCGCCGAGTTCGCCCGCACCGTGGCCGGCTACCTGACCCCGGACGGACAGGCCCGGGTGGCCGAAACCCGCCGGCATTGCGTCCAGCAGAACCTGACGAGCAACCCTTGGTCGCGCCTCGACCAGCTACTGCGCGTACCGGTGGAACAGGCGTTGGCCGACCCGGTGATCGCCCGCGAACTGGCTGCTCGAGGCATCAGCGGCCGCTCGCCGACCGCCCCGGTCTACCTCTACAACGGCGTGAACGAAGAGGTCGCACCGATCGCGGCCACCGATCGTTTGGCCGACTCGTACTGCCGGGGCGGTACCCCGGTCGCCTACCGGCGAGAGGAACTGCCGCCGGCGTTGCCACCGCAGACGTTCACCACCCATGGCGCGGTGTACGCGGCCGCCACCCCGGCAGCGTTCGCCTGGCTGAAACAACGCATGACGCCCGGCGCAGCGCCGATGGTCGGCTGCGATATCCAAAGCCTGCCGAGCACATCGGCGACGCCGGAGGGCGCCGCCGAGTTCGGCTCGTTCCTGGCGGACGCCCTGCCCGGCGCGGTAAACCCCGGTCGCTGAGCCGGACGCCGCCGCCCCGGACCGAAGAACTGCAACACGTTCCAATACCGTCGCGAAACGGTTAGCCTGGCCTGATGCCAGAGACGACGGACGCGCGCCCCGCGATCGACGGATGGTGGAGCACCGACGATGCCGACGACGTACATCTGATCGGCGGCAAATGCCCGCAGTGCGCCACCTACGTCTTTCCTCCGCGAGAGCACACCTGCCCCAACCCGGCTTGCGAGAGCGACACCTTGGAGCTGGTACCGATGTCGCAGCGGGGAACGGTCTGGAGCTACACCGAGAACCACTACGCTCCCCCGCCGCCGTTCCCGGCAGCCGATCCGTTTCGGCCTTACGCGATCGCAGCGGTGCAGCTGGCCGAAGAGGGATTGATCGTGCTCGGTAAGGTCGTCGAAGGCACCGGCGTCGACCAGCTGCGGGTCGGCGCCACGATGGAGCTGACCGTCGAACGGCTCTACACCGACGACGCCGGCACCGACCGCACCGTCTACGCCTGGCGGTTGGCATGAGCCCGGACCCGATCTATATCCTCGGCGCCGGCATGCACCCGTGGGGCAAGTGGGGCCGCGACTTCACCGAGTACGGCGTCGCTGCCGCACGCGCCGCGCTCACCGACGCGAACCTCGATTGGCGCCAGATTCAGCTGGTCGCCGGAGCGGACACGATCCGCAACGGATATCCGGGCTTCATCGCCGGGTCGACGTTCGCCCAGAAGCTGGGGTGGAACGGCGTGCCGGTCTCGTCCAGTTACGCCGCCTGTGCGTCGGGATCGCAGGCACTGCAGTCGGCGCGGGCACACATCCTCGCAGGGTTCTGCGATGTCGCGTTGGTGATCGGCGCCGACACCACACCCAAGGGCTTCTTCGCGCCGGTCGGCGGCGAACGCCGCAACGATCCGGACTGGCAGCGATTCCACCTGATCGGCGCGACCAACCCGGTGTACTTCGCCTTGCTGGCCCGCCGCCGGATGGATCTCTACGGCGCAACGTTGGCAGACTTCGCGCAGGTCAAGGTGAAAAACGCCCGCCATGGCCGGCACAACTCGAACGCTCGCTACCGCAAAGAAGTGACGGTCGAGGATGTACTGGCCAGCCCGACCGTCGCCGACCCGTTGCGCTTGCTGGACATCTGCGCCACCTCCGACGGTGCCGCAGCGTTGATCGTGGCGAGTAAAGACTTCGCGCAACGCCATCTGGGCTCGGTCGATCGCGTACCGTCGGTCCGCGCGGTGTCCACCGTGACGCCGCAGTACCCGCAGCATCTGCCGGAGCTGCCGGACATCGCCACCGACTCGACTGCCGTGGTGGCGGAGCCGGAGCGGACGTTCAAAGATCAGATCCTCGACGCAGCCTATGCCGAGGCCGGGATCGGACCGGACGATGTCCGGGTCGCCGAGGTCTACGACCTGTCGACGGCGTTGGAGCTGGACTGGTACGAACATCTCGGGTTGTGCCGGCGTGGCGAAGCCGAGCACCTGCTGCGCAGCGGGGCGACGACGCTCGGCGGCCGGGTACCGGTGAACCCCTCCGGCGGTCTGGCCTGCTTCGGTGAAGCGATCCCGGCACAGGCGATCGCCCAGGTCTGCGAGCTGACCTGGCAACTGCGCGGGCAAGCCGGTGAACGCCAGGTGGAAAATGCCAACGTCGGAGTCACCGCCAACCAGGGCTTGTTCGGCCACGGCTCCTCGGTGATCGTCGCTACCTGAAAACCTGTCGGTGGGTCGTGATCCAATAGATATATGACCGCAGTCAGTGCTTTTACTCCCGGAAACGGGTTTGGTACCGGTTCTGCGCGGATGGTGTTGGCGGGGTTGCGGGCGGCACGGGCCGAGGCGGAGCGGGTCGCGGTGCAGCAGGCCGAGTTGACCGTCGACTGGTGTCGCTGGCACGCGCCGACCGGTGACACCGACGCTGACCGGTTCGGGATCGGCTGGGTGACGCCGGGTGGACCCGGTTCGCCGGAGGTCGACGAGGCGGCGGTTGCCGAGCTCTCGACCGCGTTGCGGCATTCGACCGATTCGGGGATGTCGTATGTCGGGGCGGTGCTCGAAGTTTGTTATCGGTTGCCCCGTCTCTGGGAACGCGTCAAGGCCGGGCAGACACCATGGTGGCGGGCCCGGCGGATCGCCGATGCCACTATCGGCTTGTCGCCGGAAGCGGCCGCGTTCGTCGATGAGCGGCTCGCGGCGTACGCGGGGACGGTGTCGTGGGCGCAGTTGGATCGGCTCGTCGACGAAGCTCGCATCCTCGCCGACCCCGAAGCTGCGGAGCAGGAATTGAATGCCGATACCCGGAAGGTGGACATCGACACCCGCACCGTCAGTCTGACCGGCACGGTCCGGATCGAGGGCGAGTTGGACCTGACCGATGCCGTGGACCTGAACCACGCCCTCGCCGATATCGCCGAGGATCTCGCGGCGTGTGGCAGCACCGACAGCCTGGATGCGCGGCGCTCGACCGCGCTGGGTGAACTCGCCCGCCGGCAACCCGGATTGCCGTTCGACGCAGCAGAACCCACCGAGAAGGTGACCGCGGAGCCGGCGATCGAACATGGCGAGCCCCAACCTGAGCTGTCGCGCGAGCAGGAACCGGTCTCGACCCGGCAGGACAGGGCTGCTGCGATACCGCCCGCCCTGCGCCGCCGGCCGCGTGATGTTCAGTTGCATGTGCACATCAGCATGGACCAGCTCACCGGTCCCGGCGGAGTGCTCGGCCGGGTCGACTCTTCGTCACCTACCCCGGTCAGCATCGACGCGATCCGCGCTTGGTGCGGCAGCCCGGACGCGAAAGTGACCGTCCGCCCGGTGCTGGACCTGGCCGGGCACGTCCAGACCGATGCGTATCAGATCCCGGACCGGCTGCGCGAACAGGTCGTGCAGACCAGCAGCACGTGTGTGTTCCCGTACTGCAACCGGCCCGCCCGCAGCTGCGACCTCGACCACACCCACCCGCATGACCGGGGCGGACCGACCAATAGCGACAACCTCGCCCCACTCTGCCGAAAACACCACCGGCTCAAAGGAAACCGCGGCTGGCACTACCAACGGCACACCCGCGGTGCTTATCTCTGGACCACGCCGGCCGGCGGAACCTACCTGCGCGACGGCACCGGCACCACCGACCTCACCCCACCCGGCAAACCCCCACCCCGGCCACCGGATTCTCCGGTGCTCCATCGACCGGGTCGTCCGCCGCCCACACCGGACGACGAACCCCCACCCTTCTGAACAACCCCGACACCGGCACCCCACCCCACCCCGCGGGGCCACCGGCATGTCGGGACCGGCTCGGCTCGAGCGCGGCGCTCAGAACAACATCTGAACGGTCTTCTCCTCGGTGTAGGACTCGATTCCGGCCGGGCCGAGCTCGCGGCCCAGGCCGCTGCCGGCGCGCCCACCCCAGGGCGTGGTCATGTCGGGGATGCCGAACCCGTTGATCCACACGTTGCCGACCCGCAGCTCCCGGGCGGCACGCTGGGCCAGGTTCAGACTCTCGGTGTAGACGATGGCGTTGAGCCCGAAGTGGGTGTCGTTGGCCAACGCGAAGGCTTCGTCCGGGGTGGCGAACGGCATGACGGTGGCGACCGGGCCGAAGATCTCCTCGCGCGCGATCTTCTGCTGTTGCCGGCCGACGAAAACCGTCGGCTCGACGAAGTAGCCGCCTCGATCGGCCCGGTTGCCGCCGGTCACCAGCGTCGCCCCTTCTTCCCGCCCGCTGTCCAGGTAGCCGACGATCCGGTTCAGCGCGGTGTCGTTGATCACCGGGCCCATACTGACCGACTCGTCGAACGGGTCGCCGAGGACGATTCCGCGAGCATGCTCGGCGAGCCGCTCCACTACCTCGTCGACCAGGCTTTCGTGCACGTAGACCCGAGTTCCGGCAGCGCACACCTGGCCCTGGTGGAGGAAGTTGCCGACCGCGATGAACGGCATGGCCGCATCGACGTCGGCGTCGGCGAAGACGATCTGCGGGTTCTTCCCGCCCAGCTCCAGGGTCACCTTGCGGAACTGCCCACCGGCATGGTTCGACATCATCGCACCCACTTCGGGGCTACCGGTGAACGACAGCTTGGCCAGCCCCGGATGCTGGGCGAGCGCCGCGCCGGCCTCCTCGCCGATGCCCGGCACGACGTTGAACACGCCGTCCGGAACACCCGCCTCCTGCAGGATCTCCGCCAGCCGCAGCAGCGACAGCGCCGCGTCCTCCGGCGGCTTGACCACGATGGTGTTGCCCGCTGCCAGGGCTGGGGCAATCTTCCAGCCGGCCACCACGATCGGGTTGTTCCACGGGGTGATGGCGCCGATCACGCCGAGCGGCTCGCGCAGGGTGTAGTTCAGCCGATGCCGGCCCGCATAGTCGGGTAACGCAACGGTGGAACCGTACAGTTTGTCGGCGTATCCGGCGTAGTACCGGAACGTGTCGACGCACGCCGGGATGTCGCCGAACAGCCCGTCCCGGTAGAGCTTGCCGACCTCCAGCGTCTCCAGCGCGGAGATCCGCTCGGCATCGGCGGCGATCCGGTCGGCGACATCCATCAGGATGCGGCCACGCGCGGCACCGCCCATCTGCACCCAACCGCCGGCGTCGAAGGCCTGCTGCGCCGCCTGGACCGCAGCGTCGACATCGACTGCGGCGCCGGCCGCGATGTCCGCCACGACGCCGCCGTCCGCCGGGTTGGTACTGGTGTAGGTGTTCCCCGAGGCGGCGGGCTGCCACCGCCCACCGATGAACATCTCGCGATGCGGCAGGGGCGGTGTCTTGGCTGCGGAATCGGTGGTGGACGAGGCAGTCATCGAAACTCCATCTGTCGGTGTGCGTGCGGACGGATCATTACTGCTGCTGATCAAGGCTGTTCGGCGCTGAGGCTGGCACCGATCGCGGCGGCCGCAGCGGCGACGCGCGCATGCCAGGTGGACGTGTCGACCGGCGCGAGGGTGACCACACCGACCGCGCATGGCAGACCCACCATGCCGGGCACGGCCGCCACCACCCCCTTCGCGCCGGGGGTGAGCTGGCCTTCGCTCTCGAAGGTGCCGGCCCGGCCGCTGCGGGCGGCGAGCAACGCCGCGCCCAGTGCGCCGACGCCCAGCGGGGTGCGGGTGCCGGTGCGGTAGGCGATGTGGAAGGTGGTGTGCAACGGCTCGGCGACCGCGACGGCAACCGCTTCGTCGCCCTCGGCAACCGCCAGATGTGCCGTGGCGCCGAGATCCGCGGCGAGCAGATCGAGTTCGGCCCGCGCCGCGTCGCGCAGGGTCTGCTGGATGCTCCGGATGAGTCGGGCTGCCCCCACACCGATCAGATACCGGCCGCCGTCTCCCCGATACAGCAGTCGGCGCTCGACCAAGGTGCTGACCAATCGGTGGGTCACCGTCCGGCCCACCGAGAGCCGCTCGCCCAACTCGGTCAGCGTCAGCCCGCGCGTACTCGCTGCCACCGCATCGAGCACATCCAGGCCGCGAGCGAGAGTTTGCGCCGTATCACCGGTTCCGCGGGCCGGACTCACGCCAGGTCCCGTTCCCGTGCCCAGGCTTCGACCGTGTCGATGCATTCGGCCAGCAACTCCGGCTGCCCCACGTAGTAGTGGGTTGCGCCCCGGATCAGGTGGTAACTCTTGTCCGTCGCCGCCAGCGCGTCCCGCACGATCCGGTTGTGGGTGGCCGGAACCGCGTCGTCGGCGGAGTTCTCGATCTGCAACACCGGCACGGCGCGGATCCGGGCAGCGTTGCGAGCGCCGGCGGCCGCCGAGTGCTCGTAGCTCCACTGGCTCAGCCAGGACCGCAGCGTGGTGTAGCGGGCCAGGCCGACCGGACCGACGTTCGCGGTGCGCGGATCGCCCAGATAGCAGACGCCGGGCGCGCGATCGTTGGGGTCGATCGTCGGATCGAGCCAGCGCACGTCACACATGGTGCGGTGCACCAGGAACGGCCGTTCCTGCTCCGGTCCGTCGGCATCGGCCAGCCGCTGCAGTTCGGCGCGCGCCCACGCGGAGATCCGGCGGTTACGCGCCCGTTGCGCGGCCCGGAACGCCGCCACGAACTCGGGCCGGTAGGGCGGCCGGTGCCGGGTATCGGCGGCGTAGATGTCGAATTCCGGGTCGCGGACATCCGGGTCGGTCTCGTCGTGGACCGACGGATCCATCCACTCGGTGAGCGTCTCGGCCCGGGACAGGTGCGCCGCGATGAACACGATCCCGTCTGCCGCCGGTAGCCGGGCGGATACCACGTCCACCGGGTCGCCGGCCGGCGTGTGGGTGATCCGCGGATCTTCGGCTTCGGCCTGATACAGCAACGACAACGAACCACCGCCGGACCAACCGACCAGCACCACCCGCTGGTAGCCGGCCTGCTCACGCGCCCAGCGAAGCCAGCTCGCCAGATCGAGGAGCACCTTCTCCATGATCAGCGCGGTGTCGTTCTTCGGGTATCGGGCATTGGCACACAGCACGTGCCGGCCGCGGGCCGCCAAAGCGACCGGCATCGGCAGCAGATTGAGCGTGGACGACGGATGCATGAACACGAACACCGTTCGCGCGGTAGCTGATTCGATCGGGCGGAGCAGCTGTCCCTCCAAAACCACCCCGTGCCCGCCGGTGAAGCCGTAGGTCTCCCGCACACTCGGCTGTTCCACGGTGTGCAAGACCAGCGCCACCCGGGTGAATGGCTCACTCATCGGCTATCCCGGGCCCACGGCCGGACCAGGTCCACGGATAGGACGGCTCGGCACTGGCGCGGCCGGCTTCGCCGATCTGCAACGGCCGGAAGGTATCCACCATGAATGCCATCTCGGTGGCCTCGGTGTGATTCGGTGAATCCAGGTAGGCCGCGCGCCGCGGTCCGTGGGTATAGCCGGCCGGGTGCAGCGACACGGAGCCGGTGATGATGCCCGAACCCTTGCGGGCGGCGGTCTCGCCGGCGAAGTAGAACATCACTTCGTCCGAGTCGGCGTTGGAGTGGTAGTACGGCACCTTGATCGAGCCCTCGCCGAACTCCAGCGGCCGCGGCACGAAGTTGCACACCACGAAGCCCGGCCCTTCGAATACCTGATTGGTCGGTGGCGGCTGAATGCGTTTGCCCACCAGCGGCACGATGTCGCGATAGTTGAACGCGTAGGGGTAGAGGTAACCGTCCCAGCCGACCACATCGAACGGGTGATGGTCGTACACCATCACGGTGCCGACCACGCCACCGTCCGCCCCGCGGTGCTTGACGTAGACCTCGGTGTCGCTCCCCGCGGCGTCTCCCCCCGGGACGACCAAGGGGTCGATCGGACCGCGGATGTCGCGTTCGTTGATGGGGGCACCCTCCAGGAACTGGCCGAACCGGGAGCGGTGCTTCGCCGGCGGATGCACATGGCCGGACGCCTCGATGCAGAGCGCGCGCAGCGGTCCGGCCGTGACGTCCGGCACCCACCGGTGGATCGTGGCTCGGGGTACCACCACGTTGTCACCCTGGCGGATGTCGACGGTGCCGAAGACGCTCTCCAGCCGTGCCGCGCCGGCCTCGACGAACACGATCTCGTCACCGATCGCGTTGCTGCACAGCGGCGACGGTTCGGTGCCGACCACGTACGAGATCCGGACATCCGGATTGGCCAGCACCAGCCGGCGGTGTCGTGTCAGGTCCTGCCCGGCGGCGTGGCCGAGGTCGGGCAGCCGGAAATGATGCGGTAGCAACGGGACGTTGGCGGTGACCGCGTCGTCGCCGGGGTGCCACGGGTAGGCGTCGACCAGGTTGGACGGAACATGCCGGTGGTACAGCAGCGACCCGGTGCTGGCGAAGCCCTCCTCGCCGATGAACTCCTCGAAGGTCGGCGAGCCGTCCGGCAGCGAATACAGCACGTGCCGGTCCCGGGGGATCGACCCGACCGCTCGGTAATACACCATCGCAACCTCCAACCATCCGGAATGGGGCCATCAGTGTCCGATATGCGGAATTTCTGCGCTGGAATGCTACCGCGCCAGCTCGATCACGGCATCGACATCGACATGTTGCTGCACCAGGTCGGCCAACAGGTCCAACTGCGCGGCCCGCACCCGCGCCACCGACGTGTCCGGGGAAACCACGAATCCGCTTCGCCCGCTGTGCCGATCGACCTCGCGCAGGTAGCGGCGACGAAACTCGTCGCATTCCAGCAAGCCGTGCCAGTGCGTGCCGGTCACAACGTCCCGGACGCTGCCTTCCGGGATACCGTCGGAACGCCGCAGCAGCGCCGGATCGCCCCGGCGCACCACCCGGCCGTGGTGGATTTCGTACCCGCTCACCGCGATCGTTCCCGCCCTGCCGGAGACCCGCCGCAACACCTTCTGCGGCGCGAACCGAACCTCCAGCTCGAGCAGGCCCAACCCGGGCACCGTTCCGGCACCGGATTCCACCTCGTCGACGATCCGGGTTCCGAGCATCTGGTAGCCGCCGCAGATCCCGAGCACCGACCGGCCGGCCCGGACCCGGCGGACCAGTTCGGCGGCGATGCCGGTCGTGCGCAGCCAGGCCAGATCGGCCACGGTGGCCTTGGTACCCGGCAGCACCACGAGGTCCGCGTCGGCGATCCGGGACGGATCGCTCACCCAGCGCACGGCGACACCGGGTTCGCAGGCGAGCGCTTCGACGTCGGTCGAGTTGGACACCCGGGGCAACCGGATCGCCGCGACGGTGAGCCAGCGTGAACCCAGCGGCGGCCCCGGCCGACCGACCGGGGCGTCGGCGACGGTGCCGAGCGAGTCCTCCGCATCGAGCCACAGCTCCGGCTCGAACGGCACCACCCCGAGCGTGGGCACCTCGGTCCGCCGGGTGAGTTCGTCCAGTCCGGGACGCAGGATCTCCACGTCCCCGCGGAACTTGTTGACGACGAATCCCCTGATTCTGGCGCGATCGGCCGGCTCCAGGATCATCACCGTGCCGTACAGATGCGCCAACAGCCCACCCCGGTCGATGTCGCCTACCAACAGCACCGGAAGATCGCCCGCCTCGGCGAGCCCCATGTTCGCCAGATCGGTTGCCCGGAGGTTGATCTCGGCGGGCGAACCGGCCCCCTCACAGATCACGAACTCGAAATCGTCGCGTAGCCCGGCCAGCTCGGCGGCGACCACCGCGCGCAGCGCTTCCCGGTGCCGGACATAATCGCGGGCACCGACCGAACCCCGGACCCGGCCGCGGACCACCAGCTGCGAGCGCCGGTCGCTGCCCGGCTTGAGCAGTACCGGGTTGAATCGCACGCTGGGCTCGAGCCCGCACGCAGTCGCCTGCAACGCCTGGGCCCGGCCGATCTCGCCGCCGTCGAGGGTGACGACCGAATTGTTCGACATGTTCTGCGCCTTGAACGGCGCAACGCGCACGCCCCGCCGGGCCAGCAACCGGCACAGCCCGGCCACGAGGACGCTCTTCCCGGCATCGGAGGTGGTGCCGGCAACCAACAGCGACCGGCCGCGGGTCACGGAAGCGTCAGGATCTCGGCTCCGGCGTCGGTGACCACGAGAGTGTGCTCGAACTGGGCGGTCCATCGGCGATCGGCGGTGACGACGGTCCATCCGTCGTCCCAGATCTCGTAGTCGGCGGTACCCAGATTGATCATCGGCTCGATGGTGAAGGTCATCCCCGGCTCGATCACCGACGTCACGCTGGGCTGGTCGTAGTGCAGGATGATCAGGCCGCTGTGGAAGGTCGGGCCGACGCCATGACCGGTGAAGTCGCGCACGACGCCGTAGCCGAACCGGTTGGCATACGACTCGATCACTCGGCCGATCACGTTCAGAGCGCGGCCCGGCCGCACCGCTTTGATCGCCCGCATCGTCGCCTCGTGGGTCCGCTCCACCAGCAGCCGCACCTCGTCGTCGACGTCACCGGCCAAGAAGGTGGCGTTGGTGTCGCCGTGCACCCCGTGGATGTAGGCGGTGACATCGATGTTGACGATGTCGCCGTCCTCGACCACCGTCGAGTCCGGGATGCCGTGACAGATCACCTCGTTCACCGAGGTGCAGCACGATTTCGGAAAACCTTTGTAGCCCAGGGTCGACGGATAGGCGCCGTGGTCGCACATGTATTCGTGGGCGATCCGGTCCAACTCGTCGGTGGTCACGCCGGGCGCGACCGCCGCACCGGCCGTGGCGAGCGCCTGCGCCGCGATCCGGCCGGCGATCCGCATCTTCTCGATGGTCTCCGGCGTCTGCACCCACGGCTCGTGGCCCTCGTTCGCGGTCTTACGGCCGACGTACTCGGGCCGTTCGATCGCCCGTGGCACCGCGCGGGTAGGGGAAAGGGTCCCGGGGCGCAGGGCAGTGCGGGTCGGCATGCTTCGAGGGTAGCCGCCACCGCAGACGCAGCGCATCCGACACCGCCGGTAGCGTACATCCGAGCGGTTGACGTCGTACCCCCATCGTCGGAGGTCTCACGTGCGGTTGATCCAGGTGCCCCCGGGCTTGCTCGTCTCGTCCGGCTTGCTCGTCGCGCTGACGGTTGCGGTCAATCTCGGCGGCCCGGTCGCCCTGGTCGACCACGCGGGCGCGGTCCTGACTGTCGAACATTCGAGTTGGCGCAAGGTACGGGTCGCTCAAATCGTCTCGTCGGTCGGCGACCCGCACCATCTGATCCCGCTCACCTTCGTCGCGGCGCTGGGTGTCGCGGTCCTGCGGCGCTCCGGGCTGCGCGGCGCCCTGATCGTCGCGACGGTCGGGATCGCCTGTGCGATCAGCCTGATCATGAAAGACCTGCTGCCGTCCCCTCGTCCCGACATCGGATTCACCAACGTGCTGCACGCGTACCCGTCCACGCACACGACGGCGACGGCCACCTTGTTCGGCGCGATCGCGGTCACCGCCTTCGCCCGCCGGAAAGTCCAGGATCTGGCGCTGGTGCTCGCCGCCCTGGGCGGCCTCGCCGTGGGGCTCGCCCGGGTCGTCGTGCAGGCGCACTGGCCGTCCGACATCGTCGGCGGACTGCTGCTCGGCGGCGTCGCCGTGTTCGCGCTGCGCTGGTTCTGCGACACGACCGGACGACCGATCAGTCCAGCAGATCCTCGTACCGGAACTCGGTCGCGATCGGCACCACGGCGTCCGCTTCCCGTCGCCGCAGGTCGACCCGACGGATCTTCCCGGAGATGGTCTTGGGTAACTCGTAGAACTCGACCCGACGCACCTTCAGGTACGGGGCAAGGTGGTCGCGGGCATACTCCATGATCTGGCGGGCGGTATCCGCGCTCGGCTCCCAGCCCGCGGCGAGCGCGACATACGCCTTCGGGAGGGCGAGCCGGGTGGCATCCGGCTGCGGTACCACGGCCGCCTCCACCACAGCCGGATGTTCGATCAATACGCTCTCCAGCTCGAACGGTGACACCTTGTAATCGGCGGACTTGAACACGTCGTCGGTGCGGCCGATGTAGGTGATGTAGCCGTCGGCGTCCCGGACGGCCACGTCCCCGGTGTGGTAGTACCCTCCGGCCATCGCCGCGGCGTTGCGCTCCGGATCGTCGAGGTAGCCGGTCATCAGGTTCACCGGACGGCGGCTCAGGTCCAGACAGATCTCCCCCTCGTCGGCCGGCTCGCCGGTGAGCGGATCGACCAGCACCACCGGCACGCCGGGCATCGGCCGGCCCATCGATCCCGGCTTCACGGGTTGCCCTGGGGTGTTGCCGATCTGCAACGTGGTCTCGGTCTGTCCGAACCCGTCCCGGATGACGAGCCCCCACGCCCGCTCGACCTGGGCGATCACGTCCGGGTTGAGTGGCTCACCGGCACCGACGACCTCGCGCAGGCCGGTCGGGCGCTCGCCGAGATCGGCCTGGATCAGCATCCGCCAGACCGTCGGCGGGGCGCAGAAGGTGTTCACCCCGGCGCGACGAATCTGGCCGAGCAACGCGGCAGCATCGAACCGGGTGTAGTTGTAGACGAAGATCGTCGCCTCGGCGATCCACGGCGCGAAGAAGCAGCTCCAGGCGTGCTTGGCCCAGCCCGGCGAACTGATCGCCAGGTGTACGTCGCCGGGCCGGACCCCGATCCAGGCCATCGTCGTCAGGTGCCCGACCGGGTAACCGACCTGGGAGTGCTGCACCAGCTTCGGCCGACTGGTGGTGCCGGAGGTGAAATAGACGAGCAACGGATCGTCGGGTTTCGTACCGGCGACGAACGGGCCCGGCCGGACCGGGTCGGTCTCGTCGACCTCGGCGGTGTAGGCCGACCAGCCGGCCGGCGGCTCGCCCCCGACCGCGATCCCGACGTACGCACCGGGCACGTCGGCGAACTTCGGCACATCGACGAGGTTCGCGATGACGAACCGGGCTTTACCACGATCGATCCGGTCGCGCAGATCCTCGGCGCCGAGTGCCCCGGTGGTCGGCATGACCACCGCGCCGAGTTTCGCCACCGCCAGCATCGACTCCCACAACTCGACCTGGTTCCCGAGCATGACGATCACCCGGTCACCCCGAGCGACGCCGAGTCGGGCGAGCCGGCCGGCGAGCCGGTCGGACCGCTCGGCCAGTTCGGCGAAGGTGAGCCGCTGCTCCCGGCCGTCCTCCTCGACGATCCACAACGCGAGCCGCCCGTTGTCCCGTGCGATCACGTCGAACCAGTCGGTCGCCCAGTTGAATTCGCCGGAGATGGCCGGCCAGGAGAACGTCGCGACGGCAGTCTCGTAATCGTCGGTCGACGCGACGAGAAAATCCCGGGCAGCGCGGTAGCGGTCGGTGTTGGCCGTCATGGTGGCGATCCCTCCGGTCGGTCGGGCCCTCTACCGAACATGATGTCGATCACATCGTGGACACGCCACCGAACGCGCGCCGCGGCGGGTCGTCCGGCGGTCCGGACCGACCTGGAGCGCGCCGAAACCGATCGGTGGCGAGCGCTGATGATCGGCCGATCGCGGGGTATGGTGACCACCGAACGACCGGGAGTAGTGCCTGGCCCGGAGCTGTGGAGTGGACGATGAACCAGGCGGCAGGTCTTGCGAGCCGGGAACTCACCCTCGATGCCTGGTTGACCCGCCTCGCAGCGGCCGATCCCGACCACGAGCACACTGCCGAAGGCATCCACTACTGGGCGTTCCCGAGCGACGCACTGCTCACCGAGTACCTGGCCACCTGCGCCGACCGCACCCCCACCGAGGTGCGGGATCTGCTGCGCTGGTTCCTCTTCGACTGCACCACCTTCGGCGCCGACCACGACATCGTCGCCCGGATGGCGCGTGACCCCATCTCGAACGCGCACCTGTCTCGGCACAAGGAGTACTACCGGCGGCTGCCGGAGGTGACCCTGGGCCGGATCCCGGCACATCAGGGCGTCCGCTGGGCGCTCGACCTGCTGCCCGACCATCCGCAACTCGCGGTCACCGTGATCGAGAGCTATCTGGTCGCGGCCTGGGATGTGTTACCGCAGGGGCGGATCCACGGGTTGCAGGACGCCGTCGCGGTGATCGGTGCCCGCTTCCGGCCCGCCGATCACGCCGGCGAGTCGATCCAGTCGCTGCGCACGATCAGTCCGCACGATTTCGAGCTGCTGGTCGGCCGACTGTACGAAGAGTACGGCTACAAGACGGTGCTCACCGATCCGGCCGTGGGCGGTGGCCGCGACATCGAGGCAACCATGCAAGACGGTCGGCGGGAAGAGAAGCTGCTGTTGTTCTGTCGGCACAACTGCGATGTGACCACGCCCGACCAGGCCGAGCTGTTGGTCGGAGCGGCCCGTACCACCCATGCTGCCGGCGGCGTGTTGGTCACCTCGGCTCCGATCACCGACGAAGTGCGTGCCCTGGCCGCGACCCACCGCAAGTTCGAGGTCGTCGGCGGTGAGCAGCTGGTGGAACTGCTGAACGAGGCATTCGGCGCCCAATGGCCGAACCGGCTGGACGCGCTGCTCTGGCGCTCTCGCCGCGAGCCGGATCAATAATCTTCCGGGAGCGCAGCGAACATGTCCCGGGTGACCGCGACCGCGTTGTCCGAGCTGCCGCCACGCACCACCAGCGTGGCGAACGCCAGGTCGCCCCGGTAGCCGACGAACCAGGCGTGCGACCCGCCCTCGACCTCCGCTTCCCCGGTCTTGCCGTATACCTCGCCCTGGTCGGCGATCCGCTCGGCGGTGCCGCTGGTCACCACCGACCGCATCATCGGGCGTAGCCCGGCCACGACGTCGGCCGACACGGCCGGGCGATCGCCCGTCACCGTCGTCTCCCGACCCGCGATCAGATGCGGTACCAGCGCCGAGCCGTGTGCCACCGCGGCCGCGGCCAACGCCATGCCGAACGGGCTGACCAGCACCTTGCCCTGGCCGAAGCCGTCCTCGGTGCGGACCACCAGGTCGTCGGCCGGCGGCACCGAGCCCGAACTGGTCGGCAGTCCGACAACCTGATAGCTCGGCCCGATGCCGAACGCCGCGGCGGCGTTGGTCAGCGCGTCCGGGCGCAGCTCGCTCGCCAGCTTGGCGAAGGTGGTATTGCACGAACGCGCGAACGCGGTGCTCATCGGTACCGTGCCCAGGGCGAACTCGTCGTAGTTGGGAATCGACCGCTCGCCGATCTCGATCCGTCCCGGGCAGGGCACCGGGGTCTCCGGGCCGGCAAGCCCCTGCTCGATCGCCGCCGCAGCAGTGACGATCTTGAATGTGGACCCCGGCGGGTAGAGGCCGGTGGTTGCAATCGGGCCGTCCCGGTCGGCGGCCTTGTTCTGCGATACCGCAAGGATGTCCCCGGTCGAGGGCTGGATCACCACCATCATGGTCTGCTCGACCCGAGCGTCCACCGCCGCCTGCGCTGCGGTCTGGATCGGCCGGTCCAGACTGACGGTGAACGACGGCGCCGGCTGCGGGGGTGTCTCGGTGAGCACGTCGGTATCCACCCCGTAGGCATTGACCGTGACCACGCTCCAGCCGGCCTTGCCGTCGACCTCGTCGATCACCGTCTTGCGCACCTGCGAGATCAGGTCGGGGGCGAAATCTTTGTCCACCGAGACCAACTCGGCGTCGTCACGCACGCTCACCCCGGGGATCGCGGCGAGCCCGTCGCGCACCTGCTCGTAGTCGTCCTGGCGCAGCGTGGCCACCAGGTACCACCCCTTCGTCGCCGTCGACGACTCGGCGATCGCCTGCGCGGTCACCGTCCGATCGAACCGTTGCAGGATCTTTGCCAGGGAGTCCGCGGTGGTCGCGATATTGCCCGCGGAAGCCGCGTCGAGGCGCACCCGATAGACCGTCCCGGGCACGAGCACGTCGGAGCCGGCATGCTCGTTCACCCGCGCCCGGGGCGCCGGCGTGGTCCGCAGCGACATCGTCTGCGTATCGCCGAGTCGAGGATGGATGTCGGTCGAGGTCCAGCGCACCTGCCAATCCCCGCCCCGCCGACCCATCTGCAGCTGTCCGGTGTAGCGCCAGGTCCGGTCCTTGGGTAGCTGCCACTCGTAGGTGTAATCCACCGTCGCGGTGTCCCCGCTCACCCGGGCCGAGCCCAACGTGGCGGTCAGCGATGTCGCCTGCAGATCGGCCCACGCGTCGGCGAGCGCCGGGTGCGCCTTGGCCGGATTGTCGGTCCGCGCCGCCGCGGCCGTGACATCGGCTGCAGCAAACGCTGCGGCGAACCCGGCGGCGGCCGGAATGGGCCCCTGCGCCGCCGGGGTGCATCCGGTGACCCCGGCCGCCGTGGCGGCCAGCGCCATGACGACCAGGATGCGCTGGATCATTGCCGGCATCGTAATGCCGATACCGACGGACCAGCCGGATACACGCTTGCGACACGACGCCGGACCACCTGACCACGCCGGGCGGTCGGCCGCGCGTCAGTCCCGAAGTCCCTGCACCAGCGTCGCGATCTCGTCCGGTCGGTACGGTGCGGTATCCCGGTGGTCCCGGTAGGCGACGAGCCGCTCGGTCGGCGCACCGAACTCGCCCAGGTAGCCGCCCGCGGCGACCAGCACCCGGCCGGATATGTTCGCGGCGAGTTCGCTGGCCAGGTAGACGTAGAGCGGTGCGACGAACTCGGCCGGCGGCGGGTCCAATGCGCCGGCGAGTGACAGGTCGTCGAGCAGCTTCCGGCGGTTCAGCTCACGGATCGTCGCGGTGTAGTCCGCCCCGGTCGACAGTCGGGTGCGCGCGCCCGGACAGACCGCGTTCACCCGGACGTCGTGCTCGGCCAGCTCGGCGGCCAGCGCGTAGGTCAGGCTGATCACCGCGCCCTTACCGGCGGCGTAACCGGTACCGCCGAATCGCCCGGTGTACGCATGCGAGGCAGTGTTCACGATCGCACCACCGCCCGCGGCGACCAGGTGTGGAGCGAAGACCCGGCAGGTCTCGAAGGTGCTGTGCAGGTGCGATGCCAGCAGCTCGTGCCACTGCGCCGAGGTGACGTTCACGATCGACGATCCCGGCTGCTCCGCGGTGCCGGCACAGTTGACCAAAACTCCGACGCGTCCCAGCGACACCCCGGCCGCGAGCAGCCGCTCGGCGATGGCGGGATCGGCGGCCGACCCGACAACGCCATCTGCCACCGCACCGGCGGCGACGAGCGCAGCGACCGCGGTCTCGACCGCCGCCGCATCCCGACCGTTGACCACGACCGCCGCACCGCTGGCGGCCAAGCCCTGCGCTACCGCAAACCCGATGCCGCGCGACGAACCCGCGACCACCGCGACGGTGTCGCAGAGCAGTCCCGCCGACCGCTTCGCCATGTCCACTCGGCTAATCCAACAAGACCGTGGCGAACGTGGCCACCTGCCGGAAACCGACCCGGTGGTACACCCAGCGCGCGCCGGCGTTGAAGCTGTTGACGTAGAGGCTGGCGGTGCGGCCGGAGGCGACCACCGTGTTCGCCACCGCAGCCGCGCCCGCGGTACCGAAACCGCGGCCCCGCCGCTGCGGATTCACCCACACGCCCTGGATCTGTCCGACCGTCGTGGACACCGAGCCGATCTCCGCCTTGAACACCACCTCGCCCCGATCGAACCGGGCCCACGCGCGACCGGCCGCGATCAGGCCGGCAACCCGCCGCCGATAGGCCCGGCCGCCGTCGCCGGCGCGGGGATCGACCCCGACCTCCTCGATGAACATCGCCACCGCAGCTTCGAGATAGCGATCGAGTTCACTCGTCCGAACCTGCCGGACATCGGCATCCGGCGCGACCAACGCCGGGCGGCGCAGCGCGAGCAACGGCTGCTCGTCGCGGAGCTCGCGGGCCGGGCCCCACTCGTCGGCCAGCAACTCCCACAGCGGTAGCGCCAACTCGCGCCGACCGACCACCGAGGAACACATTCGCGGTTGGCGCACCGCACGATCGGCGAACGCCCGGATATCGCCGTACCCGCCGCGCAACGGCACCAGATTCGCACCGGAGAAACAGAGCGATTCCTCCGGCCCGCCGCGGCTCCACAGCTCCCCGTACATCTGCCGGGACTCCAGCCCGTACTCCTGCACCCGCGCAGCGACCATGCACCCGGCAACCGGATCGATCTCGAGCGCACGCAACACCCGGTCGGCATCCCGGATGCCGAGCCTGCGGGCGCCGAGCGCTTTGAGCACCCAATCAGCCTACGGTGACCACCGGTGTTCCCGCATCCGCAGCGGTATCGACCGCCATCTCGTCGGCCAACCGCAGAGCTTCCTCGATCAATGTCTCGACGATCTTCGCTTCCGGAACGGTCTTGATCACTTCGCCCTTGACGAAGATCTGCCCCTTGCCGTTGCCGGAGGCGACCCCCAGGTCGGCTTCGCGCGCCTCGCCCGGGCCGTTGACCACACATCCCATCACGGCCACCCGCAGCGGCACCGTCAACCCCTCCAGGCCGGCGCTCACCTCGTTCGCCAAGGTGTAGACGTCCACCTGGGCCCGCCCGCAGGACGGACAGGAAACGATCTCCAACTTGCGTGGGCGCAGGTTGAGCGACTGCAGAATCTGCGCACCGACCTTCACCTCTTCGGCCGGTGGTGCGGACAGCGAGACCCGGATCGTGTCGCCGATGCCCTCGGCCAACAGCGCGCCGAACGCCACGGCCGACTTGATCGTGCCCTGGAAGGCCGGACCGGCCTCGGTGACCCCGAGATGCAACGGATAGTCGCTGCGCGCCGCGAGCTGCCGATACGCCTCGACCATGACTACCGGGTCGTTGTGCTTGACCGAGATCTTGATGTCGCCGAAGCCGTGTTCCTCGAACAGGCCGGCCTCCCACAGTGCGGAGGCAACCAGCGCTTCCGGGGTGGCCTTGCCGTACTGCTCGAGGAACCGCTTGTCCAGCGAGCCGGCGTTCACCCCGATCCGGATCGGAATGCCGGCGGCGGAGGCCGCCTTGGCGACCTCTTTCACCCGGCCGTCGAACTCCCGGATATTGCCGGGGTTCACCCGCACCGCGGCGCAACCGGCATCGATTGCGGCAAAGATATAGCGCGGCTGGAAATGGATGTCGGCGATCACCGGTAGCGGGCTCTTGGCCGCGATCGCGGGCAACGCGTCGGCATCCTCTTGCCGCGGGCAGGCGACCCGGACGATATCGCACCCGCCGGCGGTGAGTTCGGCGATCTGCTGCAGCGTGGCATTGACGTCGTGGGTGCGGGTGGTGGTCATCGACTGCACGGAAACCGGGTGGTCGCTACCCACTCCGACCGACCCGACCCACAACTGACGGGTGGTGCGCCGCGGCGCCAGCACCGCAGCCGGGGGAACCGGCAGACCCAACGCAACGGAACTCGGCACGCCAGCGATCCTAGCGCGACACTCCCGACCCGACCCGCCGAGCCGACGGACACGCTGGTCGGAGCACCCGGCCGATCAGAACAGTCGGACCGGGTTGACGATGTCGGCGGTGAGGGTGAGCAACATGTACGCACCGCCGACGAACAGCACCACGTACGTCGCGGGCATCAGCTTGAGGTAATCCACCGGCTCGCCCTGCGGCAGCCCCCGGCGGCGGCGGAACCGGTTCCGCAGGTTCTCGTAGGCGGTCACCGCCATGTGCCCGCCGTCCAGCGGGAGCAGCGGCAACAAGTTGAAGGCGCCGAGGAAGAAGTTCAAACTGGCCAGCAGGCCGATGAACACCGCCCACTGACCGCGCTCGGCGGTCTCGCCTCCGATCACGCTGGCGCCGTAGACGCTGACCGGCGTATCCAGGGAGCGCTCCCCGCCGGTGACGGCGTCCCACAGGTCGACCACCTTCGCCGGCATCTGCACCAACGAGCGGGCCACCTCGACGAACATCTCGCCGGTGAACGACAGCGAGGCCGGGATCGCTGCGATCGGGTTGTACCGGATCGGCGGATTGAGCGGTTGCGGCGCCACCCCGACCGCGCCGACCACCTTGGTTTCGGACGTGCCGGTATCGGGGTCGACCACCGAACGTTGCACCTGCTGCGGTGTGACCGGAATGGTCAGGGTGGCTCCGTCTCGCCTGACCGTGTACTCGAAAGTCCCGCTCTGGGCCTGGGTCTCGCGCTGGAACTCGGTCCAGGTATCGACCGGCTTGCCGGCGACCGCCGTGACCACGTCGCCGGGGCGCAGGCCGGCCTGCTGGGCCGGACCGGCACCGGTGCACTCGGCGTAGGAGCCGTCCGGTTGTTGTGCGGCCACGCAGTCCAGCCGACCGAGCATGGTCTCCGGCGGCTGGTTCTCGTCCGGCAGCCCCCAACCGACCGCGAGCAGCACGATGAGCAGGAACCCGAGCACGAAGTTCATCGCGATCCCGCCGACCATCACGATCTGCCGCTGCCAGGCCGGCCGTCGATACATCGCGCGCTCGACCTCGTCCGGCGCCACCTCGTCCAGCGCGGTCATTCCGGCGATGTCGCAGAATCCGCCCAGCGGTAATGCCTTCAGGCCGTACTCGGTCTCACCCCGCCGGAACGAGAAAATCTTGGGTCCGAACCCGATGTAGTACCGCCGCACCTTCATACCGAACGCCTTGGCCGTCCACATGTGCCCGCCCTCGTGCAAGGCCACCGAGATGCAGATCCCCAAAGCGAACAGCACAACGCCCAGCGCGAAGACCATCTAGCTCACTTTCCCGTTGTCCAGACCCGCGATGACCTGCTCGGCCCGCCGGCGGGCCCAGCCGTCGGCGGCGAGCACCTCCTCCACGGTAGCGGGTTCGCCGGTCCGGTCCGCGGCGGCGTCGAGTACTCGTGCGATCGTGCCGACGATCTCCGGAAACCGGATCGCCCCGGCGAGGAATGCCGCGACTGCGACCTCGTTTGCCGCGTTGTACACCGCCGGCACGCACCCGCCGGCCAGCCCGGCGGCGCGGGCCAGCCCGACCGCGGGGAACACCGCGTCGTCGACCGGCTCGAAGGTCCAGGTCGCGGCCGTGCCGAAGTCGCAGGCGAGCGCGGCACCCGGCACCCGGTCCGGCCAGCCGAGCGCCAGCGCGATCGGCAGCTTCATGTCCGGCGGGCTGGCCTGGGCAAGGGTCGAACCGTCGGTGAAGGTCACCATCGAATGCACGATCGACTGCGGGTGCACGGTGACATCGATCCGGTCGTACGGCACGCCGAACAGCAGGTGGGTCTCGATCAGTTCCAGGCCCTTGTTCACCAGCGACGCCGAGTTCAAGGTGTTCATCGGACCCATCGACCAGGTCGGATGGGTCTGCGCGGCCGCCGGGTCGACCGATGCCAACATCTCGGCGGTCCAGCCGCGAAACGGGCCACCGGATGCGGTCAGGATCAGCCGAGCCACCTCGTCCGCCCGGCCGCCGCGCAGGCATTGGGCCAACGCCGAGTGTTCGGAGTCCACCGGCACGATCTGGCCCGGCGCCGCCGCCCGGGTCACCAGCGACCCCCCCGCCACCAGCGATTCCTTGTTCGCCAGGGCGAGTCGCGCACCGGTCGCCAGCGCCGCCAGGGTCGGCTCCAGCCCACGCGCCCCGACCAGGGCGTTCAGCACCACATCGGCGTCGGTCCGGCGGACCAGCTCGGCGGCCGCGCCGGGCCCGGACAGCGGCACCCCGAGTCGCTCGGCAACGGCGGGATCGGCGATCGCGGCCTGCTGCACCCCGAACGCGGCGAGCTGACCGGCCACCAGATCCGGCCGAGTACCGCCGGCCGCGAGTCCGACCAGCTCGAACCGGTCCGGAGCGGCCGCGATGACCTCCAGTGCCTGAGTTCCGATGGATCCGGTGCTGCCGAGCAACAGGACGCGTGTGGGCACGCCACAATTTTCACACGAGTAGGTCCGGGGGCTCGCCGTACCGGGCCGGCCACACCTAGTACGACAGCCCGTCGTATGTCAGACTTCTATGCCAGAATCTGGGCCAAGAGCAGTCAGCAAGCCGAAGGAGCGGACGTGACCGGAACCGCAGTCGAACGCACCCAGGACCGGGTCGAACCGAAGCTCAACCCGATCACCGCAGCCGAGGTCCCGTCCGCGGCGTGGGGCTGGAGCGGTGAATCCCCCAAGGCGTTCACCCGCGCCGGCTGGTTCGTCGTGGTGGCCCTGCTGGCCATGACGATCGGCAACCACGCCGGCCGGGTGGAAGATCTGTTCCTGATCGGGTTTGCCGTGGTCCTCGCCGGGATTCTGGTCCGGGGGATGGTGACCGGCGGCAAACAGCGCTGACCGGCGGCTACCCGCCGACCGGGTTGGCGACGCCGGCGCCACACCTGCCCCGCAGCACGGCTTGCTCGGCGCCGTCCGGGTCGAGCGGCGGCGCAAACAGATAGCCCTGCGCCTGGCGGCAACCCAGACCCAGCAGTGCCTGTTGTTGTTGCACCGTCTCGACCCCTTCGGCGACGACCGACAGGCGTAGCGACTCGCCGATCGCCAGCACGCCGACGACGACGCTGCGGTCGACCGCGTCGGTCACCATCCCGGCCACGAAACCTCGGTCGATCTTGATCGTGCCGATCGGAAAGAGTTTGAGTCGGCTCATACTGGCGTAGGAGGTGCCGAAATCGTCGAGCGCGAATCGGACCCCGGCCGCCCGGAGCTCGTTGGCCGATTCGGTCGCCGCCGCCCGGACGTAGTTGTACTCGGTGACCTCCAGACAGACGTCTGACGGGTCGACCCCATAGGTCGCGATCGTGCCGAGCAGCTGCTGCGCCCGCCGCCGGTCGTCCAGCTGGGCCGGTGAGATATTGACATTCATCCGCAGTCCGGCACCGCCGGGCAGTTGCTGCCATCGGGCCAACTGGGCGCAGGCTTGGTCGAGCACCCATGCACCGATCTCCAGGATGGCGCCGGATTCCTCGGCGAGCGGAATGAACACTCCCGGCGGCACGTTTCCGCGCAGCGGATGATGCCACCGGGCGAGCGCTTCGAAGCCGAGCAATTCGCCGGTGGCCAGGTCGCAGATCGGCTGGTACTGCACTTTCAGCTGCCTGCGCTCCAACGCGAAGGCGAGCTCGAACCGGAGATCGAGCAGATCCAGCGAGCGGTGCGAGGCATCGTCGTCGAACACCTCGATCAGGCCGGAACCGCGCGCCTTCGCCGCATACATCGCCGCATCCGCGTCGCGCATCATCACCGACACCGTGCTCTGCCCCCGCACCCCCACCACGCCGCCGATGCTGGAGGTGACCCGGACCAACTCACCGTTCAGCAGAAACGGGTCTTCCAACGCCTGCGCCGCACGCCGGGCGGTCCGGGTGACCTCGGTGAGATCGGCCACCTCGGCGAGCACCACGACGAACTCGTCACCACCGAACCGGCCGAGCAGATCGCCGGTGCCGACGATCGATCCCAGCCGATAGGCCACCTGGGCCAGCAGACTGTCGCCGGACTCGTGGCCGAGCCGATCGTTGATCGTCTTGAACTTGTCCAGGTCACAGAACAACAAGCCGACCGCGGAGCCCAGGTCGGTGCGGGCCAGGGCATCGGTGAGTGTCTGCGCGATCAGCGCTCGATTCGCCAGACCGGTCAGCGGGTCGTGGGTGGCCCGGCGCAACAGCTCGGTCTCCAGCCGCTTCCGGTCGTCGATCACCCGGGTGGAGACGACTGCCGAATCGCCCTCGTCCAGCGGCTGCCGGAAGGCGGATTCGACCCAGAACCACCCGTCCGCCCCGGCCAGTCGGTACTCGACCTTGATATCGCCGGTGCCGTCGAGCGAGCGGACGGTGTCCGCGACCGCCGACCGCACGGCTGCGGCGTCGTCGGTATGGACCCGACCGGACAGGTCGCTACCCACCAACCGGTCTGGTTCGATGCCGAGACCGCGCCGATAGGACGGCGACGCGTACCGGATGCGACCGTCGGCGTCGACCACGGCGACCATGTCGCTGATCGAGTCGGTGATCGTGCGCAACGACCGCTCACTGTCCCCCAGCGCTCGATAGAGTTCGGCGTTCTCCATCGCCGCGCCGAGGTTGCCGGCGAAGATCGCCGCAATCCCGCTGATACTCGGCGAGAACGGTTGCCCCGATCGGGAGGCGTAGAGCACCGCGACCGGCTTCTCGCCACGCAGGATCGGCAACGACATCACGTGCAGCTCACCGTCCCGATACTCGAACGGCGCTGCTCGCTCGACGTTTTCCGACCAGCCCACGGGGTCCGCGGCCGGATCCACCCGGTGCGCGCCCGACCCGGTCCGCAGCTCGCCCGGTCGGCCGTCGGGATCGACGGTGAGCAGCCAGGCGTCGTCGGCGCTGCACAGCCCGCGCAGTTCGGTAACTCCTTCGTCGAGCAGCACCCACAGATCCAGTTGCCGAACCAGCCGATGGCTGGACTGGGCGAGCCGCTCCATCGCGCCGGCGTGCCGCGCGACGTCGAGCGCGGAGCGCAGCCGATCGGTCACCGACAGGACAACCTGGCGGTCCATCAGGGTGAACGGCCGCCCGTCGGAACGACAAACGATAACCAGCTCATTGCCAGACTCGCCGGACATCGTCGCCCACGTCGCCGACTCGGCCCGCACTTCGGCGAGCACCGGCGGCAGCCCGGAGGTCGCCGCGGTGCCCGGCCGGGCCAGCAGCTTCTCCGAGTGCTCGTCCAGCGGCCAGCCCTCGGTCCAGGCCGGGTCGTTGTCGGCGAGCCCGCACGCCTGGGCGACGAGCAACCGGCCGGCGCGCGGACGCGCAACCAGCGTCACGTCCGCGCCGAAGACCTCGGACAACACCGCGAGCATGTCGCCCATCAACACCTCGGGCGAGGAGGATCCGCCGACTGCCGCCAGCAGCCGGATCAGTCGGGTGGTATCGCGATACGCCGCCCGAGCCATATTGGTCGCCTCATCGGCGAGCTGGCGCAGCTCGTCCGGGGATTCGGGGTTCGACACCGCCGGTGCCGGTTTAAAGGGCCAACGCGACGACCGTGGAATTGTGGTATCCGGTAATCCCGGAGACGCGAGCGAACTCGCCGTAGCTGAACATGCCCAAGCTGGGCACACCCGCCGCGTCGTGCACGCCCTCCGCCTCTTCGGCCGCCCGATCGCCGAGCACCCGGAGCCGGCCGACGCAACTGAACACGATCACCGCACCCACCTCGCGGTCGCCGACCGCCTCCCGGACCACTTTTTCGTTGATGCCCAGGAGGGAGGTCGGCGAGGCGCGGACGAACTGGATCGCCGCGAATGCCGGCAGCGCGGTGTGCATTCGCATCCGCTCGCCGTCCTCGATGACGAAACCGCGGATGAACTGGGCACCGTCCGGCTCGATCAGCCCGAGCCCGAAAGCCCAGGGCATCGCGGCCGACGGGTCCGCCACGGCCCCCGAACCCCGCGCCAGCTCGGGGAACTGATCGTGCAACACCTCGAGCGCCGGCCGGCCCTCGATCTCTTCCACGTAGGTGTCGTCGGCCGCTGTGATCAATTGCGGCAACCCGCTCGGCTCCCAGCCGTGGGCGACCGACACGGTCAGCGGGTGCGGTGACTCGATCCAGACCACCACCATCCCGGATTCCAATATCCGGTCGTTGTGATAGAGCGCCGTGCGATCGAGCAAGCGGTAGTCACCGAAACCGCCACCGACGATCGGGACGGTGGCGCCGGCGACCTGGTGCACCCCGGTGAGCAACTGCTGATGCCGGCTGTTGTTGTCGTCGCCGAGCACCAGTGCTGCCGCGTAGCCGAGGCCGCCACCGGCGTTTTCCCGTGCCTGCCGGGTCACCGCTGCCGCGACCCGAGCCTGGTCGGTTTCGGTATCGGCGGTGGACCCGATACCGAATCGGTACGGTCCGGCGGAGAGGGCCAGGACCGCGACCGCGGCGTTCTCGCTCAGCCAGGTCGCGCCGTCGGCGAAGAATTCGTCGGCGGTCGCACCGACCACGTCGGCGTCCTTCGCCTCGGCCCGCACGCCGGCCAAGAGCTCGACCGAGTCGTATCGGCGAGCCGCATATACCAAGATCAGCGCGGGTGCGGTGTCGAGTTGCCGAACGGCTGCTGCTGTGGCCTCGGCACCGGCCGAACGTGCATCCGACAACTCGCTGTGCCCGACTCCGGCCGTCAATCGTGCCGTCGCCGACGTCGTCCCTTCTACATGCCCAACTGTCATCTGCGCCTCACCCATACATCGGCCCGACCCGGGAAGAATCGCGACTGGGACCTTAACCGACGTCGTCAGACTTGCACGCGGTCAAATTTCCAGGCGACCCCATTGTTACCGAGTCGCAGCATCTGGGCCAACTCGGGTTACAGACCGAGGGTTTTCGCAATAATGTCGCGTTGAATTTCGCTGGTACCACCGACGATCGTGCCGACCACCGTCATGCGAAGCATCTCCGCCATTCCCGCCTCCTCGGTGTACCCCATTCCGCCGAGCATCTGGACCCCCTCCAGCGCGGCATGCTTGGCGAGTTCGGTCGCCTTGAGCTTGACCATCGACGCCTCGCGCGGGAGCAACACGCCCGGGTTCTCGTCCACCCGCTGCGCGACGTCGTGCACCAGCACCCGAGTAGCCTCGATCTCGGTGGCCAGATCGGCCAGCCGTTGCGACAGAGCCTGGAACGAACCGATCGGCCGACCGAACTGGGAGCGCTCCTTGACATAACGCAGTGTGTCGTCGAAAGCGCGGCGTGCCTGGCCGAGTGCCAGGGCCCCGATCACCACCCGCTCGATGTTCAGGCCCGAGATCAGCTGCGCCCACCCCTGCCCCTCGGCGCCGACCAGGCGGTCGGCGCCGACGAAGGCGTCGGTGAAGTAGACGTCGTTGACCTCGGCACCCAGCGTCGCGATCGGCCGGATCTCGACGCCCGGGATGGCCGTCGGCACCGACAACATCGTGATCCCCTGATGTTTGTCTCCGGTGTCGGCCGACCGCGCGACCAGCAGGATTTCCTCGGCGCTGTGCGCGTTGGAGATCCAGGTCTTCTGCCCGTTGATCCGGTAGCCACCGTCGACTTTCTCCGCCTTGCAGGTCAACGCGGCAACATCGGAACCCGAGCCCGGCTCCGACATCGCGATCGCGGTCGCCGCGCCGGCGGTTACCTTGCCGACGAGCTCCCGAGCCAGCTCCGCGGTAGCGAACTTGACGTAGCTGTGCGCCACGATCAGCGTGACCGGATAACTCGCCAACGGAATCCGGCCGTAGGCGAGTTCCTCGACGAACAGACACGCCTCGAACAACGAGCCGCCGGAGCCGCCGTACTCCTCGGGCAGCGACAGGCCGAGAAAGCCCAACTCGGCCAGCTTCTTTGCGATGTCGTAATTGCTGGTGGTGGTCCCGTCTGCGGTCAGCGCGCGCCGCTGCTCGGGGCTCGCGCACTCCCGGGCCGCGAACTCGCGCACCGTCGCGACCAGGCTGCGCTGCTCATCGGTCAATTGCAGGCTCATCCGCCGCACCCCATTCACGTTTGTCTGCGATGGTAATTACGTGCATATGAGCACGTAATTACATGAGGATATAGCATGAACCGGTGACCGCCGCACTCCCGCCGAACAAGCACCAGGAAAAGAGCCTGCGCACCCGCGCGTTGCTCCTGGACGCAGCGCTGGACAGCCTCGCCGATCGCGGCTACGGCAACACCTCGATCAGCGACATCACCGCCCGGGCCGGCGTGACCCGTGGTGCGCAGGTCCATCACTTTCACACCCGAACCGAGCTTTTCGCCCACGCCATCGACCATCTCGTGGTCCGTCAGCGCGAGTCGCTGCACCGCCACATCGGGCAACTGGCACCCGACACGACCCCGGTGGAGGTTCTGATCGGCCTGGTCACCGCCACTTTTGCGGGCCGCCTGGGCAAAGCCGCGATCGAGCTGTACAGCTCGTTTGCCACCGACGACGAGCTACGCCACACCATGTTGCGCAGTCAGCACGAGATAACGATCGAGCTGTTGTCGACCTGCACCGAGCTGATCGGCGACACCGCCCCCCGAGACCGGCTGGAATCGACGTTCTGGCTGACCGTCAACCTGATCCGGGGGACGACCGTCGACGAGATGCTGGGCCGAGACGAACGCCGCCGCCGGCAGGTCGTCGACGACTGGCGCACGCTCGCCACGCTCGCTCTGGCTACCGATTGACCGCCACTCGACCGCCGGTCCGGGATTCCCGGGGTTACCCGCGATCGCTGTCGTCCGCGGCCAGCTGGCCACAAGCGGCCGCGATCTCGCGGCCCCGGGTGTCGCGCACCGTACAGGCCACACCGCGAGCGACCACCCGCCGGACGAATTCCCGCTCGACCGGCTTCGGGCTCGCATCCCACTCGCTGCCGGGCGTCGGGTTGAGCGGAATCAGGTTCACGTGTACCCGCGACCGCAGCGCGGCGTGCAGCAACGTGCCGAGTAGGTCGGCCCGCCACGGCTGATCGTTGACGTCACGGATCAGCGCATACTCGATCGACACTCGCCGCCCGGTCCGGTCGGCGTAGTACCCGGCCGCGTCGAGCACCTCGGCCACCGGCCATCGATTGTTCACCGGCACCAGGGTGTCGCGCAGCTCGTCGTCCGGCGTGTGCAGCGAGACCGCCAGCGTCACCGCCAGGCCTTCGTCGGCAAGTCGCCGGATCGCCGGCGCCAGGCCGACCGTGGAGACCACCACGTTGCGCTGCGAGATGCCGAACCCGCCGGGCACCGGGTCGGTGATCCGCCGGACCGCGGCGACCACCCGACGGTAGTTGGCCAGCGGCTCCCCCATCCCCATGAACACGACGTTGCTCAGCCGGGCGTCGTCCGCCCGCGCGACCACGGCAGCAGCTCGCACCTGATCCACGATCTCGGCGGTGGACAGATTCCGGTTCAGTCCGCCTTGGCCGGTAGCGCAGAACGGGCAGGCCATGCCACAACCGGCCTGGCTGGAGACGCAGAGGGTGGTGCGATCGGGATACCGCATCAACACGCTCTCGACGAGGGTTCCGTCGCCGGCCCGCCAGAGCGTCTTGCGCGTCTCGCCGGCATCGCAGGTGACCCGGCGGACCTCCTGCAACAACGGCGGGAACAACTGCTCCGCCACCGCGGATCGCACCGCCGCGGGCAGGTCGGTCATCTCGGCCGGATCGGCCAGCAGTCGCCCGTAGTACTGCCGAGCGATCTGGTCGGCGCGGAACGCCGGCAAGCCCAGCTCGGCGATCGCCCGCCGACGTTCGTCGAGGTCGAGGTCGGCAAAATGGCGGGGCGGCAATCCCCGGCGCGGTGCTTCGAATACGAGCGGCAAAGAACTCGGCATGGCAGACCCAGTGTCGCATCCGCGCCGGACGGCCGACTACAACAGGGTGCTGAACACCAGCCAGGAGACGAACGCTGCCGGCAACATGGAATCCAGCCGATCCATGATCCCGCCGTGCCCGGGCAGCAGCGTACCCATGTCCTTGATCCCCAGGTCCCGCTTGATCTGCGACTCGATCAGGTCACCGACCGTGGCGACCAGAACCAGACCGATGCCCAACGGAATACCGATCAGCGAATTGGCCCGCAGCAGCAACGTGACGGTCAGCAACCCGCCGATGATCCCGGCCAGCAAGGACCCGGCGAAACCCTCCCAGGATTTTTTCGGACTGATCGCCGGCGCCATCGGATGCCGGCCGAACAACACCCCGGCCGCGTAGCCACCGACATCCGAACAAACCACGCCGATCATGAACGCGAGCACCTGCATGTTGCCGTCGTCGTCGAGCAACATCAGAATCGCGAACGAGGCCAGCAGGGGAATCCAGGCGAGAACGAACACCGCGATCGCGGTGTCGCGCAGATAGTTCTTCGGCGGACTGCCGAGGCCGTGATCGAAGAGCCGCCAGACCATACAGACCAGCGCCGTGCCGGCAAACGCACCGAGAGTGCCGACGGCACCGAACGGCCAGGCTAGCCATACCACCGCTTGGCCGCCGACCAGCAGCGGCGTTCGGGGGACCTGGACGTCCGCCTCCCGCAGCCGGCGCGTGACCTCCCAGGTGGCAATGGCCATGGCCACCGCGATCACCGGGATCAGGACCAACGGCGCGAAGAGCAGGATCGCAATCAGCGACAGGCCGAGTCCGCCGCCGACCAGGACCGCCGCAGACAGGTTACGACCGGCGCGCGACGGCGCGGCTTTCCGATCCGCGGGGGCCGCCGGGGCGGGTTCGGCGGTCGCGACCGAGTCGGATATCACGGCAGAATCCGCTACGGCGACAGGTTCGCCGACCGCGTCGTCCGCGGCGGTCTCATCGTCGGCGGACCGATCGGCGCGCGCCCAGCTCATCACCGGCGCGGAGCCTGCGAAACGACTGTCTGACACTTCACCTAGACCTCGAGCAGTTCGGATTCCTTGTGCTTGACCAGCTCGTCGACCGCGCCGACATACCGGGCCGTGGTCTTGTCGAGCTCTTTCTCCGCACGGCCGACCTCGTCCTCACCTGCCTCGCCGTCCTTCTGGATTCGCGAGAGTTCGTCCATCGCCTTGCGCCGCACGTTGCGGATCGAGACCTTACCGTCTTCGCCCTTGGACTTGGCCTGTTTCACCAGTTCGCGCCGCCGTTCCTCGGTCAGCTGCGGCACTGTGACGCGCAGGATGTCACCGTTGTTCGTCGGGTTGACCCCCAGGTCGGAATTGCGGATCGCGGTCTCGATCGGACCCAGCTGCGCCGGCTCGTACGGCTTGATGATCACCATCCGCGGTTCCGGCACGCTCATGCTGGACATCTGCGTGATCGGGGTGGGCGCACCGTAATAGTCGATGACGATCTTGGCGAACATCGACGGCGTGGCCCTACCGGTACGAATCGCTCCCAGATCCTCCTTGAGGACCGCGACCGCCTTTTCCATCTTCTCTTCGGCGTCGAAGAGAGTTTCATCGATCATCGCCGATCAATCCTCCTTGGCCGTGCTCACCAGGGTGCCGATCCGCTCACCGGACACCGCACGCGCGATGTTGCCCTCGGTGAGCAGGTTGAACACCAGCATCGGCATGTCGTTGTCCATACACAGGCTGAACGCGGTGGCGTCGGCCACCCGCAAGCCACGCTCGATCACTTCCCGGTGGGTGATCTCGGTGAAGAGCGTCGCATCCGGGTCGACGCGCGGGTCGGCGCTGTACACCCCGTCGACCGCCTTGGCCATCAGGACCACCTCGGCACCGATTTCCAGGGCGCGTTGCGCAGCGGTGGTGTCGGTGGAGAAGTACGGCATCCCCATCCCGGCACCGAAGATGACCACCCGCCCCTTCTCCAGATGTCGCTTCGCCCGCAGCGGCAGGTACGGTTCGGCGACCTGGCCCATCGTGATCGCGGTCTGCACCCGGGTGTCGACCCCGTCGCGTTCCAGGAAATCCTGCAAGGCCAGCGAGTTCATCACGGTGCCGAGCATGCCCATGTAATCCGAGCGCGAACGATCCATCCCACGGTCCGACAGCTCGGCGCCGCGGAAGAAGTTGCCGCCCCCGATCACCACGGCGACCTGCACGCCCGAACGCACCACCGCGGCGATCTGGTTGGCCACCGTCTGCACGACATCCGGGTCGAGTCCGACCTTGCCCCCGCCGAACATCTCACCGCCCAGCTTGAGCAGCACCCTGGAATAACCCTTGCGGGCTGCGGCCGGCTCGGTCATCTGGCTCCCTCGGTCGGTCTGGGTATCCGCCGTTGCGCCCGGATCGGGCGGCCTCCCTATCCTGCCCTATGGCCGGCCGCGACCGGCACGGGACGATCGAGCCTCAGCTCTCCTCGAAACCGGATTGATCGAATTTCAGCGTCGTCGCGTTCTCCGACACCGTGCGGATCCGGCCGTCGTCGAACCCGGCCGGCGCCGTCGCGCCGATCTCCAATCGCACCTCCAGCGCGACCCCGGGCTGGGCCGCGAGATGTTGCAGGACCTCGCCGGCGATCTTCGAGAAGTCGGCGGCGTATCGGTCCGGGTCGAGGGCCGCCACACCGAAGTACCGGGTTTTCGGGCGCGGACCGGCGGGTTCTCCCCCGCCGCCATGACCGGACCCCGTACCGGACGTCGGAGCGTCGTCGTCCGGTTCTCCCCTGCCGGCGTCGCCGTACTCGTCGATCTCCCGATCCCGCTGGGCACGTGCCCGTGCCGGTTCGATCAGCAGCGTGCTGTCGGTGATGTAGGGAACGTCGTCGTTATCGGTCGGCAGTACCAGGCCGACGTACTGCTCGCCGTCCCAGCCGTCGGCGATCCCGAATCCCTCCTGTTCCCACAGCAGCTGTTCGACCACCGACAGCACCCCGGCGTCGAGCACCGCGCGATCCCGCAGCCGGGCGAGATACGTGTAGGTGGTGTAGAGGGTCCACAGCTCGCCGACGCTGATCTGCCCGTCGCGCAACCAGATCGACGACAGGTGTTCGTCGAGGTCGAACCGGATCAACCGCGCGGCCCGGGTGAGCACCAGTTGGTTCTGCTCCCGCGCGCGCTTGGCGGCGCGCTCGGCAAGGTTCTGCGTCGTTCCTTCCGCCTTGATCGCGGACAGCACCGGATGCGGCTGGTCCGGACCCTGCTCGGGATAGATCAGCCAGGTGTAGGTGTCGAGCAGCCTGGCCCGGACCGTCTCGTCGGCGCGCCGCTTGCGCTCCTCCGCCTGCGCCTTCTGCTGCGGCTTCAGATCGAGCGGGACGACATTGTCCACGACGTAGTTCCACGCCAGGTACTCCCGCGCCGCCGCCTCCAGCTCGGCCGACCGGGCGTGATCGGCGGCAAGGAAACACAGCGTGTTGCGGTAGGCCCGGGCGGCGCTGCCGCGATGTTCCAGCACGGCACGTGCCCAGCCGATCGCGGCGGAGTCGTCCTTGCGTTTGCGGTCGTGCGGGTGCCCGGGCGGCACGATGACCAGGCGCGCCTCCTGGGTGTCCGGGACGTCGCCCGAGTCGGACGGGGCCGCGTGCACCGCCACGAATCCGTCCGCCGACGTGCCGCGATGCTGGCGCAGCCGCTGCTCGATCTCGTGCCACACGTCGTCGACCTGCAGTTGCTCGGCGTAGTCGCGGGCGGCTCGGGTCGTGTTGGCCTGCGTGTCGAACCAATAGCGTGGCCCGTCGCTGTAGAGGTAGGTCGAGGTGTTCGCCAGGTTGTCCAGCGCCGCATGGAAGTTGCCGGGAACATCGCCCGGGATAGCCGCGCCGAGGAAGATCCGGCTCTTGTCGACGCCCTTGTGCGCGGTGTCCAGCGTCGGGGTCGCACCGAGGAACACCGTGCGCGCCAGCCGCCGCGCCACCCGGCGCTTGCCGAACAGCTCGGGATTGCCGTTGTCGACCTGCACCGGAGTGGAGTTGGCGCCGTCGACGTCCGCGTCGATGATCGCCTTCCACTGATCGGACAGATACCCGGTCAGCTCGGTCAGCACCGGATCGGTGTCCAGCGGCACCGTGCCGGGCAGGATCAGCGGCGCCGCGTCGCCGGCCCGCCAGAGTTCGCCGACGATCGTATTCATCAATCGCAGGACGCCGCGGGTGCGCTGGAATCGGTCCAGCGTGGACCAATCCTCGTACAGCCGGTCGAACAGCTCCGGATGCACCGGGTACGCCCGTTTGATCCGATCGATGTAGGCCGGCTCGCGGACCTCCCGCGGGAACTGGGTTTCGTGCTGCCGATAGAACTTGACCACGGCATTCGCCGTCGTGCTGATCTTGCCGAGCGCGCCGCCGTCCGGCGGAACGAACAGCCGCCTGCGCACGATCTCGAAGCTCTCCTCCGAATTCGCCGAACGCCACTGGTCGGCGGTCCGGCGGACTACGTTCTGCAAGCGGCGCAACGCCTCTCGACCGTACTCGCCGCCCACCTCCTCGTCGCTGGCGCCGGTGTCGTCGGTGGCGTCGTCGGACGCCGGGATCGAGATGACCACCTGGATGCCCGGGACCGTCGCCGCCGCCTCGGTCAGCGTCTGGGCGAAGGTGAACTGGGTGTCGAACGTGCCCGCGGGCAGGTTGTCCCGGTCGTAGAGCTGTCGGGCGTAGGCAACCCATTCGTCGACCAGGATGATCGCCGGGGTGTAGAGCTCGAACAGCTCGCGCAGCGTGCTGCCCGGATTGGTGCCGGCCCGATCGGATTCGGCGACGAGCTCGTAGGCGTCGGCGCCACCGAGGCCCCACGCGAGGCGACCCCACAAGGTGTTGAGCTCGACGCCGCCGGCCTCGAGTCGCGGCTCGGCAGGCGGAATATCGTTGCCTACCAGGGCAACCCGCTGGATCCGACCCCGGACGGAATCGAGGTCGATGCCGGCGAGCAGCTCTTGAAGCTCCTGTGGGTACTCGATCAGCGGGCGGCCGGAGGCGAGGTGCCACAGGGCCAGCATCGAGTGCGTCTTGCCGCCGCCGAAGTTGGTCTGCAGGTTGATCACCGGTGAGGCGTTGCGGTCGCCGGTCATCCGCTTGGCCATCCGGGTGATCAGGTCACGCAGGCCGCCGGTCAGATAGGTGCGCCGGAAGAATTCGACCGGGTCCGCGTACTCGGGGTCGCCCTCCCCGCGCGCGACGTTGGCCAGGTTCGCGGCGAACTCGGCGGCGTGGAAGTTGCCGCTCGCCACATCCGGGTGGGGTGAGAGCACCTCCCGCCAGGGTGGCAGATTGTCCGAGCCGACGGTCGTCACGCCGGCCACCTTGGCGACCCGGCGATCCTCCTGGTCCAGCGACACCCGCCGCAGGTCGACCCGCAAGGCCTTGACCTCGTCGGCGCCGGTGGGCGCGCCGATCGCGCGCAGGAACCGCTCGGCGGTGTCGAGCGCGCGGTAGGCGTCGTCGCCGTTGAACGGGTCGTGGTGCGCGTGCTTGTTCCGCACGTCGATCAGTTCGGTGGCCCAGCTCTCCTCGGCGCGAGACAGGTGCTTGCGGAACGGGTACCAGCCACGCCGATACGCGTGCGTGGCGTTGTTGGCGATCACCTTGAGGCTGTTCTGCGGATCGAATCGACTGAATGTCCGGCCCGGAGCGTTCTCCTTCGCCTCGAGCAGCACCGTCCAGTCGGTGCCCGGCGGCAGGTCCGGACCGAGCACCCGATCGAGAAACGTGTCCAGCGCCGGGGCGATCAACTGGAAGGCGCGGTCCACCCGGTCTCGGTTGCTCTGGGCCATCACTTCCCCCACAAGTCGAGCGGCCGTTCGGTCACCGCGGTCGGCGCGGCCCGGGCGATGTCGTTCCAGGCCGCACCGAGCTGGTTGAAGTCGACGGCGAGCTTGGCTCGCTTGCCACCCTCGGCCACGTGGAACAGCAGCGTGGCCAGCTCCTTGCAGAGGTCGCGATCGATCGTCGCCGGCACCTGCCCGAGCAAGGCCGCAGCGGCCGGGATGCCACCACCAGTCATCTGCTTGGTCAGGTGCATGACCACCTCCCACTCGCTGATCGACAGGTCCGTGGCGGGGTCGTAGTCGTCCGGCATGTCGCGGTAGGCGATCAGCCCGACCTCGCCCCGGCTCTTGGTGAGAATGCCGGCCCGTTCCAGGTGGTCGAGCGACGCGTTGCGCGCCCGCGCGAGCACGTCGGCGGCGCCGTAGTCGCCGCGCTCGAAGCCGTGCTGACGAAACCAGGCGATCGCGAACCGGGTGTCGGCATCGAACTCGCTCTCCTGGTCGGCGAGCACCTCGTCCAGGATCTCGTTGATCCGTTGCAGCGCGGTGCGGACCGGCATCGGGGTGCCGTCGTCCTCCAGCACAGCGCGGTAGCGGGAGAACACGGCCATGCCCGGACCGATCGCGGCCTGCGGCAGATCCACCGGGGCGATCGCGCCCTGCAGCAGCTCCCGCAGCGCCTCGGGCAGTTCCGCTTTGAGCGCCGCGATGAACCCGCGCCGGTCGGTGCGTGGGGCGTCGGCCGGGCGCGGGCGAAGAGCGAGGACGATCGAGGAGGCGAGCGCGTTGGTGCCCTGGGACAGCATCCGGTTGCTCAGCTCGCTGCGCATCGGCCAGGTCGCGGTGATCGCCCAACCCGACTGAATCATGCCCTCCAACAATGTTTCCCAGCCGGTCGAGTGCTGGCCGCCGAGCGCCGACTCCTTCTGTTTGAAGGCGTAGTAGACGGTGATCGGGAAGTCGTCGAGCGCCGATTCCCGCGCCCGGCGGAACACTTCCCGGAAGCCGTTCTCGAAGAACTCGTGCGCACCCTGCTTACCGCCGTGCCGGTAGGGATTGGCCACCAGCTCGTCGGCTTTCGGCACCAGCATGGTGCCGAGGATGCTCGGGTGGATCGGCTGTAGTGATCGCCGAAGCCACACGTAGAAGAAGTCGGACAGGTCGGAGTAGCCGATGTTGTCGTAGTACGGCGGGTCGGTGGAAATCACCATGGTGCCCGCAGGCCGATCACGAGCCGATGCCTGCGATGCCGAACCCGGCTGGCGCGGAAGAACGCTATCGAGGACCTTAGCGATTCCGCCGATGCTGGTGACGAATCCTCCTGCGCTACGACCGGACAGCGGCATGGTCTCCGCGTAATCCCAGGCCATCGGAATCGCCTGCCTCGCAAACAAGGCGATCGCCTGGTCCATCGTGGACTTCCACCGAGCGATCGAATTGTTCATGTCGGCAACCTTGCTCACAGCCAGGCCCAGATAGGTCGCCACCGCATCCGCGTAAGCGGCAGCGCCCAGCCCGCCGTCGTCCAGCCGCGCGCCTTCGAGCATCCCGGCCGCGAGCGCATCGCGGAGCACCAACTCCCGGGCCTCGCCGACGAGGTCGCTGAGCGTAGTGAGGGCGGTGAGCTGGCGGGGGGTGAAAAGTTTGGACCAGGTCGTTATCCCATAGTTCGGTGTTTTGAAGTCACGGGGATTGTGTGGCAGCTCCCCATTCGGAACACTCGTCGGCCGCGCCACCTCCGCTGCCAGCTCGTGCTCCGCGCTCGGCGGCAAATAGATCCGCGTGCGCGCCCCTTCCGCCACCGTCGCCATCAGCTGCGACCCCATCCGCCCAGCACGCCCCTCGGCCCGGATGTACTCCAGCGGCACCGCCGCACCACACCCGACGCACCGCGCCCCGGTCCGCCCGACGGTGCCGTCGTTCTCACCACTGGGCGCCCCGGCCAGTCCATGACCGATGCCGAACTGGACCTTGCCGTCGACCACCGTCGGGACGACGTAGGCCTCCTTGTCCTTCTTCTTCCCCAGCCACCATGAGCGGACCAGCGGCATGGCGATGCCGCAGCGGGGGTTGGGACAAGTGACGGTCCGGGCCCAGATCCACGCGATCACGGTCGCCTGCGTGCCGTCCGGCAGCGTCGCCTTCGGGTAGAGGTGCCCGATGCGCTGCTCCGCTTCGTCGCGCATCCACCGGCCATACCGGCGCACGTCCTCGGCCAACCCGGTCGCCTTCGGCCAGCTGGTGATCTGCTCGTCGGCGGCGCCGGGGAACACCGGCCGGCACCCGGCGAACGTGGGCGGGATCTCGATCAACGCCTTGTTGATCAGCACCGCCACCGGGTTGAGATCCGAGGCGTGCGCTTCGAGCCCGAGCCGCTGTGCCTCCAGCGGAATGCTGCCACCGCCGGCGAACGGATCCAAGATCGGCGGCGGATTGCCGCCGGTCGACGCCAAGATCTCCGCATGCGCCTCGCGCAGCAGCTCTTCGTCGCCGGCGTTCTCCCAGACGACGAGCCGTTCGATCAGCGCGTGCAATCGCTTGCGTTCGAGAATCACGTCTTCTTGGGTCGGGAACCGGTCGGGATGCCCGGAGGGATCGTCGACCAGCTGTGCGAACAGCACGGCTCGTGCCGCTGCCAACGGCCGTCGCGCCCACCACAGGTGCAGCGTCGACGGGTGCCCGTGCCGGATCGACTTCTCCCGGGCCGACTCCGCATTGATCGCCTCCAGCGGGATCGACACTTCGATCAGCTTGCGCCGAACAACGTGTTGTGCAGGCCGGGCCATCAGATATCCGTTTCGAGTCGGCAGCAGAACAGGCGACCATACACAACGCGTTGTTCGTCAGAGCAGCGTGGGCACCGCAAGGCATGATCAAAGAACCTGTCGGTGGGTAGATGTATCGTCGAAAATATGTTCGAAGCAATGGTTCGGGAGCTGCGAGATCAGGTGCCAGATCCGGCCGGGCTGGCCGACGTCGCCTTGATCGATCTCGCGGCCGAGCTGCATCGGCTGGAGGCGGTCGTCGCCGAGCGCACCCTCGCGGTGGCAACCATGCTGTACGAACGCCGCGCCATCGAGCTGTCCGCCGAGATGATGCTGACCTCGGACGCGCACGACCGGGCTGAAGCCGAGATCGGGGCCGCACTGACGATCGGGCGCGGCGGAGCGAACCGGCTGCTCGCGCTGGGTCTGGACCTGGCCTACCGGTTACCCGCCACTCGGGCGGCACTGGCCGCCGGGGAGATCGACGTCTACCGGGCTCGGCTGATCTCCACCGGCACCGCGAATGTGGCCGACGAATTCATCGGTCCGGTCGAGGCCGCGGCAGTTGCGAAAGCCACCGGTGCCGACGGTCGAGGCCCGGTGACCGGCGCGCGGTTGCGGCACTTCATCGACCGCACGATTGCCGTCCTCGATCCCGACGGGGTCCGTGAACGCTGCCGTCGGGCCAAAGAGGACCGCGGAATCCATATCGACCCAAGCATCGACGGGATGAGCGACGTCACCGGAACCCTACCCGCCGAAGACGGCCGCACCCTGGATGCCCGGCTGTCCGAACTGGCCATGACGGTGTGCCGGAATGATCCGCGCAGCTTCCCGGCCCGGCGCGCCGACGCGTTGGTCGCGCTGTGCCACGGCCAGGACCTCCTGGCGTGCCGGTGCGGGCGCGACACCTGCGCGCAACGGACCGGAACCCGGCAGCTCGCGCGAAAGCCGTTGATCCACGTGATCGTCACCGATACCACCCTTTCGGGCACAAGTGAGGCTCCTGGTTACCTCGACGGCTTCGGGGTGATCGACGCCGACACCTGCCGGGAACTCGCCGCCCGGGGCGTGATCCGGCCGTTGGGTCCGGACCCGACCGCCCGCCCCGACCGGTACCGTCCCTCGGCCGATCTCGCCGACAGCGTGCGCGCTACCCACGGCAGTTGTCGTTGGCCGCACTGTGATGCTGCCGCGTGGGACTGCGACATCGACCACACGACACCGTTCGATCATGCTGCCCCCGACCGGGGCGGACCGACCGTCGGAAGCAATCTCGGCCCGTACTGCCGAACCCATCATCTACTCAAAACCCATGGTGGATGGCATGATTCGCAGCATCACGATGGCAGCATCACCCTGACTGCGCCCACCGGCCACAGCTACCGCAGCTACCCCGGCGGCGGGGTCGCGCTCCTCGGTCGAACCGATCCCCGGTCCGGCAACGACCCGCCACCGTTCTGATCCGGACTCGCCATGTCGGTCGAACACAAGTCGGTCTATCGGACAGCGATCCTGCCTGTCGGACAGCGGTTTCTGTCGGACAGCGAGTTCCGGTCAGAACGGAGCCTCGCCCCGTTCCCACATGTCGGCCCAGCGCAGCCGCGTGTCCTGCATCGGCAATCCACCGAGATCGAGCCGGCCGAACGCTTCCCGCACGTAGCGCAGCCGATCGTGATCCGGTCCGTCCGGACTCACCTCGACCAACGCGAGCCGGTGTCGCTCGCCGAGGTTCTTGCCGTGGATGAGTTCGCTGTAGGTGACCGTGACCGAGTCGGAACCGGCGATCCGGCCCTTGACCTCGAGATGGATGTCCGGGCCGTTCGATTGTCCGGACTCGATATCGAATCCCTTGTTGTTATGCGGCATCTCGGTGGGTATGCGGCCCAGCCGGCGCTCGGCGGACAGCACCGCCCGTACTGCGCGCCGCTCGACTTCCTCCGTGGCCCGCACCTGCGCCGCGGGCGCCGGCCGGATCAGCCCGACCGGCAGAATCAGCGCCGCAGCGACCACCCGCGGAGGTTTCGCCGACAGCTGCATCTCCTGATCCAGGCGTGCCGTCCGCTCGATCAATCTCCGGTCCAGTTCGTCTGCGGTGGATTCCATTCGATCCGGACTCACCCGGACGCGCTGCGTCCGGCCCGCCGCGATCTCGTCGCGGAGCCGGCCCGCCTCGCTGTACAGGTAGTTGATCTGTTGCAGCAGTCGCGCCCGGACGGCGGACTTCGTCCGCTCGAGGTGCGGTACCAGCTGAGCCCGTACCCGGGCCACGTGGTCCGGCTGGGCGTGCTGCACAGCCCAATCCACAGCCAACGCCTCGACCCCGGGAGCGAGCCATTCCGCGGCGGCGGCCCGCCGGCCGAGCTCGGCATGCTCGGCCGGCAGCGGATGAACGTCCAGGTAGGGCGCGACTCCGGCGTCGACGGCCGCGCCGTCCGGACGCAGCATGACGTACGAGAACGCCTTGCTGACCGTCGTACCGGTGCCGTCGACGATCTCGGCGGTGAGCGCGACCAGCAGCGCAGGCCGGGTGCCGGCGTCGTTGTCGTCGAGCAGAATCGTCCCGGCGGTCAACGCCGCACCGTTGCGCTCCACGGTCGCGTCGAGAACGGCGTCCAGCAGCGCATGTCCCGGGGCGAGCAGCTCGGCCGGCCGCTCCCCCGCGCGCTCCCGCAGCGAGGGCTCGAACGTCACTCGCTCGTATCGATCGACCACCGGCCCGCTCGACCGAGCCGCACGTCGGCGGTTACGGAGCAGCTCCGGAACGTAGGTCACCTCGTACCGGCCTCGCTCGCGCCGACTCATCCGTCCGCCCAGCTCGGCGAATGCAGTCAGAAAAAAGTTCTCGATGAAATGCGGCTGCAGCCGGCGCGCCCGAGCCTCGTCCATCTGCCGACGCATTCCGTCGATATCCAGCCGGGACAGCGTCTCGCGGGTCAGCGCCCGCTCGTCGGCCAACTCGCTCAGCCCGGCCCCGACCTCGGCATCGATCACCCGATCCAGCTCCTGCAACCGGATCGGGTCGTCGCCGTAGCGAATCGCGGCCACCAGCAGCTCACGCAGCGGGCGCTCGGTGAAGGCCTCACCGAGCACGTCGAAGATCCGGCCACCGTAGGCCTTTCGCTGCGTCTCGATCTTCTCCAGCAGCCGGCCGAACACCGCACCCTCACGGGTGTCTTCGGCGACGAGATTCCACAACCGGCACACGTGCTGCTGGCCGATCCGGTGGATGCGGCCGAAGCGCTGTTCGATGCGGTTGGGGTTCCATGGCAGGTCGTAATTGATCATCAGATGCGCCGCCTGCAGGTTCAGCCCCTCGCCGGCGGCATCGGTGGCGATCAAGACCTGGCAGGTGGGGTCGTGGGTGAAGCGTTCGCGGACCTCCCGACGCTCGTTGCGTCTGGTCCCGCCGTGGATCGTGACGACGGCACCGTCCCGGCCGAACACGTTCCGGATCTGGTTCGCCAGGTAGTCCAGGGTGTCGCGGTGTTCGGTGAAGACGATCAGCTTGCGCCGCCGGCCGGATCGGTCACCGAGCAGTTCGTCGTGCAACAGCAGATCACGAAGCTCCGCCCACTTACGGTCCTCGCCGAGATTGCGCACATCGGTGGCGAGCCGGATCAGCCGGTCGAGTTCGGCGAGCTCGAGTCGCAGCTCGGCATCGGTCAGCGACGCGGTCGCAGCGTCGGCGACCTGATCCTCCAGCAGCTCCGCATCGGCCGCTGCCAACTCGTCGCCGTCGTAGTCGTCGAGCAGCAGCCGGCCGGCCGGCACCGGCCGGTGCGCGATGCCGTCCGCCAGAGTTCGCTCCAGCCGATCACGCCGGCGTTGCAGCGAACGCAGGATTGCCTGGGTGCTGGACGCGAGACGCCGTTGCAGCACCGTCAGCGCGAATCCGACCGTACGCCGCCGCGGCGAGTCGGCAAGCGCGTCGGCCCGGTTCATCTCCTCCCGGACATATCGCGTGACGTCCTCGTAGAGCTCGCGTTCGGACGCCGACAGCGCGTACGGCACCGTCTCGGCAATCCGTTCGGGAAACAGCGGCTTGCCCTCGAAGGTGAGCAGATCCTCCTTGACCATCCGCCGCATCAGCCCGGCCGTATCGGTGGAATGCACGTCGGCGACGTAGCGACCCTCGAACCGATCGGGGTCGAGCAGCGCGAGAAACAGCTGGTAGTTCTCCTCGTTTCCGGCATGCGGGGTCGCAGTCATCAGCAGCAGATGCCGGGAGACCGCCGCCAGCCGCAGGCCGAGCTCGTAGCGCCGGGTGCGCCGCACCTCGGGTCCGATCCAGGCGGCCGACATCCGGTGCGCCTCGTCGACGACGGTCAGATCCCACTCGCTGCCGTCGAGCGCGGTCAGCAGGTCGTCGTCCCGGGCGAGCTGGTCCATCCGGGCGATCAGCAGCGGGTGCTCCCGGAACGGGTCGGCAGACTCCATCAGCTCGCGGCTGAGCAGCTCGGCCCGGATACCGAACTTGACCGCAAGCTCGTCCTGCCACTGCTCGACCAGGCTGCCCGGTGCGACGACCAGCAGCCGGTGGACATCGCCACGCAGCATCAGTTCTTTGGCAAGCAATCCGGCCATCACCGTCTTACCCGCGCCGGGATCGTCGGCCAGCAGAAATCGCAGCGGCACCCGGGGCAACAGCTCGCCGTACACCGCGCGGAGCTGATGCGGCAGTGGGTCGATCTCACTCGACGACACCGCCGACATCGGATCGTGCAGAGCTGCGAATCGAATCCGCATCGCCTCGGCCGCGATCTGGAAAGCGCGGCCGTCGGCACCGAACTGCCTCGCGCGCCCATCGCTACACAACATGTTGGGCAGACATTACGCGCCGACTCCGACACGTTCGAAACGTGGCGCAGAAGGGAGGCGAACTCGAGTGGCGGACCTACGGTCTGTCGATCGCCAAACGGGTCCGCGCGCTGCGCACGCATCGTGCACTGTCGCAGGATCAGCTGGCCGAACTGAGCGGCCTGCACCGCAACCAGATCTCCAACATCGAGCGCAACACCAGCCGCGACGACGGCTGCGCCGATCCGCAGATGTCCACCATCTACCGGCTCGCCCGTGCGCTGGACGTCGCGCCGAGTGCGCTGATCCCCGACGCCGACCACCAGGTCAACGAGCGATCGGCCGAGACCGCGTCCGACATCGCGTGGTCGGCCGTCGAGACCCACCTGCTCGCGCAGTTGGCCGAGTGGGATCCGGCTCGACCCCTGACCAAGAACTGATCGCAACCACAAACTGATCGCAACGGCGACGGGCCCCGATTCCCTTCGGAACCGGGGCCCGTACACCTGCACCAGTTAGCTGGTACCGACCTCGAACCGAGCAATCCGCTTCACCGAGACACCGGCGTCGTCCAGCAACGCCTTGACCGTCTTCTTCGAGTCGGTCACCGACGCCTGCTCGACGAGGACGACATCCTTGAAGAAGCCGTTCACCCGACCCTCGACGATCTTCGGCAGCGCACCCTCCGGCTTGCCCTCCTCGCGCGCGGTCTGCTCGGCGATCCGCCGCTCGTTCTCGACGAGGTCGGCCGGCACCTCGTCGCGACTCACGTACTTCGCCTTCAGCGCGGCGACCTGCATCGCGGCACCACGTGCCGCCACCGCCGCGCTGTCGCCGTCGCCGTCGTACTCGATCAGCACGCCGACCGCGGGCGGCAGATCCGACGCCCGCTTGTGCAGGTAGGTCGCGACCGGACCGTCGAACGAGATGAACCGACGCAACTCCAGCTTCTCGCCGATCTTCGCCGACAGCGCCTGCACCGCGTCGTCCACGGTGCCACCATCGAGCGCAAGCGCGTTCAACGCGTCGAGGTCGGCCGGCTTCGCCGCCGCCGCGGCGGTGACGATCCGGTCGGCCAGATCTTGGAACTCGGCATTCTTCGCGACGAAATCGGTCTCCGAGTTGATCTCGATCAACACGCCACCCTTGGCCGCGACGAGGCCCTCTGCGGTTGTGCGTTCAGCGCGCTTGCCGACATCCTTTGCGCCCTTGATCCGCAGTACCTCGACGGCCTTGTCGAAATCGCCGTCGGTTTCGGTCAGCGCGTTCTTGCAGTCCAGCATGCCTGCGCCGGTCAGCTCACGGAGTCGCTTGACGTCCGCGGCAGTGTAGTTCGCCATCGTAGGGCGAGCCTCCTCGTGGTTACCTGTCGTAGATGGTGTCTGCTCGGATACAGCCGGATCAGCTGTGCGCCATCGGTTCGGGCGATTGCGCGGTCTCGGCCATCGCATCGTCGACCGGCGGCTCGACGGTGTCGGTGCCGGCCGCGTCGGCGCTGGTCGCGGCCTGCGTCAGCAGCTCCTGCTCCCACTCGGCGAGCGGCTCCACACCGCCCTCGGGCTTGTCGTCGCCGGCCGAAGCACCGGCCCGGGCCTGCACCCCCTCGGCGACCGCGGAGGCCACCACCTTGGTCAACAAGGCGGCCGACCGGATCGCGTCGTCGTTGCCCGGGATCGGGTAGTCGACCAGGTCCGGGTCGCAGTTGGTGTCGAGGATCGCGATCACCGGAATGTTCAGCTTGCGTGCCTCACCGACCGCGATGTGCTCCTTGTTGGTGTCGACGACCCAGATCGCCGACGGCACCTTCGCCATGTCCCGGATACCTCCGAGGGTGCGGTCCAGCTTGTTCATCTCACGCGTGAGCATGAGAATTTCCTTCTTGGTGCGCCCCTCGAAGCCACCGGTCTGCTCCATCGACTCCAGCTCCTTGAGCCGCTGCAGCCGCTTGTGCACGGTGGAGAAGTTGGTGAGCATTCCGCCCAGCCAGCGCTGATTCACATACGGCATGCCGACCCGGGTGGCCTCGGCCGCGATCGACTCCTGCGCCTGCTTCTTGGTACCGACGAACAACACGGTGCCCCCGTGCGCGACGGTCTCCTTGACGAACTCGTAGGCCTTGTCGATGTAGGTCAGCGTCTGCTGCAGGTCGATGATGTAGATGCCGTTGCGGTCGGTGAAGATGAACCGCTTCATCTTCGGGTTCCAACGGCGGGTCTGATGCCCGAAGTGCGCGCCGCTGTCGAGCAGCTGCTTCATGGTTACAACAGCCATAGCTGTATCGATCTCTTTCTGTTGCCGGTTGCCGCAGGGATGACCGGTCGGTTTCCCTGCCCTGGCGCCCGTCTGCCGCCCACCCGCCCGGAGGCAGGACCTGCAACGGCAATTCACGCGGGCGCGCGAAGTCGACCCGTGCATGCACCGGCCGCGCAGACAGTGTACTCAGGAAGGTGTCCCCACCCCAACTTCAGGGTTGTCGTGGCTGGGCATCGTGGGGCACGATCATCCCGGAACGGGGAAGGAAAAAAGGTTGGGGACGGATTCGAGACCGGACGGTTCGACCCCGTCCGACGGTAGCGAGATGACTCTGGCAGATATCCACGCGATGGGCGAAACCGCACAGCGGATCGCCGACGAGCTGCGGCGATCAGTGGAATCCGGTCAGGCCGAGATCGGCACTTTGCTGGCCGCGTGGCGCGGATCGGCAGCCGATGCCTACGACGCCGGGCGCGAAACGCTGCATCGGGCGCGCGAACACGTCGAGACCGAACCCGGCGCGCACCGGTCGGACTGAACAGCCGGGGCCCCGAACGCTGTGCACAGCGCCTCGGTTGTCCCCAACCCGGGCACAGCGGCCGAGTCGTCCAGGTCGGATCGGTCACAGTCGGGACATGCGTCCGATACCCGCGTCGATCCTGTCGGCACTCCTGATCATGTTCACGCTGCCGACCCTGACCGGCCCCGCTGCCGCGCCGGCTGCGCCTGCCGGATATCGCTGGCCACTGGAACCTCGACCGGCCGTCACCCGAGGTTTCGACAAGCCGGACCACGATTGGCTCCCCGGCCATCGCGGCGTCGACCTGAGTTCTGCGCCGGGGCAGCCGGTGCGCGCCGCCGCGGCCGGAGTCGTGGTGTTCGCCGGCACGGTGGCCGGCAAACCGGTGGTCTCGATCGACCATCCGGGCGGTCTGCGCACCACCTACGAGCCGGTTCGGGCCGATGTCACAGCCGGTCGACGAGTCGCGCGCGGCGAACCGATCGGTGCCGTCGAGGCGGGACACCCCGGCTGTCCGGCAGCCGCGTGCCTGCACTGGGGGGTGCGCCGGGGCCGCGAGTACCTGGATCCGCTGGCATTGCTGGGCGGCCGGCCGATCCGGCTGAAGCCGGTCGCCCCGGGATAGCTCGGGCGGAACGTTCGGCGTTACCGTTCGCGTACCCCGCTCGAGTCATGCCCGCGGGTGCGCCTGCCCGTGCACGCTGCGCAACCGAGCGATCGACACGTGGGTGTACAACTGAGTCGTGGCCAGGCTGGCGTGACCGAGCAGCTCCTGCACCACCCGCAGATCCGCGCCCCCCTCCAGCAGGTGGGTGGCGGCCGAGTGCCGCAACCCGTGTGGGCCGAGATCCGGTGCGCCCGGAATCGTCGTGACGACCTCGTGCACCACCGTGCGGGCCTGCCGCTGGCCCAGCCGCCGTCCGCGGACGCCGAGGAGCAGCGCCGGTCCGGACGCGGCGGTGGCCAGGGCCGGGCGACCGTGCGTGAGCCAGGCGTCGATCGCCGCCGCGGCGGGACGACCGAACGGGACCGATCGCTGCTTCCCACCCTTGCCGAGAACTCGGACCAGCCACCGTTCGTGGTCGACGTCGTCGATATCCATCCCGCACAACTCGCCCACGCGGATGCCGGTGGCGTACAGCAGCTCGACGATCAGGTGATCCCGCAGGGCGACCGGATCATGTTCCGCCGCACCCGATTCGGCTGCTGCCAACGCCTCGGCGGCCTGGCCGGGCCGCAGCACCGCCGGCAACGGCCGATACGCTCGGGCCGACATCAACCGGGTGCCCGGATCGGCCGGCAACCGCCCGGTTCGGGCCAACCAGGCGGTGAACGTCCGCACCGACGAGGTCCGCCGGGCCAGGGTCGTCCGCGCTGCGCCCGCGGCGGCCTGTCCGGCCAACCACGAACGTAGTACCGCCAGGTCCAGGGCGGCCAGGTCCGCGTTCGGCCGGGCATCGGCCAGATGGTTGAGCGCGGCCCGGGCGTCGGTGACGTAGGCCCGCACCGTGTGCGCCGAACGATTGCGCTCCAACCGCAGATACGCCGCGTACTCGTCGAGCACCGAACGCCAGGCTCCGGGCAGGGCGGGTTCGATGTCGGACACCGCTCCACCGTCGCCGCGTGTGGTCGACGGTTCAAGTCGGCGCGCCGCTCGACCGAGGCCGGCGCCGAAACCAACCGGTGTCGTCGACGCCGGCGAACCCGGCCAGCTCGAGTAACGGCAGCGTGGCCCGGACCTGCGGTAGCGATACCCCGGACAGTTCCGCCAGCTGCCGTGGTTCTCGCGCGCCGACCGCCGGCAACGCCTCGTAGACCGACAGCTGATCGCCGGAGAGCCGGTCCGTCGGCCGGTCCGGCACCGGCTCGCCGATCGGCAATCGCAACGGCCCGGCCTCGTCCACGATCTCGCTCGCCCGCGTGACCAGCCGAGCCTCACCCTCCCGGATCATCTGGTGGCATCCGGTCGACGCCGCCGACGACACCGAACCGGGAACCGCGAGCGCCGGACGGCCCAGCCGACGGGCCCACGCCGCCGTGTTGCGGGCGCCACTACGCCAACCTGCCTCGACCACGACCACCGCATCCGCCAGCCCGGCGACGTGCCGGTTGCGCTCCAGAAATCGATACCGCGCCGGCACGATGCCGGGTGGATACTCGCTGATCACCAGTCCCGACTCGGCGATCTCGGCGAGCAACCGGGTGTGCTGCGCCGGATAGGGAAGGTCGACCCCGCAGGCCAACACCGCGATCGTGCACCCGCCGACGGCGAGCGCGGCTCGATGTGCGGCCGCATCGATGCCCAACGCCGCACCGGACACGATCGTCCAGCCGTCGGCGGCGAGATCACCGGCGAGTTCGCCGGCCACCGCGACGCCGTAGCCGCTCGGCGCCCGAGTGCCCACGACGGCAACCGCGCGGTCGGTGGCGCCGGCGAGAGCAGCCGCACCACGCACCCACAACGCGAGCGGGGCGGACCCGTCACGACCACCGTCCCGACCGGGGGCGGCGAACGCCAGCATCCGCCAGGCCGGCCAGTCCGGGTCGTCCGGGGTGACAAGTCGGCCACCCAGCCGGTCGAGCAGCGCAAGGTCCGCCGCGGCGGTATCGAGGTGCCTGCGCGCCTCGGTCCGCCGCCGCAGCACCGCCGGCAGCGTCCACTCCCGGACCGCGCGCGCCGCGTCGATCACCCCGACCCGGGTGATCAGCTCCGCCAACGGGGCGCACGGCCCCTGCACCACCCGGGACAGATAAGCCCACGCCAACAGCTCGTCGTTCATGACCCGCTCCGCTGCTTGAAATTCAGCGCGGCGGCCACGTCCGACCCGTCCGGCATGGCCGCCCCCCGCAGATCGGCGAGTGTCCAGGCGACTCGCAGCGCCCGATCGGCACCGCGCGCGGTCAGCTCCCCCCGCCGCAACGCCTCCTCGATCGGGCGCATCGCAGCCTGGGCCGGGCGGAACCGCCGGCGTATGCCGGGCCGGGAACGTCGCCGTTGATCGACCAGCCGTGCGGCCGCCACCGTGCTGCGGCCGCGGCCCTGGCCTGCGACACCCGGTCGCGGACCGCATCCGAGCTCTCGGCCGGCGCGGCCGCGTATGCCGCCGCCGAGAGCGGCCGCATCCGCACCCGCAGATCCACCCGGTCGATCAGCGGCCCGGACAACCGCCCCAGATAGCGGCGCCGCGCGGTCGGCGGGCAGACGCAGTCGGTCTCTCGCGCCGGCGCGCACGGGCACGGGTTCGCCGCCAGTAAGAGCAGGAATCGAGCCGGATACCGGGCGACGCCGTCGCGCCGCGCGATCCGCACCTCCCCGTCTTCCAACGGCGTGCGGAGCGACTCGAGCACCTTGGTACCGAGTTCGGCGCATTCGTCGAGGAACAACACTCCGCGATGTGCCCGGCTTACCGCACCCGGCCGCGCCATCCCCGACCCGCCGCCGACCAACGCCGGCACGGTCGTCGTGTGATGCGGTGCCACGAACGGCGGCTCGACCACCAACGGGTGCCCGTCGGGAAGCGTTCCGGCGAGCGAATGAATGGCCGTCACCTCCAGCGACTCGGCGTCGGTGAGCGGCGGCAACAGCCCGGGCAGCCGCTGCGCCAGCATCGTCTTTCCGACCCCGGGCGGTCCGGTGAGCAGAGCATGATGGCCACCCGCCGCGGCCACCTCGATCGCCCACCGGGCCTCTTCCTGACCCACCACATCGCTCAGGTCGCGCCGGGTCGAGCGGGGCACCGCGCCGGCTGCAACCGGGGTGGCCAGCCGGCCCCGACCCCGCAGCCACGCGATCACCTCCCCGAGGGTCTCGGCACCGAGCACCTCGACCTCGTCCACCAAACCCGCCTCGGGCAACGACGCCACCGGCACCACCACCCGCTGCCGACCCTCCCGACGGGCAGCCAGGACCGCGGGCAGAATTCCGCGGACCGGGCGCAGCCGACCGTCGAGCGCCAGCTCACCGAGCAGCACCGTCCCCGCCAACGGTTCGGGCGGAATCGTCTGCGCCGCATGCAATACCGCTGCGGCCAACGCCACGTCGTAGACCGACCCGACCTTGGGCAGGGTGGCCGGCGAGAGCGCCAGCACGACCCGACGCTCCGGCCATTTCTCCCCCGAGTTCGCCACCGCGGCACGTACTCGATCGCGCGATTCCTGCAACGCGGTGTCCGGCAAGCCGACCAGATGGACGCCCGGCAGACCGCGGCCGATATCGGCCTCGATCTCCACCAGTTCGCCGTCCACTCCGCGAACGGCAACCGAATACGCCCGGCCGAGCATCAGAACACCCCCGGGTAGTGCTCGAGCTCCGGTGCAGTCGGATCGGCGAGCTGGACCGACACCACGTCGAACCGCACTTCGGTCCAGGGGCCGGCCCACTCGTCCAGCCAGATCGCCGCCAGCCGGCGGACTCGCCGCCGCTTGTCCTGGGTGACCGCCTCGGCGGGCGACCCGAAACCGAACCCGGCCCGGGTCTTCACCTCGACGAATACCGTGGTGTCGCCGTCGGTGGCGACGAGATCGAGCTCGCCGTAGCGACAGCGCCAGTTGCGGGCGAGGATCTGCATACCGGCGGCGGTCAGGAACTCAGCCGCAAGATCTTCGCCGTGTGCTCCGAGATTTTGGTTGTGTGCCATGCCGCCGACGGTCACGGCGACGGGTGACACATCCGGCCGCACCGGCCGGCCCACGGGCCGGGCTGGGGATGAATCGGAATCTATCCACAACAGCGGCCCGGTAGCGGCGGCTCAGGCGGGAATTACCCGGAGCTCACTCCGGCAGCCGCAGATCCGGCTTGTCGAGCTCTTCGATGTTGACGTCGCGGAACGTGACGACCCGCACCTGCTTGACGAACCGCGCCGGGCGGTACATGTCCCACACCCAGGCATCGCTCATCCGGACTTCGAAGTACACTTCGCCGTCGTTGTTACGCGGCACCAGCTCGACCGAGTTCGCCAGGTAGAACCGCCGCTCGGTCTCCACCACGTAGGTGAACTGCCCGACGATGTCCTTGTACTCCCGGTACAGGGACAACTCCATCTCGTTCTCGTACTTCTCGAGATCTTCGGCGCTCATCCGGTCGGCATCCTCCTGCTCGTCGGTGTGGGTCCGGTCGTGTCGCCGCGGCGTCGGGCGGAAGCCGGTTCCGGCGCGGGCGTCGGCCCAGACCCTACGTTGCGCCATGACAAACGGTGCTGCATGCTCGGCCCGCGCGCGGCCAGGGCTGCGTTGTGCTCCGGGGTGTTGTAGCCCTTGTGCCCGGCAAATCCGTAGCCGGGAACCCTGGCGTCCAACTCGACCATCATCCGGTCCCGGGTCACCTTGGCCAGGATGCTGGCTGCTGCGACGCAGGCTGCGGTCGCGTCGCCGCCGATCACCGGCAGCGACGGTACGGCGAGGCCCGGCACCCGGAAACCGTCGCTGAGCACGTAACCCGGCGGCGTGCCGAGCGCCGCGACCGCGCGGCGCATCCCTTCCAGGTTCGCCACGTGCACGCCGATCGCGTCGATCTCCCAGGCCGGATAGGTCACGATCGACCAGGCCAAGGCCAACCGGGTGATCACCGGATACAGCCGCTCCCGAGCCACCTCGGTGAGCTTCTTCGAGTCGTCCAAGTCGGCCAGTGCGGCGTGGGGCCGGGGTGCCAGCAAGCAGGCGGCGACCACCAACGGGCCGGCGCACGCACCCCGACCTGCCTCGTCCACCCCGGCAACCGGACCGAGACCACAGCGGATCAGCGCCGATTCCAAGGTCCGCAGACCGGTGGAGCGGCGAATGACGGTGCGCGGTGGCCAGCCGGTCATGCCAGGGGATCAGCCGGACTGGATGTCCGGCGAACCGACAGTGCCCCAGCGACCCGGTGGCAGCACGATCAACACGGCCTTGCCCCGCACATTGTCCACCGGCACCGTGCCCTGCAGCTCGTCACCGCCGTGGTAGCGCGAGTCTGCCGAATTGCTCCGGTTGTCGCCCATCATCCACAAGTTGCCGTCGGGCACTTTCACCGGCGCAAAACACCGACCGGAACGTGGTGTGGTGGTGCAGTCCTGAGCGCCCGGCACGAACGGAAAGTCGAACTCGATGTACGGCTCGTTCAGCGACTTACCGTCGACCTGCACTCGACCCTGCTCGTCGCAGCATTGCACGGTCTGACCGCCGGTCGCGATCACTCGCTTGACCAGGTCGTTCTCGTCCGGCGGAACGACGCCGAAGATCGAGCCGACGTTCTGCAGCGTCCGAATCACCGGATTGTCCGAACGGATCGAGCGGTAGTCGCCGTTCCACGACGGCGGGCCGTGGAAGACGATCACATCGCCCGGCTTCGGGTCGCCGAAACTGTAGGAGATCTTCTCCACCACGATCCGGTCGCCGGTGCAGCCGGCACATCCGTGCAGCGTCGGCTCCATCGACTCCGACGGGATCAGATAGACCCGACCGATGAACGTCTGCAGCAGGAAGGTCAGCAGCAGCGCCACGACGATCAGCATCGGAAGCTCACGCCAGAACGGGCGCTTCTGCTCGGTTTTTGCGCTCACCGACCGCATCCGAACGTGGCTGTCGCGGCGACGCCGGTCAGCGCTTTTCCTTGATCTTGGCGGCCTTGCCGCGCAGATCACGCAGGTAGTAGAGCTTGGCCCGACGAACGTCGCCACGCGATACCACCGCGATGTGGTCGATATTCGGGCTGTGCACCGGGAAGGTCCGCTCGACACCGACCCCGAACGACACCTTGCGCACGGTGAACGTCTCCCGGATCCCGCCACCCTGGCGGCGGATCACCACACCTTTGAACACCTGGATACGCTCCTTGGCGCCCTCGATGACCTTCACGTGCACATCGACGGTATCGCCGGGGCGGAAATCGGGAACGTCGTCGCGCAGCGACTTCTCGTCCAGGAAGTCCAGGGTGTTCATCGTAGGTGCCGTCCTCTGTGTTGTGGCGCGAGCAGAGGACCCTGGCGAGCGCGTAGCTCGAAACCGGTTCATGCTCCGATGTGGGGTGCGAGTCGCACAAGGCAACCCGAACAGTCTGCCAGACCAGGCGAGGACCACCCTAATCGACCGGTCCGGACTCACCGGCAGGTGGGGGCGGTGCCGCACGCACCGTTCGAGCGAGCTCCTGCTCGGCGGCCTCCCGCACATGGTCGAGATCCGGCCGGCCGGCGATCAGGTCCTGCACCCAGATCTTCGCCTGGATCAGCGGCCGACGCAGGTTCTTCTCCCGTGCCAGGGCGCGCCGCATCCGAGCCGGCCGGGTGGTATATCGCCAGCGAGCCCACGGAGCGCCCGGTCGGCTGATCCGGACCGCACCCACCACCAGCAGTGGAAGGAAGAACATTCCGGCCAGACCGGTCCAGATCTTGCCCTTGGCCAGGACCAGCCCGGCCAGGACCAGGTGGGTCAGCGACCAGATCACCACGACCCCACGCGACCACAGGTCGTCGGCCCGGAACCCGGCGACGTCCAGCAGCGCCAACGGGTGCAGCCCGATCAGCAACAGACCGGTGACCGCGATCGCGACGAACACCGCATCCACCGAGGCACGACCCTGCACCGACCAGTAGACATCGCGCAGATAGAAGATCAGCGCGAACTCGTCCAGCACCAAACCCGCACCGATGCCGAAACCACCGGCCAACGCCGCGCCGGTGGTGGTCGAACCGCTCTCGAAAACGGCGATCAACGCGACACCGCAGACCAGCATCGTCACGATGCCGACGACCGCGTGATGCACGTGGTGCCCGCCCAACTCGAGGTTTCCCGGCCACCAGCGCACCTTCGCCCGAATCAGCCGGACGCTGATCCGGATGAACACGAACGCGACGATGAAGCCGATCAGGAAGCAGAGCAGCGGCAGCCGGCCGTGCGAGATCACCGCCTCCGTCAGCCATTGCCGCACCGCGCCGACTCCTACCGGCCGTCGAAACCGGCTCGGCGCAGCGCGTCCGCCATGGCCCCACTGGGCGCCGGCCGCTCCCGCGCCGGCCGTCCGGCTCCCTTGCGATCCTGTCCTTTGCGGTCCTGAGCTTTACGATTCCGGCCCTGCCCACCCGCCGCCGGCCCGGCCGGTTCGGGCTTGCCGCCACCCGGGGTCCGTTTGCCGCCGACCTCGTCGTCGAGCCGCATGCTGAGCCCGATCCGCTGCCGTTCGGTGTCGACCTCGAGCACCTTCACCCGCACCACATCGCCGGAGCGGACCACCTCGTGCGGATCTCGGACGAAGCTGCGTGACATCGCCGAGACGTGCACCAAACCGTCCTGGTGCACGCCGACGTCGACGAACGCGCCGAACGCGGCCACGTTCGTGACCACACCTTCCAGCACCATGCCGGGACGCAGGTCGGCAACCTTCTCGATGCCCGGGGCGAACGTCGCGGTGGTGAACTCCGGGCGGGGATCGCGGCCGGGCTTGTCCAGCTCGGCAAGGATGTCGGCGACGGTCGGCACGCCGAAGCGCTCGTCGGTGAATCGATCCGGCGCGAGCCCCCGCAACACCCGGCTGTTGCCGACCAACTCGTCGACCCCACCGCCGGTGGCGGCCAAGATCCGCCGGACCACGGGGTAGGCCTCCGGATGCACCGCGGACCCGTCGAGCGGATCGTCACCACCGCGAATCCGGAGGAACCCGGCACACTGCTCGAACGCCTTCGGGCCGAGTCGCGGAACACCGGTCAGCTGGTCGCGGTTGCGGAACGGGCCGTTGGCATCCCGGTGCGCGACGATCGCGTCGGCCAGCGTCGCGGTGATCCCGGACACCCGGGCAAGCAACGGCGCAGAGGCTGTGTTCACATCCACCCCGACCGCATTCACCGCGTCCTCGACCACCCCGCCGAGGGAGCGGGCCAACAACGTTTCCGACACGTCGTGCTGGTACTGGCCGACCCCGATCGACTTCGGGTCGATCTTCACCAGTTCCGCCAGAGGGTCCTGCAACCGCCGGGCGATCGATACCGCCCCGCGCAGCGACACGTCGAGCTCCGGCAACTCCCGGGAGGCGTACGCCGACGCCGAATACACCGAGGCACCCGCCTCCGACACCGTCACCTTGGTCGGCGCCCGCTCCGGGATGTGGGCGATCAATTCCGCGGCGAGCGCGTCGGTCTCCCGGGACGCCGTGCCGTTGCCGATCGCGATCAACTCGACGCCGAATCGGGCCACCAACGCCCCGAGCACGGCCAGTGCACGATCGCGCTGGTGCAGATAAACCACCTCTGTGCCGAGCACCTTGCCGGTCCCGTCGACGACCGCGACCTTGACTCCGGTGCGGTAGCCCGGATCCAGGCCCATCGTCGGGCGCATGCCCGCCGGCGCAGCGAGCAACAGATCCCGCAAGTTGGCCGCGAAGACATCGACCGCGTCGGCCTCCGCCGAGCGGCGTAACCGCATCCGGACGTCGATGCCCAGCGACACCGCCAGCTTGGTGCGCCACGCCCACCGCGCGGTGTCGAGCAGCCAGCGATCGGCCGGGCGGCCGGCATCGGCGATGCCGAATCGCTGCGCGATCCGCTGGTCGTAACCGCCGGTTCCCTCCGGGTCCGGCTCCAGCTGCAGCGACAGCACCTCCTCCTTCTCCCCGCGCAACAGGGCGAGAATGCGGTGCGACGGCAGCGCGGTGAAGGGCTCGGTGAAGTCGAAGTAGTCGGCGAACTTCGCACCGCTCTCCTGTTTACCGTCCCGCACCGCAGCGACCAGCCGGCCGGTCTGCCACATGGTCTCGCGCAGCTCACCGACCAGGTCGGCGTCTTCGGCGAACCGTTCGACCAGGATCGCCCGGGCCCCGTCGAGTTGCTCGGTGGTGTAGCCGGCCGGATCGGTGGTCGGATCGGCGAGCAGCGCATCGGCGACCGGTTCGTGGCCGGCCTCCCGGGCCAGCTGTGCCTTGGTCCGGCGCTTCGGCTTGTACGGCAGGTAGATGTCCTCGAGCCGAGCCTTGGTGTCGGCCGCCATGATTCGGTCGCGCAGCGCGTCGGTGAGCTTGCCTTGTTCGGTGATCGAATCGAGCACCGCAGTGCGGCGCTCGTCCAGTTCGCGGAGGTAACCGCTGCGCTCGTGCAGCGTCCGTAACTGGGCGTCGTCGAGTCCACCGGTGGCTTCCTTGCGGTAGCGCGCGACGAACGGCACGGTGGCGCCGCCGTCCAGCAACGCCAGCGCCGCCGCAACTTGTTTCGGCGAGACATCGAGTTCGGTGGCGATCCGATCGGACACGGGCGGGATGTGGACTGTCACGGCGACCAACCTACCGAGCGCGGCCGATATCGCGTCCCACGAGTGGGCTTGCCGGGCGCGGAATCGCCTCCCGCAGCCGGAATTCTGCGCGCGGCGAGCCGAACGCCGGCGGTGTCAGTCGGACGAGAGCAGGTCGGGTCGGCGGGCCCTGGTTCGGGCCGACGACTGGTCCCGCCGCCACGCGGCGATCTTGGCGTGGTCGCCGGACAACAGCACCTCCGGCACGTCCAACCCGCGCCAGCTCGGCGGGCGGGTGTAGGCCGGGCCTTCGAGCAGACCGCCGGTGCCGGCAGCGAACGAATCCTGCTCGTGGGATGCACGGTTGCCCAATACCCCGGGCAGCAGCCGGGCCACCGCCTCGACCATCACCAGCACGGCAGCCTCGCCGCCGATCAGCACGTAGTCGCCGATGCTGACTTCCTCGACGCGCACCCGGGTGCCGGCGTCGTCGAAGACCCGCTGGTCGATTCCCTCATAGCGACCGCAGGCGAACACCAGATGCCGCTCGCTCGCCCAACGATGCGCGGTGGCCTGGGTGAACGGCACGCCGGCGGGAGTGGGCACCACCAGCAACGCGTCGTCCGGGCATACCTGGTCCAGCGCTGCACCCCAGACCGTCGGTGTCATCACCATGCCCGGACCGCCACCGTACGGGGCGTCGTCGACGGACCGATGCACGTCGTGTGTCCAACGCCGGAGGTCGTGGACCGCGACCGAGATCAGATCCCGCTCGATCGCCTTGCCCAGCAACGCCGTCCGCAACGGCTCAAGATACTCGGGAAAGATCGTGACCGCGGTGATGCGCACGACCGGCCTCAGAGCAATCCGTCCGGCGGATCGACCACGATCCGCCGCTCCGCCAGCGACACCGTCGGCACCAGCTCGGTCACGAATGGGATCAAGATCTCCCGGCCGTCGTCCGCGGCGGTCACCGCCAACAATTCTCCCGCCGCCGAGTGCAGCACCTCCGCGACGGTGCCGATCACACTGCCGTCGAGCAGCTCGACCTGCAGGCCTTCCAGCTCGTGGTCGTAGAACTCTTCCGGGTCGTCGCTCGGCGGCAGATCCGCCGAGTCGATCACGAACACGGTGCCGCGGACCGCGTCGGCCGCAGTACGGTCGGCGATCTCGGCCAACTGGACCAACAGCCGACCGGAATGCGCGCGGCACGACTCGACGGTGTAGGAACGCTCGCGGCCGAGACGATCCCGGCCCCGCAGCCGACCGCCGGGCGCGAACCGTCGCTCCGGCTCGTCGGTGCGGACCTCCACCACCAGCTCACCGCGCACGCCGTGCGCCTTCACCACCCGCCCGACGGCCAGCTCCACGACGTCGAATCCCCGCTGCTCGGACTTACAGGTCGGTGTCGACCACGTCGACCCGGATGCCCCGGCCACCGATCCCGGCGACCAAGGTCCGCAGTGCCGTGGCGGTGCGACCGCCGCGGCCGATCACCTTGCCCAGGTCGTCCGGGTGCACGTGCACCTCGACGGTCCGCCCACGGCGCCCGGTGATCACCTCGACCCGCACGTCGTCCGGGTTCGCCACGATTCCGCGGACCAGGTGCTCGACCGCGTCGGCGACGATCGCGCTCACTGCGCGGCAGAATCGTTCTCGGCCTCGACGGCGTCTTTCTTGGCCGCCTTCTGCTTCGGGGTCGTCGCCTCGACCACCGGTTGGTTGTCCGCGGCGGCCAGCGCCGCGTTGAACAACTCCAGCTTGGACGGCTTCGCCGGAGCGACGCGCAGCGTGCCCTCGGCACCGGGCAGACCCTTGAACTTCTGCCAGTCGCCGGTCACCTTCAACAGGTGCAGCACCGGCTCGGTCGGCTGCGCGCCCACCCCGAGCCAGTACTGGGCGCGCTCGGAATCGATCTCGATGAGCGACGGCTCTTCCTTCGGGTGGTACTTGCCGATCGTCTCGATCGCGCGGCCGTCCCGGCGGGTGCGCGAGTCCGCGACGATCACCCGGTACTGCGGGTTGCGGATCTTGCCGAGGCGGGTGAGCTTGATACGGACAGCCATGAGTAGAGCCTTCCTTGGTGGTCACGGCGCAATTCGGCGGCCCGCATGGCGCGCGGGCCCGGTTTTGCGTTGAACATGGTGTGACCGCCGCGCGGTGCGTGACCGGAGACGGGCGAACGGCTCGTCATTCTGCCAGACCACCTGCAGGACGAGAAATCCTGCGCCGGCACGGTCAGCGCACCAACGGTGCCAGGCTCCGCCCGGCCAGCTCCACGATGCCCGGCTGATGTCCGTTCGCCACCAGGTTGACGATCACCCCGTCGATCCCGGCCGCCAGCACCCGGGTCCGGATACCGTCGGCCACCTCGTCCGGATCCCCGACGAAGTGCCGGTCGGTAGCGGCGGCACGCTGCGCCTCGGTCAACGACGACAGGTCGATTCCGTTGGCCGCAAGCATGTCCCGGTGCAGCCGACGGGCGGTGCCGCCGTCTTCGTCGATCACCACGAACGCCAGATAACTGGTCTCCAGGGTCGAACGATCCCGCCCGACCTCGGCGCACCGCTGTTCCAGCGCTGCCAGCTTGCCGGGCAGTTCGCTCGTGTTGCAGATGATGTTCAGGTGGTCGGCATAACGCGCGGCGAGCCGAAACGTCTTGCGTTCGCCACTTCCGCCGAGCAGCACCGGCAGGTCGTCCCGCCAGCGCGGCTCGTTGATCGCGCCCTCGACCCGATACCACTGCCCGGCGAAGTCCGGCCGCTGCCCACGCAGCATCGGGACGATGATCTGCAACGCCTCGTCCAGTCGAGCGAACCGGTCGGTGAAGGTGCCGAACTCGAACCCGAGCGAGCGGTGCTCGAGCTCGTACCAGCCGGCCCCGATACCGAGTACCGCGCGCCCGCCGCTGACCATGTCGAGAGTGGTCACCGTCTTCGCCAACAGTGCCGGATTGCGGTAGGTGTTACCGGTGACCAGGGCGGACAGCTGAATCCGTTCGGTCGCCGAACCGATCCCGGCCAGCGCCGTATATGCCTCCAGCATCGGCTCGTCCGGCTGACCGAGGCCGGGCAGTTGGTAGAAATGGTCCATCACGAAAGCCGCGTCGAATCCGGCCTGCTCGGCCTCGCGAACCTGGGCCAGCACGGTCGGGAACAGCTCGTGCACCGGGGTGCCGTAGCTGAAATTGGGGATCTGGTAGCCGAGACGGATGCTCACGCCGATCGACGCTACTCCGACCGGACGCTAGGCCGGATAGACCCGGCCGCGGAGCACCACGAGCCGTGGGGTGCTCAGCACCCTCGGGCCGAGCCGCGGATCCTCGTCGAACACCAAGAGATCCGCCGGCGCTCCGGGCTCGATCCCGGGCCGGCCCAACCACGCGCGGGCCGCCCAGGACGCCGCGCCGAGTGCTTCGGTCGGGGTCAGCCCCGCCCCCTGCAACGCCGCCACCTCGTCGGCGACCCGCCCGTGCCGGATCGAGCCGCCGGCGTCGGTCCCGGCGTAGATCGGCACGCCGGCGTCGTGCGCCCGACCGACGGTGTCTCGAACCCGGGCGTGCAGGTCCAGCATGTGCCGCTGGTAGGTCGGGTACTTGCCGGCGCCGGCCGCGATGTCCGGGAAGGTGTCGATATTGATCAGCGTCGGCACCAGCGCGGTGCCGTATTCGACCATCAGCTCGATGGTCTCGTCGGTCAGGCCGGTGCCGTGTTCGATGCAGTCGATCCCCGCGCGGAGCAGCCCCGGCAGCGCGGCCTCGCCGAATACATGCGCGGTGACCCGGGCGCCGGCAGCATGCGCCGCGTCGATCGCAGCCCGCAACGTGTCGTCACTCCACAACGGACACAGATCCCCCACCGACCGGTCGATCCAGTCGCCGACGATCTTCACCCAGCCGTCGCCGCGCGCCGCCTGCTCGGCGACGATCTCCGGCAGGTCGCGTTCGTCGTCCAGCTCGATGCCGAGTTCGCGGATGTAACGCCGCGGGCGGGCGATGTGCCGGCCGGCCCGGATGATCTTCGGCAGGTCCGCCCGGTCGTCGATGAACCGGGTATCGATCGGCGATCCGGCGTCGCGCAGCAGCAGCGCACCGACATCCCGTTCGGCCTCGGCCTGGGCGACGGCTCCGGCCGCGTCCTCGTGCCCGCCGCCGTAGGTGATCCCGACGTGGCAGTGCGCGTCGACCAACCCCGGCACGATCCAGCCCCGATCGGCGATCGTCGCCGCACCGGGAACCGGGTCGAGCGAGATCAGCCCGTCGTGCAGCCAGAGCTCCAGCGGCTCGCCGTCGGGTAGACCGGTGCCGCGCAGGTGCAGGATCGGTGCGGCGCCCGGCAACCCGCGCCTACTTCTTCGGGAACTTCAGCTGGGACAGATCGATCCCTTCCAGCCCCGGCGGCAGCTGGTCGAGGCCGGGCGGCAACCCGGACAGATCCGGCATCCCGGCGGGCATACCACCGGGGAACCCGCCACGCACCCGCGGCGGCGTCGGACCCCGGCCGGTCTTCTTCCGGCCTTTCTTACCGCCCTTGCGGTTGGTCTTCGCGTTGTTGCGGCGAGCGCCGGGCAGCCCCATCTGCCGGCCCATCTGGGCCATCATCTTGCGTGCCTCGAAGAACCGGTCGACCAGCTGATTGACTTCGGAGACGCTCACCCCGGAGCCGTTGGCGATCCGCAGCCGCCGGGACGCATTGATGATCTTCGGATTGGCCCGCTCGGCCGGGGTCATCCCACGGATGATCGCCTGAACCCGATCCAGCTGCCGATCGTCGACCTGGGCCAACGCCTCCTTCATCTGACCGGCGCCGGGCAGCATGCCGAGGAGGTTGCCGATCGGGCCCATCTTCCGGATCGCCATCATCTGCTCGAGGAAATCCTCCAGCGTCAGCTCACCGGTACCGATCTTGCGCGCGGCCTCCTCGGCCTGCTGCTCGTCGTAGACCTGCTCGGCCTGCTCGATCAGCGTGAGCACATCACCCATGCCGAGGATCCGGCCGGCCATCCGGTCCGGGTGGAAGACATCGAAATCTTCCAACTTCTCGCCGCTGGAAGCGAACATGATCGGCGTACCGGTCACCTCGCGCACCGACAACGCCGCGCCGCCGCGGGCGTCACCGTCCAGCTTGGTCAGGACGACACCGGTGAACCCGACCCCGTCCCGGAAAGCTTCGGCGGTGGCCACCGCGTCCTGGCCGACCATGGCATCGAGCACGAACAAAATCTCGTCCGGGGACACCGCGTCCCGGATCGCCGCCGCCTGGCCCATCAGCTCGGCGTCGATACCGAGTCGGCCGGCGGTGTCGACGATCAACACGTCGTACTGCTTACGTCGGGCCTCGTCGATGCCCGCCCGGGCAACCAGGACCGGATCGTCGACGGTGATCGGCACGCCGCCGGCGCCGCCGACCGACGTCCCCGGGTGCGGGGCGAACACCGCGGCGCCGGCGCGCTCGCCGACGATCTGCAACTGGCTGACCGCGCCCGGCCGTTGCAGGTCGCAGGCCACCAACAGCGGCGTGTGTCCCTGCTCGCGCAACCACAGCGCGAGCTTGCCGGCCAGCGTGGTCTTACCCGAACCCTGCAGGCCGGCCAGCATGATCACGGTCGGCGGAGTCTTGGCGAACTGCAGCCGACGGGTTTGGCCGCCGAGGATTCCGACCAGTTCCTCGTTGACGATCTTGACAACTTGCTGCGCCGGATTCAGCGCAGCCGATACCTCGGCGCCCTTCGCCCGCTCCTTGATCCGGGCGACGAACCCCCGAACCACCGGCAACGCGACATCGGCTTCGAGCAGCGCAAGGCGGATCTGCCGGGCCGTGGCGTCGATGTCGGCCGGGGACAGCCGACCCTTGCCACGGAGGTCCTTGAGAGCACCGGTAAGCCGGTCGGAAAGGGATTCGAACACCGAGGCGCGCTCCTGATCGTCTACGTCCGCTTCGGTTCAGCGTAACGGCCGCCGGACCCACCCGGCTGCGGGACGCACCCGCGGGTCACCCTTCGGCGACGTCACAGGTCCCGGACCGGACCAGGGGGTGGTGTTCCAGCCGAACCATGAACGCCGCCTCGCGGGCGGTGAGGCCGAGCGCCGCCGCCCAGGAATCCAGGGCCGCCCAGGTCGATTCCGACCAGGCCGTATCCGACACCGAATTCTCCGCGGCCAAGGCCGACGCGAACGACATGGCGGCCGCCGCCTGATCACCCGATATCGTGCGCCCGGGCAACCAGGACACCACCCAGCTGTCCCCACCGACACAGCGAGCTGTGTGTGGGGTCGCCTCACTCGACATCAACGAGCGGGAATAGAACTCCACCGCCATCACCGACACCTTCTCACCCGGATGACTTGTAGGCCCGACCCCAAGACGATTGCGTCATAGTTTGCGGTTGATTTGCGGAAATCGCAAGATAGGCGTGTGGAGATGTCTGAGATCATGCGAGCACGGCGCCAGCAACTGGGCCTCTCGCAAGCGCAGCTGGCGAAGGACGTCGGGGTCCACTTGCGCCAGATCGCCCGCTACGAGGCCGGTGAGCAGCAGCCGCTGCTCGCGGTGGCGGTAGCACTCGCCGAGGCACTCAGCATATCCGTCGCCGAGTTGGCCGGTCAGATCCCCCGCGCCATCGATCTCGCCGGCGACTGGTGGATGGCCTGGCAGACTTGGAAGGACCGAGCCGAGCGGATCGACGTGCACGAAGCGACGCTCCGTCAGCACGGGGATTTCATCGGGGTGGATGCCGGTCGCGCGGGCGACCTGGAGGCCGGCAGTTACCGCTGGCGGGGGGAACTGCGACTGTGGGACAACGAGGCCCTGATGGGTTGGTACCGAGCGGCGGAATCCGGGGTCCGTTCCAAGGGAACGATCTACTTCGCGTTGCATCCGCACGGCGGCCACGCCGAAGGACGCTGGGTCGGATTGAGTTACGACGGGTCGGTCATCAGCGGTCGTGGCAGCATGTCCCGCGACCGCGATCATGCTCGCCAGCTCGTCCTCGATGCGATGGGCCGTGAGTTGGTCAGAAAGTGAGTCCGGGGTGGGCGCCTCCCACATCGAAGAATTCGACACGCAAGAGTCGGTAGTCGAAGTAAACATCACCGGCGACGACGCCGCCTGGCTGGCCGAGTTCGCCACGAGCCTGGTGAACGACCGGCTGGCCGCCTGCGCCAACCTGATATCCCAGGTCCGCTCGGTCTACCGCTGGCAGGGCCGGATCGAAGACAGCAGCGAGGCGCTGGCGGTTCTGCACACCCGCCGGTCCCTGGTGGACCGGATCGTCGAGCGAGCCGACAGCGACCACCCCTACGACGTACCGCAGGTGGTGGTGAAGCCGATCGTGACCGGGCACGCCGCATATCTGGAATGGGTCCGCGCCGAAACTGCGCCCGAGCCCGCGCGCCGGGCACCTACGGACGATCGGTCTTCGCCGGCGGTGCCGGATGCGGCAGCACCGCAAGTACCGCATCGGTGATCCGGGCCCGGTCCGTCGCCGGATCGCGCAACTGCAGACAGAACGCGTCCACCACGACCGGCCCCAAGGTGGTCACCTTGGCCCAGCGCACGTCGGCGGCACAGCTCTCCAGCACCCCGGCGACGCGGCTGAGCAGTACCGCCCGGTCTTCGGCTCGCAGCTCCAGAATCGATCGTCCGGCAACGTCGGTGTCGAACCAGATCAACCGGGGCGGCGCCTGGGCATGCCCGGACGGAACGCCGGCCGTGCCCGACGGCGGCACGGCTGCCTTCTCCTTGCGCTCCAACGCGCGCGCCAGGTCGATCTCGCCGGCGATCGCGCGGATCAGGTCCTGCCGCAGCAGCTCGGGCGCCGGGGGTGCCCCGAACAACGGCGCCACCAGGAAGGTGTCGACCGCAGTCGTTTCGCCGTCGTCGGCGACATGACTGTTCAACGACGCCGACAACACCCGCAGCGAGTGCAGCGCAAGCACCCCGGCGGCGTCGGCGAACAGCCCGAGCCGGTCCGGAGCCACCACGGTGACCAGATAGGTGTGCTCGTCGGCCGGTTCCAGCTGCACCTGCACGCCACCGGCCGCCACCCGGGCAAGCCGCGCCGGATCGATCGGGTCCGGCGCGGGCAGCTCCTCACCCGCCATCACCAGGCGGGCCCGCCGGGTGAGATCGTCGATCAGCGACGATTTCCAGCCACCCCAGACGCCGGGCCCGGTGGCCATCGAGTCCGCTTCGGCGAGCGCCCGTAACAACTCCAACACCAGGGCATCGCCGTCCAGCGCTTCGGCCACGGCCGCCACGGTCGCCGGATCGTCCAGGTCGCGGCGGGCCGCGATCTCGGGCAGCAACAGGTGGTGGCGGACCACCGCGCGCAGGACCGCGACGTCCGACGGCCACAGCCCCAGTCGATTGCCGATCTGGGTGGCGAGGTCGGCACCGACCACACAATGGTCGCCGCCACGCCCCTTGCCGATGTCGTGCACCAGCGCCGCGAGCAGCAACAGATCCGGCCGCGAGACCCGCGTGGTCAGCGCGCCGGCGTACACCGCCGTCTCCACCAGATGCCGGTCGACGGTCCAGGTATGGATGGAGTCGCGCGGCGGCAGGTCCCGGACCGCGCCCCATTCCGGCAGCAACCGGCCCCACAGTCCGGTGCGGTCGAGTGCCTCGATCGTCGCGACGGCGACTCGGCCCGAGCCGAGCAGCACCAACAGGTCGTCGAGCGCCTCCTTGGGCCACGGCTCGCGCAGTTCGGGTGCCGCGTCGGCCAGCCGATTCAGGGTATTCGCACCGATCGGCAGCTCGGTCCGGGCAGCGGCCGCCGCTACCCGCAACACCAGACCGGGGTCCCGCCCCGGACGAGCGTCCCGGGCGAGCCCGACCTCGCCCCCGTGCTCGACCACGCCCTCGTCCAGCGGCCGGCGGACCGGCATCCGGCGCAGCCGGGACAGGCCGCGTCGGGGCGCCGCCGCGGCTGCCGTGCGCAAGCCGACGTCCACCGAGTAGCCGACCGTGCGTGCGGCATCGCTGAGCATCCGGGCCAGGTCGAACCGGTCCCCGATGCCCAGCGCATAACCGATCTCGTCGGCGTCCTGGGCGCGCAGCTGGTCGCGCGGCCGGCCGGCCACCCGCTGCAGCTCGGTGCGGACATCCAGCAATCGGGTGTGCGCCCGGCCGAGCCCACCGCCGGGCGCGTCCGGACCGAGCGGCGGCACAGCGTCGGTCAGCTGAGCGATTGCCAACGCCGCCAACAGCTGGATATCCCGCAACCCACCCCGACCGTTCTTCAGATCCGGCTCAGCGCGATGGGCGATTTCACCACTGCGCTGCCACCGCTCGTGAACCTGGGCGACGAGGTCGTCGAGCCGGCCGCGCAGGCTGCGCCGCCAGTCCGCGCGCACGCCGCCGATCAGCAGGTTGCTCAGCTCCGGGTCGCCGGCGATATGTCGCGCGTCCAGCATGGCCAGCGCGGCGGTCAGATCGTCGGCCGCCACCTGGACCGCCTGCGGTACGGTCCGCACGCTGTGGTCCAGCTTGATGTGCGCGTCCCAGAGCGGGTACCACAGGTGGTCGGCGACCTCGGCCAGTTCCGGCCCCGCCACGTTGTCGTGTAACAGGATCAGGTCCAGATCGGAGTACGGCAGCATCTCCCGACGGCCCAGTCCGCCGACCGCCACGATCGCGTACTTCCCGTTCGAGGTGATCCCCAGTTCCTGTCCTTTCGTGGTCAGCCACAGCTCGTACAGGTCCACCAAGGCCAGCCGCAGCGCGTGCGCATCGAGCCGCCGGTGCCGGCTACCGGCATCGTCGAGCAGTTGCGCTCTCGCCCGGACCAGGTCTTTCGCCGCTTGCGGGTTCACTGCATGCCTCCTGAAGGCAGGCGGCCGGAGCATCTGCCGACATCGGCAGACGCTCCGGCCGCGAGATAGGGCCTGTCAGCAGATCGGCGCCGTCATCGCGCCGACCCGGTCACAGCGCGTCGGCGCCGCGTTCTCCGGTACGGACCCGGACCACCGACTCGACCGGCGTCACCCACACCTTGCCGTCGCCGATCTTGCCGGTTCGGGCAGCTTCGGCGATGATCTCCACCACCCGGTCCGCAGTACCGTCCTCGACGACGACCTCCACCCGCACCTTGGGCACGAAGTCCACGGAGTACTCCGCCCCCCGGTACACCTCGGTGTGTCCCTTCTGGCGGCCGTAACCCTGAACCTCGCTGACGGTCATGCCGAGCACGCCCGCCTGTTCGAGTCCTGCCTTCACGTCTTCGAGCGTGAACGGCTTGACAATTGCGGTGATCAGCTTCATGTTGGTCATGCCTCCTTGGCGGCCAGGCGCGAAGTGTTGCTACCGAGCACAGCAAGATCGTATGCGGTTTCCGCATGCTCGGACTCGTCGAGGCCCTGTGCTTCGCTTTCCGGATCCGCACGCAGCCCGATGGTGAACTTGATCAGATAGGCGATGATCGCCGTGCCGACCACCGACCAGGCCAGGACGGCGCCGGCGCCGACGGCCTGCTTGATCAGCTGATCGAACCCACCGCCGTAGAACAGTCCGGAGACCGCGGCCGGAGATTCTTCGGTCGCCACCAAGCCGACCATCAGGGTACCGACGATGCCGCCGACCAGGTGCACACCCACCACATCGAGCGAATCGTCGAAGCCGAACTTGAACTTCAGCCCGACCGCGAGCGCACAGAGCACGCCGGCGACCGCACCGATGGCCAACGCACCCACGACGTTGACCGAGGAACACGACGGCGTGATCGCGACCAGGCCGGCCACGATGCCCGAGGCGGCGCCGAGCGAGGTGGCCCGGCCGTCCCGGAGCCGCTCGACCAGCAGCCAGCCCAGCATCGCCGCGGCGGTGGCGATCGTGGTCGTCAGGAAGGTGGCGCCGGCGACACCGTTGGAGCCGACCGCCGAACCGGCATTGAAGCCGTACCAGCCGAACCAGAGCAGCGCCGCGCCGAGCATCACGAACGGGAGATTGTGCGGCCGGAACGGCGTACGCGGCCACCCGGCCCGCTTGCCCAGGATGAGCGCCAGCACCAAGCCCGCGGCGCCGGCGTTGATATGCACGGCGGTGCCACCGGCGAAGTCGATCGCCTGCAGCTTGTTGGCGATCCAGCCGCCCGTGGTTCCGGTGACATCGTCGAAGGCGAACACCCAGTGCGCGACCGGGAAGTAGACGACGGTGGCCCAGATGGCGGCGAACAGCAGCCAGGAACCGAACTTCAGCCGGTCCGCGACCGCGCCGGAGATCAGCGCGACCGTGATGATCGCGAACATCAACTGGAAGGCGACGAACACCGACAACGGGATCGTGCCGGCCAGCGGGATCGCAGGGCCGGTACCGGCATCCGGGTCGGCGGCGTAAGCGCCGCCGAAGACATGGGCCAGCCCGAAGTACTGGGTGGGATCACCGATCAGGTTTCCCTTGTCGTCACCGAACGCGATGGAGAAGCCGTACAGCGACCAGAGGACGGTGATGACACCCATCGCCCCGACGCTCATCATGATCATGTTCAGCACGTTCTTGGCGCGGACCATGCCGCCGTAGAAGAACGCCAGCCCGGGGGTCATGAGCAACACGAGTGCGGCGCTGGCCAACATCCATGCTGTGTCACCGGCGTCGGGCGCGCCGAGTGATGGGAACGAATCCACTGTGAGCCTCCTCCTTGTCAGGCCGGGCCGTGTCCGGACCACGACCTGCAGGAAAGAGTGCTCATCCGGTGTTTCGTCGGTGCCATCGGCGTGTTTCATCGGAGTGAACGCCGCAGCGGCGGGTGTTACGACGATGTTGCCGGGCGGCGTTTCGGCCCGGCAGTGCTCAGCCCAACAGTGCTCAGCCCAACAGAGCTCAGCCCAACAGAGCGTCGACGAACGCGGCCGGCTCGAACGGCGCCAGGTCGTCCGCCCCCTCCCCGAGGCCGACCAGCTTCACCGGCACCCCCAGCTCGTGCTGGACCTGGAAGACGATGCCGCCCTTCGCCGTCCCGTCCAGCTTGGTCAGCACCACCCCGGTGATGTCCACGACGTCGGCGAAGACCCGCGCCTGGGTGAGCCCGTTCTGCCCGACCGTGGCGTCGAGCACCAGCAGCACCTCGTCGGTGGTCGCCGTCGCCGCAGCGCCGACCGAAGCCTTCTGCAACGCCTTCTCGGTCACCCGCTTGACCTTGCCGAGCTCGTCCATCAATCCGGTCTTGGTGTGCAGCCGACCGGCGGTATCGATCAAGACCGCGTCGACCCCTTCGTCGATCCCACGGGCGACCGCATCGAAGGCGATCGACGCCGGGTCTGCTCCCTCCTTACCCCGGACGGTATCCGCGCCGACCCGTTCGCCCCAGGTCTGCAACTGGTCGGCCGCGGCGGCGCGGAACGTGTCCGCTGCGCCGAGCAGCACCCGGCGGCCGTCGGCGACGAGCACCCGGGCCAGCTTGCCGGTCGTGGTGGTCTTGCCGGTGCCGTTCACCCCGACGACCAGGATCACCGACGGCCGATCGGCGTGTGGCAGGGCCCGGACCGACCGGTCCAGTTCCGGATGCAACTGTTCGATCAGCACCTCCCGGAGCAGCGCTCGGGCCTGCGCTTCGGTCCGGACGCTGCGCGCCGCCATCTGCTCGCGCAGCGATTCGACGACCGCCATCGTGGTCGGGGTACCGAGGTCGGCGACCAGCAACGTGTCTTCGACCTCCTCCCACGAGTCCTCGTCCAGGTCGCCACCGCCGAGCAGCCCGAGCAAGCTCTTGCCGACGGCGTTGTGCGAACGCGACAACCGACCGCGTAGCCGGTCCAGCCGACCGGCGGTGGGTTGGATCTCGTCGATCGCCGCTGCCGATTCGGCCGCTTCCGCGGTGTCCGGCACCACCACGGCCGGAATCTCCACCCCGATGTCTTCGACCGTGCCGGTCTCGACCACCGCGGTATCGATCACCTCGCCGTCGATCACCTCGGCGTCGGATCCCGCGCGATCGACCACGTCACCGTCGACGACAGCGGAGTCCGGCGGGGGTTCGGCGGCGTCCGGCTCGGGCAACCGGACGTCGGCGATATCACGACGCGGCGCATCCCGCGGGATCGCGGCGTCGTCCCCGACGCCGGGCTGACCGTCGGTGTCGGTGCGATCGAGCGTCGCCGTCCCGCCCTGACTGAAATTGAAACCTCGGTCGGCCCGATAGCCACCAGAGCGGTCTTCGAGGGCACTCGTGCTCTTGGTTTCCCCCGGAACCAACGAAATCCGCCGGGACCGGTACCGGATCAAACCGACGACAAGCACGGTGAGCAGCACCGCGAGTACCACGGCGATCGGTATCCAGAGTTGGGCGTTCACCCGATCTATCCTGTCAGACTCGGCCGATCCGAGCCGTGCGATGCGGTAGCCGATCACCGATACGACACGGCCGCAAGCTACCGCGACCGGTGCGGCGCGCTATGGCTAGCATCGGCGAGGTGAGCGACCGTAATGTGCTGGGCGGCCCACTCCAAGAGTGCGGCGCCGATCCGATCACCGGCTTCTACCGGGACGGCTGCTGCAGCACCGGGCCGGAAGACCTCGGCTCACACACCGTGTGCACCGTGGTCACCGCCGAATTCCTCGACCATCAAGCCTCGATCGGAAGCGACCTCAAGACCCCTCGCCCGGACAACAACTTTCCCGGCTTGCAGCCCGGTGACCGCTGGTGCGTCGTCGCAGTGCGCTGGCTGCATGCCTACGAGGACGGCGCAGCAGCGCCGGTCGTGCTCGCCGCCACCCATGAAGAAGCTCTGGAGGTCGTTCCGATCGAGACGCTCCGCAAGTACGCCGTCGATGTGCCCGACGACGCCAGCGAGCTGATGTAGCGGTGCCCGAGCACAACGGCTCCGAGCTGCTCCCGGCGCTACCCGACGCCGACTGGCGGCGCGTACTGTGCGTCGTCGCGCACCCGGACGACATGGAGTACGGCGCGTCGGCGGCCGTGGCCACCTGGACCGCCCGCGGGATCGAGGTGGCGTACCTGCTGCTCACCGCCGGGGAAGCCGGCATGGCCGATCCCCCGGAAACCGTCGGTCCGTTGCGCGAGCGCGAGCAGCGACAAGCCTGTGCCCAGGTCGGCGTGCGGTACCTCACCGTCCTGCGGCACCCCGACGGGATGTTGGAACCCGGGTTGCCGCTGCGTCGCGACGTCGCGCGGGAGGTCCGCCGATTCCGCCCGGACGCCGTGCTGACCGCAGCGTTCGGCGTCGAGGCATACGGCGGGCTGAACCAGGCCGATCATCGGGCCGCCGGCCGGTCGGCGGTGGACGGCACCCGCGACGCGGACAACCGGTGGGTGTTCCGCGAACTCGCCGAAACCGAGAACCTGCCGCCCTGGCACACGCGCTGGCTGCTGGTGACCGGCGACGACCGGCCTACCCACGCACTCGCGGTGACCGAACCGGCCGTGCAGGCCGGTATCGCCTCGCTGCGCAGTCACGCCGCCTACCTGAGCAACCTCCCGCACCACCCGGATCCCGGCGAACTGATCTCCGGAATCCTGCGGCGCGGCGGCGCGGCCGCCGGTACCGAGTACGCTGCGCTGTTTCGGGCCTTCGACCTGGGCGGGCTCGCCGGCAACGACTGAATCGGCGCCCCAGACCGGGTCAGCCGGCCGCCGCGGTCAGGTCGGTGCCGCGCATGCGCTGCGAAATCACCTGAGTGATCCCGTCCCCGCGCATGCTCACCCCGTACAACGCGTCCGCGACCTCCATGGTCGGCTTCTGGTGGGTGATCACGATCAGCTGACTGGTCTGGCGCAGCTGCTCGAACAAGGTGATCAGCCGACGCAGGTTGGTGTCGTCCAGAGCTGCTTCGACTTCGTCCATCACGTAGAACGGCGACGGCCGGGCCCGGAAGATCGCCACCAACAGCGCCACCGCAGTAAGCGACTTCTCCCCGCCGGACAGCAGCGACAGTCGCTTGATCTTCTTCCCGGGCGGCCGGGCCTCGACCTCGATTCCGGTGGTGAGCAGGTCGGCCGGGTCGGTCAACAGCAGCCGTCCGGCGCCGCCCGGAAACAACGTCGCGAAAACCTGCTCGAACTCGCGCTCGACATCGGCGTAGGCCTCGGTGAACACCTGCAGGATTCGCGCGTCCACCTCGTCGACCACCTCCAGCAAGGCGGCACGGGCGTTGCGTACATCCTCGAGCTGGGTGGACAGGAAGGTGTAGCGCTCCTCCAGCGCCGCAAACTCCTCCAGCGCCAGCGGATTCACCCGGCCCAGGGTCGTCAGATCGCGTTCGGCGCGTTTGGCCCGACGCTGCTGGGTATCCCGGTCGTAGGGCTGGGGTGCAGGCGCCACCACCTGCTCCCCGCGGTCACGGGCCTGCTCGAACTCGGCGAGTTCCGCTGCGGACGGCGGCAGCGGCACGTCCGGACCGTACTCGGCGATCAGATCGTCCAGGCCGATGCCGAACTGGTCGGCGATGGTCTGCTCGAGCTGTTCGATCCGCAACGCCACCTGGGCCCGGGCCACCTCGTCGCGATGTACCGCATCGGTCAGCCGCGCCGACTCCGCGGTCAGCGTACGGACCTGTTCCTTGATGTACTCCAACTGCTCGGCACACTCCGAACGCCGCCGAACCAGCTCGTCCCGACGCGATTCGGCTTCGGCGATCACCCGGTCCAGGTGTTCGACCACCCGCTGTCCCGCCGCCGCGACCGCGACGGCCACCGCCGCCGCCCCGATCCGGGCGGCGGCCGCGCGTTCCGCCCGCGCCCGCGCCTCGCGTTCGGCCCGGGCGGCGCGGCGCAGCCCGTCGGCCTTGCCCCGCACCGACTCGGCCCGTTCTTCGGCGGTCCGCACCGCCAACCGCGCCTCCACCTCGACCGCCCGGACCTGTGCGAGCGCCTCGGCGGCCGCCTCGCGATCGCGCGCGTGCAGGTCCGCGCCGGACTCGCCGTCGTCGGTGTCGCCGTGCTCGAGTTCGGCGATCCGCAGCCGCTCTTCCAGGTCGCCGAGCTCGGCCAGAGTCCGAGCCCGACCGTGCTCGGCGGCGCCGCGCTGCTCGGCCAACCGATCCAGCTCGGCGCGAGCGACCCGGGCGGCCTGGCCGAGCCGGCCCAATTGCTCGTAGACCGCGGCGACCGCCCGGTCCGATTCGTGTAACGCACTCAGCGCATGCTCGGCGGCGTCTTTGCGGTCGTGCTGCTCGGCCAGGGCGCCGGACAGCGCGGCGGTCAGTTCGTCCGCGCGCCGCCGGGCGGCGGCGAGTTCGGTCGTGGCGGTATCGATCGCCGCCTGCACCTCGAGCCGGCTGCGCGCCCGCCCGGTACCGCCGCTGATCCAGCCGGGCCCGACCAGGTCGCCGGTCGTGGTCACCACCCGGAGCTGCGGCACCTGCTGCACCAGCGCGAGCCCGGCGGCGACGGTCTCCACGACGACGGTGCTACCGAGCAGCGCGGTCAGCGCGCCGCGTAGGTCGGCCGGGCAGTCCACCAGATCCAGCAACCGCCGGGCGCCGGCAGGTAACGGTGCGGGCGTCGCCGCGCCGACCGGGACGTCGCCGAAGACGAGCACGGCTCGCCCCGCGTCGGCGGCATGCAGTGCGGCCAGCGCGTCGCGCGCCGCCGCCGGCGATTCGAGCGCAACCGCGTCGGCCGCCGGGCCCAGCGCGGCCGCGACCGCGACCTCGTACCCGGCCTGCACGGTGAGCAGCCCGGCCAACGCGCCGCGCAATCCGGTGGGCCCGCGGTCGAGCAGCCACGCGCTGCCGTCTTTCCCGGGCAAGCCCATCCGAAGCGCCTCGATCCGCGCCGCCAGCGAGGCGACCTGTTCGCCGGACTCACGTTCGGCTGCCCGCAACTCTTCGACCCGCCGATCTGCGCCGGCCAAGGCGGCCACCGCATGCTCATGCTGGGTATCCAGACCCAGCTCGCCGGCATCCAGTTCGCCGAGCTGCACCTGCGCGGTCTCGAACTCGGTCTGCGCGGCGTCGCCGCGGTCGCGCGCGTCGGCGATCGCCCCGGACAGTCGGGTCACCTCCGCGTCGACCGACTGCGCCCGGATACGCAAGGTATCCACCTTGCCGGACAACCGGGCCAGGCCCTCCCGCCGGTCGGCGATCGCCCGGACCGCCGCCAGATGGGCCCGCTCGGCCGCCGCGGCCGCCCGTTCCCGCTCGTCGAGCTGTTCCTGCGCCGCCTCCAGCACCGCCGCCGCCGCCTCGACCCCGGCCCGCAGTTCGGCCTCCTCGTCGGCTACCCGGTCCGCCTCGGCATCCAGCTGATCCGGGTCGCGTCCGGTCTCGCGCACCGGCATCGTGTCCAGGTGCCGGGCCCGTTCGGTGGCGATCCGGATCGTCGCGCTCACCCGCTCGGCCAGCGCAGACAACCGAAACCAGCTCTGCCCGGCCGCGTCGGCAGCAGGGGTGAGCTGGGCGATCGCATGCTCCTGCTCGGCGAGCACGGCACTGGCTGCCGCGAGCTCGACCCCGACGGTCAGCTGCTGTTCCCGGACCAGCGCCTCGTGACTGTCCTGATCGGCGAGTTCGGTGCGACGTTGCACCAGATCGTCGGCGGCGAGCCGAAGTCGGGCGTCGCGCAGGTCGGCCTGGACGGTCTGCGCCCGCCGGGCCACCTCGGCCTGGCGGCCCAACGGCTTGAGTTGGCGACGCAGTTCTGCAGTCAGGTCGCTCAGCCGGGCCAGGTTGGTCTGCATCGCATCCAGCTTGCGGACCGCTTTCTCCCGCCGCTTGCGGTGCTTGAGCACCCCGGCGGCTTCCTCGATGAACGCGCGCCGGTCTTCCGGCTTGGACTCCAGAATCGCCGCCAGCCGACCTTGCCCGACGATGACGTGCATCTCGCGGCCGATCCCCGAATCGGAGAGCAGCTCCTGCACGTCCAGCAACCGGCAGGTGCTCCCGTTGATCTCGTATTCACCGGCTCCGTCGCGAAACATCCGCCGGGTGATCGACACCTCGGCATACTCGATCGGCAACGCGCCGTCGGAGTTGTCGATGGTCAGCGTCACCTCGGCCCGGCCCAACGGCGCCCGGCCGGAGGTTCCGGCAAAGATGACGTCTTCCATCTTGCCGCCGCGCAGCGCCTTGGCGCCCTGCTCCCCCATCACCCAGGTCAGCGCATCGACCACGTTCGACTTCCCGGATCCGTTCGGCCCGACCACACAGGTGATGCCGGGCTCGAACCGGAGAGTCGTCGCCGAGGCGAAGGACTTGAAGCCCTTCAACGTCAGACTCTTCAGGTGCATGGTTTGCCCAGCGTACCGGCCCCGTCCGGGACTCAGGGCACCACGATCAACTCAGGGCCCACGAGCAACGGGATCCACCCTGGCGAGTCTCCTCGTCGAGCTGCTGTGGTCGAGCCGCCGACGAGATCACCTCCGCTTGGCGGTCGGTAACGGTAAACCGCTGTTATCCACGGTAACCCGGTTCTCGGCGGCCGCCCACGCCTAGGCTCTGACAGTGAGTTCTCCTGCAGCATCTGCTCCTGATCGACCCCCGGTCCGATTACGTGCCGGCGCACTGTCGCTGACCGCCAGCGTGGTGATCGGGGTGGCCTCGGCCGGTCCCGCCTACAGTCTCACCGCCACACTCGGATTGGTCGTTCTCGCGGTCGGATGGCAGGCGCCGATCGTCGCGCTCCTCGCGTTCGTGCCGATGCTGCTGGTGGCGATCGCCTACCGGGAACTCAATGCCGCCGAACCGGACCCGGGCACCACCTTCGTCTGGGCGACCCGAGCCTTCGGTCCGCTGGTCGGCTGGCTCAACGGCTGGGCGATCGTGATCGCCGATCTCCTGGTAATGGCCAGCCTCGCACAGGTTTCGGCACAGTACACGTTCTTGTTCTGCGGCGCAGACGGCATCGGCTCGCGCCCCGACGATCCGCGGGTGCTGCTGCTCGGCCTGGGCTACATCGTCGCGATGACCTGGGTGGCCGTCCGCGGCATCACCCTGTCCGCGCGCCTGCAGGCGGTGCTGCTCACCGTCGAGTTCGTCATGCTGGTGGTGTTCGCCGTCGTCGCACTGATCCGGGTGGCACTCGGCGACGGTACGGCCACCCCCGAGCTGTCCTGGTTCAACCCGCTCGCGATCGGTTCGTTCTCCACGTTCGTCGACGCCCTCCTGCTGATGGTCTTCATCTACTGGGGATGGGATTCGGTGATGTCGACGAACGAGGAGACCAAGGACCCGCGGCGCACGCCGGGCCGGTCCGCGATAATCGCCACGATCACCTTGGTCGGGCTGTACGTGTTGGTCACCGTCGCGGCCCAGGCCTTCGCCGGGATCGGTACCGACAGTGGTGGGTTGGCCGACCCGGAACACGTGGACGACATTCTCGGGGCACTCGGCTCGGCGGTCTTCGGCGACAGCACGATCGGCACGATCGCGGTCCATCTGCTGCTGCTCATGGTGCTGACTTCCGCCGCCGCGTCGACCCAGACCACAATTCTGCCGACCTCGCGTACCACGTACTCGATGGCGTTACACGGCGCGCTACCGGCTCGATACGGCGCGGTCGACCCGCGTTACCGCACGCCGGTGGTGTCGACGGTGGTATTCGGCGTCGCGTCGATCCTGCTGTACCTGGTGCTCAGCGCGCTGTCCGGGCGCTGGGGTTCGACCGAATCCCCGATCGTCGACGCGGTGAGCGCATGCGGAATCGGGATCGGAATCTACTACGGCTGTACCGGTCTGGCCTGTGCGTGGCTGTACCGGAATCGGCTGCGGGACAGCGTCCGCGATTTCCTGATGCGCGGCCTGCTGCCGACCTTGGGCGGGGCGATGCTGCTGTTTGCCGCCGGTTGGACGGCGGTCACCGAGTGGCCGTCACCGGTCTTCCTCCTCGGCGTCGGCGGCATGCTCGCCGGGCTACCGATCTATTTCCGGCTGAGCCGGACGATGCCGCCGTACTTCCGGGGCGAGACGTTGGCTCGGCAGCTGCCCGGCCCGGCGGAAGCGGTCAGAGAATAGCGAACGCCACCACCATGCCGACGGCGAAGTGCGCGGCGGCGACCACCAACACCTCCGGCACAAAGCCGGGCGAGTCGAGCACAGCGCCGATATCGATCCGGGTGACCCGTTCGATCACCCGGACCGACAACACCTGCGCGAAGATCCCGACCAGGCCGTAGACGGCGGCGGCGATCAGCCCCTCCGCCAGCCGGCCGGACGAGGCGTAGATCGCCAGCACGACGATGAACGCCATGCTGAGCATGCCGGCCGCCGTGACCACGGTGGCGTTGGGTCGGCCGGCCCGGATCAGCTCCCCCAGCTTCCCGGGTGTGGTCAGGTCGATCGCGTAGAAGCCGACGATCATCAGGGCCAAGCCGAGCAGTGCGTACAGCGCGATCGCGCCGACGCCGTGGCCGAGTGAGTTCCAGTAGCCGGACTCGAGCGCCAGCGCGGTCATGTGCTCTCCTATCGGGTACGTCTTCGTCAGTTCGAATCGGGTATCCGGTGCGGGACGAACGCCGCGCCGTCGTCGGTGATCGGTCCGGCCGTCTCGCGAATTCCGAGACCGGCCGCGCTGCCGTCGACCAGCCAGGCGCCCAGACATGGGCGCATGCCGTCGAATTCGGGTAACGGCGCGAGCAGCTGGTACACATACCCCTCGGCGCCGTAGACCCCGCCGGTGGCGGTCTCCAGGCCGGCTCCGACGATGGTCATGTTCGCGCCCTCCCGCCCCAGCTTCGGTTTGCGGATGTATTCGGTCAGCTCGTGCGGATCATCGAGGTAGGCGGGCAACAGGTTCGGGTGCCCCGGGTACATCTCCCAGAGCACGGCGAGGATGGCCTTGTTGGACAACAACGTCTTCCACAACGGCTCGACCCACATGGTCTGCGGCAGGCCGGCCACGACGCGCTTGCCGAACTCGTCGTCGAGCACCCATTCCCAGGGATACAGCTTGAAGATCGCCGAGATCGGCGCCTCGGCCAGATCGACGAAGCGCGCCAGCTCGGTGTCGTAGCCGATCTCCTCGATCGCCAACGCGACGGTGTCGAACCCGGCTTCGGCCGCGGTCTCCTGCAGATACGCACAGGTCACCGCGTCCTCGCCGGAGCCGTCTGCCGACGACCAGGTGAAGTGCAGCTCCGGCCCGGGCAACACCTCGCGCAGCTCCGCCCAGCGCGCAACCAACTTCTCGTGCAGCGAGTTCCATTGGTCGTCGGCCGGGAACACCTCGGTCAGCCAGTGCCACTGCAACACCGCGGCCTCCAGCAGCGAGGTCGGGGTATCGGCGTTGTACTCCAACAATTTCGCCGGTCCGCGGGCGTCGTAGCGTAGGTCGAACCGGCCGTACACGGCCGGGTCGCCACGCGCCCAGGACCGTCCGATGGGCTCCCAACTCCATTCCGGCAAGCCGAAATCCCGATATCGCTCGGTTCGGATCACCTGCTCCACCGCGCGTAAACACATCACGTGCAACAGCTCGACGTCCGCTTCGAGCGCAAGGATCTCGTCGAGCTCGAACTCGTAGTGCACCGACTCGTCCCAGTAGGGCCGGGGATTGCCTGACGCGTCCCGGCCCGGGCTGCCGTACACCAACCCCTGCGCTTCGACCGTGCGTTGCCAGCCGGGGCGCGGGGCGCTCCGCACCCGCTTCACCGGGCCACCGTCGTCGGATCAGGAACCACTGCTGCTGCCGCCGCTCTTGCTGCCCAACCCACCGCGTTGGATCGTGCTACCCGACTTGGTGGTCACCGTGGCGCCTTTCGGCAACACGGTGGTGCCGCCACGGGGTGCCTGGCCGACGGTGCCGGTCCCGCCGTAGTAATAGCGGTACTGATGGCCGCCGAGGATGAAGATGCCGCCGACCCCGGGCGTGCCGCGCGCGCAGTAGTCGTCGTCGACGACCTGCTGCACACCGTTCTCGTCGATGATGCAGTGCGCGGTCACGTCGTCGTTGGAGGACGACAACGCCCGATAACCGACCGCGACGAGCGCGACCACGCCGACGACCGCGGCACCACCCATCAGTCGCCGGTTACGGGTCCGGCGCCGAGCCGCCGCGGCCTCCTCCGCCTGCTGCGCTTCGGCAGCGTGCCGTCTGGCCTTGTCCCGGGCGCGCGCTTCGGCGACCGTCGGCGGTCGGGGCTGGGTGACGCCGGGCTCCTGGCGGCGAATGCTGCCGGCCGGTCGATCCGGCTGCGACGGATCCGGTCCGCCCGCTTCCGGGTCGGTTGATTCGGTCACCCACGCTCCTCGAATCCGATCGACTCTCCGCGTGCCGTGCTCCAGCCCGGCACCACCCGGTCGACTCGGCCGGGCGTCGTCGACGAGCTGAGCAGGTCCAGCAACCGGTCGCACTCGGACCGTGGGCCTTCGGCAACCACGTGCACCCGGCCGTCGCGCAGATTCGCTGCGTATCCGGTGAGTCCGAGTTCGAGGGCGCGACAGCGGGTCCACCAGCGGAACCCGACACCTTGGACGTGCCCGTGCACCCACGCGTCCAGCCGAACCGGCTCGCTCACCTGCACCGGCACCTCACCCGTCGATCTGGAACGACAGGTCCACCGTCGTCCCGGCCTGCAGCGTACGGCCGACCGTGCACACTCGGTCGATCGCCCGCTGCACCGTCGTGATCAGCCGATCTTGGGCCGCTCGGTCGAGCTCGCTCAGGTCCAGCTCGAAGGTTTCGCTCAGCTGCGGGTACACCTCGTTCTCCCGATCCGCGGCGCCGGACACTCGGATGGTGACGTCGTAGTTCTCCCCCAACCGTCGGGCCAACGGCAGGTCCGAGCTCATTCCCGAGCACGCGGCCAACGCAATCTTCAGCAGCTCGCCGGGCGTGAAGACCCCAGCCACGCTCTCCGATCCAACCAGCACCTGCGCGCCGCGCGAACTGCGGCCGGTGTAGCGGCGGGTCCCCGTGCGTTCCACCCAGAGTTCGGTCATCCTGCGATCCTATTCGGCGCACCAAGTCAGCAACTGCGCCACCGGCCAGGTGTTGATCACCCGATCTGCCGGCACGCCGTTGGCCACCGCCCGAGCACAACCGTAGCCCTGCCAGTCCAGTTGTCCCGGGGCGTGAGCGTCGGTGTCGATGCTGAAGTAGCAGCCGGTATCGATCGCCAGCCGGATCAGTCGGCTCGGTGGGTCGCGCCGCTCCGGCCGGCAGTTGATCTCTACCGCGGTCCCGAACTGCCGGCACGCCTCGAACACCACCGCCGCGTCGAAACTCGACTCCGGCCGGGTCCCCCGGCCGCCTTCGACCAGCCGTCCCGTGCAGTGCCCGAGCACGTCGACGTGTGGGTTCGCCACCGCGTACACCATCCGGCGGGTCATCGTCTCGGCATCGGCGCGCAGCTGCGAATGCACGCTGGCTACCACCACATCCAGGTCGGCCAGCAGGTCGGCATCCTGATCGAGCGCACCGTCGTCGAGGATGTCGACCTCTATTCCGGTCAGCACCCGAAACGGCGCCAACTCGCGGTTCAGCTCGGCGATCACGTCCAGCTGGGCCCGCAGCCGCTGCGCGGACAGCCCGTTCGCCACCGTCAGTCGCGGCGAATGATCGGTGAGCGCGCAGTATTCGTGCCCGAGCCGGACCGCGGTCCGCATCATCTCGGCGATCGGGCTGCCGCCGTCCGACCAGTCCGAATGGGTGTGCAGGTCACCGCGCAGGCGGTCACGCAACGGCGCACCCTCGGCGCCGATCGGTGCGGCCTGCTCGATCAGTTCGGTCAAGTAGGGGGGCGTCTGCCCGGCCACCGCAGCGGCGATCACCGCCGCCGTCTTGGGACCGATCCCGGTCAGCTCGGTCCAGGTGCCGGCCCGCGCATGGGCGGCCCGTTCGGCCGGGTCCAGCCGCTCGACGAGATCCGCGGCCCGCCGATAGGCACGCACCCGATGCGTCTGCGCGCGAGAGCGTTCCAGCCAGAAGCCGACCTCCCGCAGCGCGGCGACGGGATCCACCGCGGCTCAGGCCCGCCGATACTTGAGGAATGCGACACCGTCGTCGAACACCCGGCTGGTCGTGACTCGGAACTGCACCGGCGGCACCGCCGGCGGTCCGCCACCGAACAGCGGCCGGCCCGCCCCGAGCACGATCGGGTACAACTTCACGAACACCTGGTCGATCTCGGGCAGCAGGGCATTGGCCAATTCGCCGCCGCCACACAGCCATATCCCCGCACCCGGCCGCCGTTTCAACGTGCGCACCACCGCCAGCGGGTCGTCCCGGATCAGCTCCACCGCCGGGTCCGGTGCCTCGGGCAACGTCCGCGAAACCACGTACTGCTGGAGATGCGAGTACGGGCTGGACGTCCCGGTGCGGACGCCGAAATCGTGGGTCTTGCGGCCCATCAGCACCGTGTCGAAGGTGACTTCGTCGCTGTCGACCCCGAGCGCCTCCCGCACCTTGGTGGGCAACGTTTCCGGATACTGCGCGGTGATCGCCGGGCCGTGGTCACCACCGACCGGGAAGAAGTCGACGCTACCGTCCGCGGCGGCGATAAAACCGTCGATGGTCGACGCCACGTAATAGGTCAATATCCGCATTGCGGCCTCCCCGGAAGCAACAGCTTCGAACGACAGCGAGGTCCACGGTAACGCGCGCGAACCGGTCGCGGCAGCCGGATCAGCGAGCCGGCCGCGGTTGACACCGGGGGCAGGAATGCGACGAACGGTTCATGAACCGTTCCCGTCGGATCGGTGCACCGCACCGCGGACACGGCTGCTCGGTGCGGCCGTAGACCGCCAACGATCGGTCGAAGTAGCCGGACTCCCCGTTGACGTTCACATACAACGAGTCGAACGAGGTGCCCCCGGCGGCGAGCGCATCGTCGAGAACAGCGCGGACCGCCTCGAGCACGGCCCGCAGCCGCGGCCGGGTCTGTACGTCGGCCCGCCGCATCCCGTGCAGCTTCGCCCGCCACAGCGCCTCGTCGGCGTAGATGTTGCCGATCCCGGACACCACGGTCTGGTCGAGCAGAGCCCGCTTCACCTCGGTGCGCTTGGCCCGCAGCGCATCCACCGTCGCCGTCGGATCGAAGCGAGGGTCGATCGGGTCCCGGGCAATGTGCGATACGGTCGTCGGCACCACGCTGCCGTCCACTTCCACCAGGTCGGTGTAGGACCAACCGCCGAACGTGCGCTGGTCGACGAACCGCAGCTGGTCGCCGGAATCCAGGTCGGCCACGATGTGGGCGTGCCGTTCCATCGGGCGGGCAGCCGGCTGCACCAGCATCTGGCCGCTCATGCCCAGGTGCACGACCAAGGCCGAGTCGGTCTCGTCGGCGAAGGTCAACCAGAGGAACTTGCCGCGGCGCTGCACGCTCGCCACCCGCCGGCCGGCGAGCCGGGCCGCCAGGTCGGCCGCGCCGGGCTCGTGCCGACGAACCGAGCGCGGGTGCGATACCCGCACCCGGGTGATCGTGCGGTCGACGAGATGGGCTTGCAGGCCGCGGCGGACCGTCTCCACCTCGGGTAGCTCGGGCACCCGACTATCCGTCGCCGGTCAACGTGTGCCAGGCCGCAGCTGCCGCCTTCTGCTCGGCTTCCTTCTTCGATCGGCCCACACCGGTGCCGAACGAGTTCCCCGCCACCATCGCGGTGGCGGTGAACTCCTTGTCATGGTCGGGCCCGGTCGAGCTGATCTCGTAACTCGGCACACCCAACCCGCGCTCGGCGGTCAGCTCCTGCAGGCTGGTCTTCCAATCCAGCCCGGCGCCCATCTTCGGGGCGCGTTCGAGCAGCACCGCGAACAGCCGCAGCACCACCTCGCGCGACATCTCCAGGCCGTGGTGCAGGTACACCGCACCGAGCAACGACTCCATCCCGTCGGCCAGGATGGACGGCTTGTCCCGGCCACCGGTCAGCTCTTCGCCGCGGCCGAGCAGCATATGCACGCCGAGCCCACCGTCGCCGAGACCACGCGCTACCTCGGCCAGCGCGTGCATGTTCACGATGCTGGCGCGCAGCTTGGCCAGCTCGCCTTCGCTCTTGGCCGGATGGGCCCGGTACAGCTTCTCGGTGATGCTCAGACCGAGCACCGAGTCGCCGAGAAACTCCAGCCGCTCGTTGGTGGGCAAGCCGCCGTTCTCGTATGCGTATGACCGATGGGTCAGCGCAAGCTGCAACAGATCGGCGGGGAGATCCACGCCGATCGCCGTGAGCAGCGCCGCGCGTTGACAGCTCAGCGCGGCACCGTCGTCGGATTGGCCTGTCGTACCGTCCGCCATTCGAGGAATTCCGGAGTTCCCGGACCTAGACGGCGGAGGTGACCTGGCGACCCTTGTAGGTCCCGCAGGACGGACAGACGGTGTGCGGCAGCGTCTTCTCACCACAGCCCCGGTTCGGGCAGGTGATCAGGGTCGGCGCGGTCGCCTTCCACTGGCTACGCCGCGACCTGGTATTCGAGCGCGACATCCGGCGCTTGGGAACAGCCACGACATTTACTCCTTCAGCTTCTAACCAACAGTCTCATACCAACAGCAGGCATGACCGGTCCGGTATCGACGAACCGGTGATGCAATTCCTACGAGCGATCCCCCGCGGCGGCATCGCCACCGGGATCGGCACCATCGGAGGCACCGAACTTGGCGGCCAGACCTGCCCAACGAGGGTCGATTGTCTCATGCCGGTGATCGGGACCGGCAATCGCCAGGCGGGTACCGCATTCGGCGCACAGTCCGGGGCAGTCCGGCGCGCACAACGGCTGCAACGGCAACGCCAGGCCGACAGCGTCGACGATCGCCGGCTCGAGATCGATGTGCTCGTCGACCACCCGGTAGATCTCACCGTCCTCGGTGGTCTGCTCGGTCACGCTGTCCGGGTAGGCGTAGAGCTCGGTCAGCGGCACCTCGAGGTCGGCCGCGAACGGTTCCAGGCAGCGAGCGCATTCCCCGGCCTGCGGACCGGCCACCGTTCCGGTGACCAGCACCCCCTCCGACACCGCCTGCAACTGCAGCTCGAGCTGCAGCGGCGCGCCGGCCGGAATCGCCACCAGGTCGAGCCCGATCCGGTTCGGCAGGTGCACGGTCCGCCGAACTTCGCGGAACGCACCCGCGCGGCGGCCGAGCGATCGGGTATCGACGACGAAATCGCCGTCCGCGGGGCGCCGGGGTGGCGCGGAGCCGGGCATCGCTCGCCGTCCTCCAGATGTGCTGAGGCTGCCCTGAAACGGGTAGCCAAAACACACTACGCCATGCGTTGGTCCAGACTCAAACGCCCAGTTCAGCGGGCATAACTACGCTCCCGAGCCACGGTCCGCTCGCGCAGCCCCGGCTCGGGTGCGTAATCCGGCACGCCGGACCCGGTGCGCAGCTGCTGGCGGCCGCGGCCGACCGAGCGAATGGTGCCGCTGAGCAGGTCCTCGAACTCGGCCAGCTTGCCGTCGATGTAGTGATCACACTCGCCGCGTAACCGGTCGGATTCGGCGTGCGCCGCGTCGATCACCCGCGCCGACTCGGCGCGGGCCGCCTGCACCACCTCGGTCTGCGAGATCAGCCGTTCCTGCTCCGCTTTACCGTCGACGATCGCCCGCTCGTAGGTCGCCTTACCGGCCTCGATCATCCGGTCGGCGTCGACCCGCGCCTGGCCGGTGACCTCGGCATGCTCGCGGCGGGCATCGTCGACCAGCCGGTCGGCCTGGTCGGTCGCATCGGCAACCAGCCGGTCGGCGTGCGCCCGAGCGTCGTCGACGGTCTGCTGCGCTTCGGCCCGAGCCTCCGCGACGATCCGCTCGGCTTCGGCCCGTGCCTCCTCGACCGCAGCCCGCGCCGTGCGCTCGGCTGTGTCGACCGCGTTGTCCGCGGCGGTCCGCGCATCACCGATGATCTTGTCGCGGTGATCCAGCACGTCCTGCGCGTCGTCCACTTCGCCGGGCAGCGCTTCCCGGAGATCGTCCAGCAGATCCAACACCTCGCCGCGCGGCACCACACAGCTGCGGGTCGGCGGAATGCCCCGTGCCTCCTCGACGATCGCGACCATCTCGTCGAGCGTTTCGAATACCCGGTACACGCGAAACTCCATCTCCTCGGCAGACCGTTTGACCCAGTGTGCCCGCTCCTGGGAGCTATGAGACTGATGTGACTATGCGCGTGTCGCGAGGACGTTGATTCGGGATGACACTCACGCCCGGCGTTCGGCCAACCGTTGCTGCAACCGCTCGTGCACGACGGCGGGCAGTAGGTCCGCGACGTCACCACCGAACGCAGCGACCTCCTTGAGCAACGAACTGGACAGATAGCCGGTGCCGACGCCGGTCGCCAGGTACAGCGTGTCCACCCCGCCGATCTTCCGGTTCATCTGGGCCATCTGCAGCTCGTAGTCGAAATCCGCCGCACCGCGCAAACCCTTGACGATGGCAACCAGCCCGTGCGTACGGGCGAAATCGACCAGCAGCCCTGCCCAGGAATCGACCCGCACCCCGGGCAGGTCCGCGGTCACCGCCCGCAACAGCTCCATCCGCTCGGCGACGGTGAACATGCCCTGCTTGTTCGGATTGACCATCACGGTGACCACGACCTCGTCGAACATCGCCGCCGCGCGGGTGATCACGTCGAGGTGCCCGTTGTGCACCGGATCGTAGGAGCCCGGGCACAGCACACCTGTCATGGCCGGTCACCGTAGCAGGCCAGCTCCACCCGGGTCTCGCCGTAGCTGCGCACCGAGAGCAGCGCCACCCGCTCCGGCCAGACCGTCACCGGTCCGCGCGCCGAGCGCTCCAGCACGACCAATCCACCGGGCCGCAGCCAGCGACCCACTCCGGCCAGATCGACCGCTACCGCCATCTCGTCCAGGGCGTACGGCGGATCGCTGAAGACCAGGTCGTAGTGCTCGCCCGGGTCCCCGGTGAGCGCCACGGCGACCCGTTCGCCGCGCACCACCGCGCCGGCCAAGCCCAGCTCGGCGATGTTGGCGCGCAACACGGCGAGCGCGGCCCGATCGGACTCGACGAACAAGGCGTGCGCCGCGCCCCGGGACAACGCCTCCAGCCCGAGCGCACCCGAGCCGGCGTAGAGGTCGACCACTCGCGCGTCGACCAGGTCCATTCGGCTGCCCAGCGCGCTGAACACCGCCTCGCGCACCCGCTCCGACGTCGGCCGGGTACCCGACCGGGGCACCCGGAGCCGCCGGCCGCCGGCCGTGCCCGCGACGATCCGGGTCACGACCGGTCGCTCATGCGGTACTGGTCTCCTCGCCGATGGTGACGACGGCGAGGAGGTCGCCGCCTTCGACTTGTTGGACGGGGGCGATGGCGAGGCGGGTGATCCGGCCGGTGCGGGGGGTGGTGATCGCAGCTTCCATTTTCATGGCTTCGATGGTGGCGATGGTGTCACCGGCAGTGATGGTGTCGCCTTCGGCGATCGTGAGGGTGACCACGCCGGCAAACGGCGCCGGGATATGACCGGGGTTGGTGGGGTCGGCTTTTTCGGCGGTCGGCACCTCGGCGGCGATGGAACGATCCCGGACGGGTACAGGCCGGAGCTGGCCGTTGAGGATGCACATGACGGTGCGCATCCCGTGTTGGTCCGGTTCGCTGATCGCTTCGAGCCCGATGAGCAGTTCGACGCCGGGTTCGAGTTGCACCCGGTGTTCCTCACCGCGGCGTAGGCCGTAGAAGAACTGGTTCGCCGACAGGCTCGTGGTGTCGCCGTATTTTTCGCGGTGGGTGAGGAACTCACGGGTCGGGCCGGGGAAGAGCAGCCGGTTCAGGGTGGCGCGCCGATCCTCGGACGAGCCGTTCAACCCGGCCTCGTCGGCAGGGGTCAAGGGGGTTTCCGGTTTGGGGTCGCTACGGCCTTGCAGGGCCCGGCTGCGGAACGGCTCGGGCCAGCCGGCTGCGGGGGTACCGAGTTCGCCGCGGAGGAACCCGATAACCGAGTCGGGGATGTCGTATTTCTCCGGTGCGGTGGCGAACTGGTCGACGTCGACACCGGTACCGACCAGCGCCAGCGCGAGATCACCCACCACTTTCGACGACGGGGTGACCTTCACCAGGCGACCGAGCAGCCGGTCGGCCGCCGCGTAGGCGGCCTCGACATGTTCGAACCGGTCGCCCAGGCCGAGAGCGATGGCTTGTTGGCGCAGGTTGGACAGTTGCCCGCCGGGGATTTCGTGGGTGTAGACCCGGCCGGTCGGGGCGGGCAGCCCGGACTCGAACGGTGCGTACACCTTCCGTAACGCTTCCCAGTACGGTTCCAGATCACACACCGCAGCCAGGTCGAGCCCGGTATCGCGGTCGGTGTGGGCGGTGGCGGCGACAATCGCCGACAACGCGGGTTGGCTGGTGGTCCCGGCCATCGCCGCGGACGCACCGTCGACGGCATCCGCTCCGGCCTGCCAAGCCGCCAGGTAAGTCGCCAGCTGTCCGCCGGGGGTGTCGTGGGTGTGCACATGGACCGGCAGGTCGAAATTCGACCGCAGCGCGGTCACCAGGGTGGTGGCGGCCGGTGCCCGCAGCAGTCCGGCCATGTCCTTGATCGCCAGCACGTGCGCGCCCGCATCGACGATCTGCTCGGCCAGCCGCAGGTAATAGTCCAGGGTGTACAGGGTCTCGCCCGGATCGGCCAGGTCACCGGTATAGCTCAGCGCGACTTCCGCGACCGCGGTACCGGTGTCGCGGACCGCGTCGATCGCCGGGCGCATCTGGTCGACATTGTTGAGCGCGTCGAAGATCCGGAAGATGTCGATCCCGGTCTCGGTGGCCTCGGTGACGAACGCGCGGGTCACCGCGTGCGGGTACGGGGTGTAGCCGACGGTGTTACGGCCCCGCAACAGCATCTGCAGACAGATGTTCGGGATCGCCTCCCGCAACGCCGCGAGCCGGTCCCACGGGTCCTCGTGCAGGAACCGCAACGCCACATCGTAGGTCGCCCCACCCCAACACTCGATCGACAACAACTGCGGCGTCGACCGCGCCACGTACGGGGCGACCGCAAGCAGACCACTGGTCCGGACCCGGGTCGCCAGCAACGACTGATGCGCATCTCGGAACGTCGTATCGGTCACCCCCAACGCCGCCTGCTCACGCAACGCAGCCGCGAACCCCGCCGGCCCCAGCTGCAGCAGCAGTTGCCGGGACCCGTCCGGCGGCGGCGACGCGAGATCGATGTCGGGGAGTTTGTCGTGCGGGTACACCAGCGACGGCCGCTCCCCGTGCGGCTTGTTCACCGTCACATCCGCGAGATAGGTGAGGATCTTCGACGCCCGATCCGCCGAACTCCGCGAGGTCAGCAGGTAGGGACGTTCCTCGATGAACGAGGTGACCACCCGCCCGGCCCGGAAATCCGGGTCGTCCAACACCGCCTGCAGGAACGGGATATTCGTCGCAACACCCCGAATCCGGAACTCCGCCAACGCTCGTCGCGCGCGGGCGACCGCGGTGGCGAAGTCCCGGCCCCGGCACGTCAGCTTCACCAACATCGAATCGAAATAGGCCCCCACCTCCGCACCCAGGCTCGACCCGCCGTCCAGCCGCACCCCAGCACCCCCGGGGGTGCGGTAGGCGGTGATCCGCCCGGTATCCGGACGGAAACCGTTCGCCGGGTCCTCCGTGGTGATCCGACACTGCAACGCCGCACCCCGCGGCACGATCGTCTCTTGACTCAACCCGAGATCGGCGAGGGTCTCCCCGCCCGCGATCCGTAACTGCGACTGCACCAGATCGACGTCGGTGATCTCCTCGGTCACCGTGTGTTCCACCTGGATCCGCGGGTTCATCTCGATGAACACATACCGACCCTGCTCGTCGAGCAGGAACTCCACCGTGCCCGCGCACGAATACCCGATCGCCTTCGCGAACGCGACCGCATCCGCACACATCCGCTCCCGCAACCCCGGATCCAGATTCGGCGCCGGCGCCAACTCGATCACCTTCTGATGCCGCCGCTGCACCGAACAATCCCGCTCGAACAAATGGATCACATTCCCGGCAGCGTCGGCCAGGATCTGCACCTCGATATGCCGCGGGTTCACCACCGCCTGCTCCAGGAACACCGTCGGATCACCGAACGCCGACTCCGCCTCCCGCGCAGCCGCCTCGATCGCCTCCCGCAACGCGCCCGGCTCGGCGACCCGCCGCATGCCGCGACCACCACCACCGGCGACCGCCTTCACGAACAACGGGAACTCCATCGACTCCGCCGCGGTCAGCAACTCGGCCACATCCGCCGACGGCGCCGACGACGCCAACACCGGCAACCCCGCAGCCTTCGCCGCCGCGATCGCGCGCGCCTTGTTCCCGGTCAACTCCAACACCGCCGCCGACGGCCCCACGAACGTCAGCCCGTTCACCGCGCACGCCGCCGCCAACTCCGGATTCTCCGACAAAAACCCATACCCCGGATAGATCGCATCCGCACCCGCCGCCACCGCCGCCGCGACGATCTCGGTCACCGACAGATACGCCCGAACCGGATGCCCCCGCTCCCCGATCTCATACGCCTCATCCGCCTTCACCCGATGCGCCGAGTTCCGATCCTCATACGGAAAAACAGCGACCGTCCCCAACCCCAACTCGAACGCCGCCCGAAACGCCCGAATCGCAATCTCACCACGATTGGCGACAAGCACTCTGGAGATCATTCGCACGACGGTACGCGGCTCACGACTTCGCCAGGAACTCCAACCGCCGCGCGTCCAGCGCCGAGGTCATCATCCCGGCCAGACCGGGGTGGGCGGACAGCCCCGGATCGGTGTCGACGATCGCCCGGGCGAACTGCTGCGCCGCGGTGATCACCTCGAGGTCGTCCAGCAGAGACAGCAACCGCAACCCACCGCCGGTCCCGGACTGCGCGGCACCGAGCACATCACCCTCCCGGCGAGTCCGCAGGTCCAACAGCGCGAGCTCGAAACCGTCGGTGGTCGCCGCCACCGCTTCCAGCCGGGTCATCGTGGCGCCGTCCGGCGCGACCTCGGTGATCAGCAGGCACAGTCCGGGGTGGGTGCCCCGACCGATTCGGCCGCGCAGCTGGTGCAGCTGGCTGACCCCGAACCGGTCGGCGTCCATGATCGCCATAACGGTGGCGTTCGGCACGTCGACCCCGACCTCGACCACCGTGGTGCAGACCAGGACGTCGAGCTCGCCGGCCGTGAACGCGCGCATCGCGGCATCCTTCTCCTCGGCCGGCTGGCGACCGTGCAACAGTCCGACGCGCAGGTCGTGCAGCGGGCCCTGGCGCAGTTCCTCGTAGACGTCCAGCACCGCGTGGGTGTCCGGAGTTTCGCTCTTCTTCTCGGCGCCGTCCTTGCCGTCGCCGTCGCCGATGCGCGAACACACGACGTAGGCCTGCCGCCCCGCCGCGACCTCTTCGGTGATCCGGACCCAGGCTCGCTCGACCCACTGTGGCCGGACCCGCGCGGCGACCACCCGAGTGGTGATCGGGGAGCGACCGGCCGGCAGCTCGGTGAGGGTCGAGGTCTCCAGGTCGCCGAGTGTGGTCATTGCGATCGTCCGCGGTATCGGGGTGGCGGTCATCACCAGCAGATGCGGCGTCGTCCCACCGCGAGCTTTGGCCCGCAATGCATCTCGCTGTTCCACCCCGAACCGATGCTGTTCGTCGACGACCACCAGGCCGAGATCGGCGAACTCGACGGCATCCTGGATCAGGGCGTGCGTGCCGATCACGATGCCGGCCGTGCCGCTCACCGCGGCGAGCAGTGCAGCCCGCCGGGCGGGCGTGCCCATGGAGCCGCTGAGCTGCACCACCTGGGTGGCGTTCGGTGCCGAATCGAGCTCGCCGGCGCGCCCGAGCGGCCCGAGCATCCGCCGGATCGACCGATAGTGCTGTGCCGCGAGCACCTCGGTCGGCGCCAACAGCGCGCATTGCCGGCCGGCATCGACCACCTGCAGCATCGCCCGCAACGCCACGATGGTCTTGCCCGAGCCCACCTCACCTTGCAGCAGCCGACTCATCGGATGTGTGCGGGCCAGGTCGGCGCCGATCTCCGCTGCCACCGTGGTCTGTCCGGCGGTGAGCCGGAACGGCAGCGCTCGCTCGAAGTCGGCGGCGACACCGTCGGCGCGGGGCGCACAGGCCGGCGCGGTCCGGTCGGAGTTTTCCCGGCGGCGTTGCGCCAGAACCAGTTGCAGCGCCGCTGCCTCATCGAATTTCAGCCGAGCGCGGGCACATTCGACGTCGTCGAGTCGCTCCGGGAAGTGGATCGAGCGCAGCGCGGTGTCCAGGTCGAGCAGGGCGCGGTCGCGCCGCAGCCGGGCCGGCAGGGGGTCCTCGATCGGATCGAGCTGATCGAGCACCTGACGAACACACCGGACGATGTCCCAGCTCTCGATCCGGCTGGTCGCCGGATACACCGGGATCAACGGCCGGTCGAAGATGGACAGATCGAGACCCGGCGCCGCTCCAGGAGCGCTGCGCGCCATCGCCTTCAGATCACCACCGGCCTTCGGCGGGCCGACCGGCAGCGACTCCGTCAGTTCGGGATCGGCCAGCACGTTCGGCAAGACCAGGTAGCCGGGATGGTTCAGGCTCCAGCTGTCCCGGAAGTACTTGACCGTGCCGGAGAACATCGCGTGGTCGCCCACCTTGATCGCGTGCTTCACCTTGTGGCCGTTGAAGAAGGTGATATCCACCTGCCGGCTGCCGGTATCCACCCGGACCTTCAGCAGATACCCCTTACGCTGCCGCATCGGACGCAGCTCGGCCGCGGCGACCGTCCCGACGATGGTGATGTGGGCGCCGTTCTCCGGCGCCTCCTCGGCGAGCGCGTGGCCGCGGGTGGCGTGTCGGTTCGGATAGTGCCGCAACAGGTCTGCGACGGTGGACAGCCCGAACTCCTGGGCCAACGAGTTCGCCGCCCGGTCGCCGAGCAGGTGATCGAGCCGGTCGGTCAGCGCAGCCATGGGTTACTCCACCCCCAGTTGAATCAGGTCGCCCACCTGGCCACCGGAGTAACGAACCACGTCGACCCCCGGGTGCCGGGCCGCGACGTGCGTCGACAATCGAGTGACCAGGTCGGCCGGTGCGTCGGCACCGGTCAGCAGGGTCAACAATTCGCCACCGGTGCCGAGCATGCGGTCGATCAATGCCGCTCCGGCCGAGAATGCGTCCGCGGTGATGACGACCACCTCCGGACCGATCAGGCCGAGACCATCGCCGGGCGCACATTCCCCGACCATGGTCAGCGCTCGCTCGGTAGCGATCCGCAGCGCCGCCCACCGGGTCCCGGCGGCAGCTTCCGACATCGTGAAGACGTCGTCCACCACGGCTCGCGCCGGGTCGTGCACGGCCAGTGCCGCCAGCCCTTGCACGGTGGCCGCGCTCGGCAGCAACAACACTTCGCGCCGGCCGTCCCGCGCTGCGACGCCGATCGCCACCAGTTCCTGTGCCGGCAAGGCACCGTTCGGCAGCACCACCACCTCCCGATGCGGCATCGACCGGATCGCCGCGAGCAGATCGGCGCCCGCAATCGGCTGATCCACCCGCAGTACCGTCGCCCCCTCGGCAGTGAACAGATCGGCCGCTCCGCTACCGGCGACCAACGCCAGAATGCCCCGTCCCGACGTCGGATCGGCCGGGGGCAGCGCGGCTTCGGCTCCGGACACCGCAACTCCGGCCAGGCCGGTGATCCGCACGCGATGGATTCGGCCTGCGGCGACGCCGGCTTCCACCGCGGCACCCGCATCGGCACAATGCACATGCACCGACCAGTCGCCCGCACCGTCCCCGCCGACGGTCACCGAGCTGCCGAGCCGGGCCAACCGGTCGCGCAGCCGATCGATCCGCGTCTCGTCGGTGTCGGCCACGCGAAACATGACTTCGTACTCGCCGGCCGGCGGCAACTCCAACGGTGCCGGTTCGGCGGACGCGACCGCGGCCGGCACCACGGCGGGGTCGGCCGACGGCCGATCCGGCACGGCACCGGCGACCACCGCAACCAACGCATCCAGCAACACGACCAGCCCACGCGCACCGGCGTCCACCACCCCTGCAGCAGCGAGCAGCGGCAGCTGGGTCGGGGTTCGCCGCAACGCCAGCGTGGCCGCTCCGGCGGCGGCATCGGCTACCCGGGCCAGCGATGCACCCCCGCTGCCGGCAGTATCCGCCCCGGCCGCAGTGTCCGACCCGGCCGCGGCCGCGGCCGCGAGCACGGTCACCACCGTGCCCTCGACCGGCGCCCCGACCGCACGCCGCGCCAGTACCGCGGCTCGCTCCAGTGCCTGCCCCAACGTCGCGGCGGTGAGCGGGCCCGCGCGGGCAACCTCGGCGATCCCGCGGAGCACTTGCGCGAGAATTATTCCGGAGTTGCCGCGCGCCCCGTGCGTGGCGCCTGCCGCCATCGCCGCGCTCACCGCGCCCGCGCACTCCGCGTCGGCGGCCGGCAGTCGGTCCACCGCGTGCATCGCCGATTGCATGGTGAACATCAGGTTCGTCCCGGTGTCGGCATCGGCTACCGGGAACACGTTGAGCCGATCGATCTCGGCGCGTTGCCGGGTGAGCTCGGCGAGCCCCGCACGTCCCCAGCGGGCGATGGCCGCGCCGTCGAGCTGGTCGAGCACCGCGTCCGCCTCCGCTCACCTCCGGTCCGACTCGATCGCCAGACTAACCGTCCTGCCGCGCCGCCCGCCGGTCTCCACTCGGCGGCCCGGTTTGGCGCCGTACCCACCGTCGGCTAGTCTTGCAGGGTTGCCTGGCGCCGGCGTCTGCTCGCCTGCGAGGGCCCCCACGACCACGCTCGAACGAATACCTACGCTCGAACGAACAACGAGGAGTTCGCGACTATGGCTGCCGTCTGTGACGTCTGCGCCAAAGGGCCCGGCTTCGGCAAGTCGGTGTCGCATTCACACCGGCGGACGAATCGTCGATGGAACCCGAATATCCAGACCGTGCGGGCCCAGGTTGCGCCCGGCAACACCCGTCGGATGAACGTGTGCACCTCCTGCCTGAAGGCCGGCAAGGTCGTTCGCGGCTGACCGCCACGTGCTGTGATCATCCCGGGTGTCGGCATGCCCGACCCCGGCACCCCGCCTGTTCCGGCGGGGCTACCGGCATGTTCCGACCGACCGCCGGCGGGGCTCCGTGGCGGGTGGCGGCGGCGACCGTCGAGCATGCCCGCGGCATCGCCCGATGCCATGTCGTGAGCTGGCAGGAGTCCTACCGTGGGCTGGTACCCGACCACGTGCTGAGTGCGCTCGACGTCGACCGGGTGACCGCCCGGTGGGCCCGTGCCGTCGACCGAGCAGGTCGCACGCGGGTAGCGCTGATCGACCGTATCGGTAACCGTCCGGACGAGCCACGACAGCCTGAGCTGCCCGACCAGGTGATCGGTTTCGCCGACGCCGGGCCACCGGAGCCACCACCCCATTCGATCCCCGGCACCGAGATCCCCCGGACCGAGTTACGCGCGCTCTACCTGCTCCGCGCACATCAGGGTCACGGCATCGCCGACGCACTGATCGCCGCCGCGGTCGGCGCCGACGCCTGCCAACTCTGGGTGTTCGAACGCAACCTGCGAGCCCAGGCGTTCTACCACCGGCACGGATTCACCGTCGACGGTGTCCGGCGCAAGGACGACTTCGGCTCGGCCTACCTCGTCCGGATGGTCCGGGATCCACCCGGGACGGGCGCCACTCGATAAGGTGGCGTCCGTGGATACGACCGAACCGTTTGTCCGGACCGACACCGATGTGCTGGTCGTGACCATCGCCACCGCGGCCGATGGCACGGCACTCGCCGGCGATGCGCTCGTGCCGGCAGCTACCGCGGTCCGCGAACTGGATCCCGGAATCGGCGCGATTCTGCTGCGCGGCACCGGAGCCAACTTCTGCGCGGGCGGTAACGTGCGCGACTTCGCAGCGGCGGCGGATCGATCCGGCTATCTCGACGACCTGGCCGGCCGGTTGCATCGACTCGTCCTGGCCCTACGGGCCGCCCCGGTCCCGGTGGTTGCCGGCGTCCAGGGTTGGGCGGCCGGCGCCGGAATGAGCCTGGTCTGTGGCGCGGACATCGCGATCGGCGGACCGAGCACCCGACTTCGACCGGCCTACCCGGGGATCGGGCTCACCCCGGACGGTGGGATGAGCTGGCTGCTACCGCGGATCGTCGGCGCGAGCCGGGCGCGGAACATCCTGCTCACCGACGCCACCATCCCGGCCACCGATGCGGTCCGGCTCGGCCTGCTCAGCCGGCTGGTCGACGACACCGAAATCGCCGGCACTGCCGCCGAACTGGCCCATACGTTGGCCGCCGGACCACGAGCGGCGATGGCCGCGATCCGTACTCTGCTCGACCGGTCGGCGACGAACTCGCTTGCCGAGCAGCTCGATCTGGAACGCGAGTCGATCGCGGCGGCAGCCGCGGGGCCGACCGGGCGCGAGGGTGTGGACGCGTTCGTGGCCAAACGACGCCCGCAGTGGCCCCGCTGAGCGCCACACCCGAACGTCTCGGCAGCTCACCAGGTATCGATGTAGCGGCCCGTGCGCGTCCCCGGCGCCGCGCTGGCCAGCGTGCGAATGATCCATCCCCGAGTGTCGGCCGGGTCGATCACCGCGTCCAGCTCGAATACCGATGCCGCGTTGGTCACCTGCCCCTGCTCATAGGCCAACGCAACCAGCTTGTCGAAGTACCGGGCGCGCTCGTCCGGGTCTTCGATGGCCTCCAGCTCACCCCGAAAGGCCAGTCGCACGGCTCCTTCCAGCCCCATGCCGCCGATCTCGCCGGTCGGCCAGGCGACCGTGGCGACCGGCGCGCGAAAGCTGCCGCCGGCCATCGCCAGCGCACCCAGTCCATAGCCCTTGCGTAATACGATCGCGCACAGCGGCACCGTCAGGTGCGAGCCGACGACGAACAGCCGGGACATCCGGCGCACCGCGCCGGACTCTTCGGAGTCCGGGCCGACCATGAATCCCGGTGTATCGCAGAGCGATACAATCGGTAGGCCGAAAGCGTCGCAGAGCTGCAGGAACCGGGCGAGCTTGTCCGCGGCGTCGGCATCGATCGCACCGCCGAGATGCTCGGGGTTGCTCGCGATGACCCCCATCGGCTTGCCCTCGATCCGCATCAACGCGGTGACGACCGCGACCCCGAACTCGGCGCGCAACTCGAGCACCGAATCCAGGTCGGCGAGTTCGGCGATGATGTCGCGCACCGCATACCGTCGCCGCCGGTTCTCCGGGACGAGGTGGCGCAACACCCGCTGGTCCGAGCAGCTGAAGTCGGCAATCGGGCCCTGGAAATAGCCGAGATACTGCTGCGCGATCTGCACCGCGTGCGCTTCGCTCGCAACCAGCACGTCGATCACGCCGACCTCGGCCTGGACGTCGGCCGGGCCGATCTCCTCGGGGGTGTAACTGCCCAGGCCGCCGCCTTCGATCATCGCCGGACCAGCCATCCCGATCGAGGCATCCTGGGTGGCGATCACCACGTCCGAGGTGCCGAGCAGGGCCGCGTTGCCCGCGAAACAGCGGCCGGCCGCTATCCCCACCCGGGGCACCACACCGCTGAGTCGTCCATAGGTGTAGAAGGTTTCGACGTCCAGTCCGGATACCTGGGTGGTATCGGTGTCCCCCGGCCGGCCGCCGCCCCCCTCGGCGAACAACACCACGGGGAGCCGTTCCTGGCCCGCCACCGCGAACATCCGATCCGCTTTACGGTGATTGAGCACACCCTGGGTGCCGGCCAAGACCGTGTAGTCGTAGGCCAGCACGACGCATCGACTCCGGTCGGGCCCGAACCGCTCGCCGTTCACCTGCCCGATCCCGGCAACCAGACCGTCCGCAGGCGTGTGCGATATCAGATCGCTCATCGAACGTCGTTGCCGTTGCGCGGCGACGACCAATGCGCCGTACTCGATGAAACTGTCCGGGTCGCAGAGGTGGTCGATATTCTCCCGGGCGGTCCGATGACCCAGCTCGTGGCGGCTCTGCACCGCCCGCGGGCGGTGTTCGTCCAGCACAACGGCGAGCCGGTCCCGCAGCGCCTGGAGCGGGCCGGGTATGCCGTTCAGATCCAGCGGCGCCGGCTCCGGCCGGTACTCCACCTCCACCGGCCGCTCGTCGAGTTCGATCAGCTTTTCCCCCGCGTCGACCACCTGCCCGGCGCCGATACCGATCCAGGTCACCTCGGCTTCGGTAGCCGCGGAGATGACGTGCTCCATCTTCATCGAATCCAGCACGACCAGGACGGTGCCCTGACGGACCCGGTCGCCGACCGCCACCGGCACTGCCACGACGGTTGCCTGCATCGGTGACTCGACCCTTGTGTGTCGTGCCATCTCACCGACTCCCTTCCCGGACTGTCCCTTTCCCGACTGCTGGGCCGAACGTGAAATCACCACAGCCCGATCCCCCGGGCCGTAGTCCCCCGGCGGCGGTGTGTCGCCGCGCCGGACGGGCGTACCGCGGCGTCGAAGCGCCGCCCGGCCATTATCGCCGGACCATCGCGCGAACACCAACGAGGCCGAGCGCGGACGACCGCAGATCGGACCGGGTCACGGTAGCCGCCAATCGATCGGGTCACCGCCCAGCTCGACCAGCGCCGCATTCGCGCGGGAGAACGGCCGCGACCCGAAGAACCCCCGCGACGCGGACAACGGCGACGGATGCGCCGATTCGATGATCGGTACGTCGCCGAGCAACGGCGCCAGGTTCGCCGCGTCCCGGCCCCACAGGATGGCGACCAGCGGCTCGGATCGGTCGGCCAGGGCTCGGATCGCCTGCTCGGTGACCGTCTCCCAACCTTTCCCACGATGCGACGCGGATCGGCCGGGGGTCACGGTGAGCACCCGGTTCAGCAACAGCACACCCTGCTCGGCCCACGGGGTCAGGTCACCGGAACTCGGCGTCGGCAAATCCAGGTCGCGGGAGTATTCGGCGAAGATGTTCGCCAAGCTGCGCGGTACCGGACGAACCTGCGGCGCAACCGAAAAGCTGAGACCGACCGCGTGCCCGGGCGTCGGGTAGGGGTCCTGGCCGACGATCAGCACTCGGACCCGGCCGAACGGCTGAGCGAACGCCCGCAACACATTCGCGCCGGCCGGCAGATATCCTCGGCCGGCGCTGTTCTCGGCGCGGAGGAACGCGCCCAGGGCGGTGATCTGCTCGGCCACCGGCGCCAGTGCGTCCGCCCACCCTCGCTCGACGACCTCCGGCAGCGGCTTCGCAGACATGGCGGCAATCTATCGCGTGAACGATTCCCAACCGCCCGCGCCCGACCAGCGGACCCCGTCGACCCATACCCCGGATCCGGGACCGACGGTGCCGGCCGTCCGCCAACCGGCCGGAATGTCCGATCTCGGATCGAACGTCGCCACCAGCGCGTGATCTTCCCCACCGGTGAGCGTCCAGACCCGCGGATCTGCGCCCAGTTCCGCGGCGATACCGGTCAGCGCCGGATCGACGACCCGCGCAGCGGCCAGGTCGATCCGTACCCCGGACGCTGCCGCGAGCTGGGCGAGGTCGGCGATCAGCCCGTCCGACACGTCGGTCATCGCCGTCGCCCCGGCGCGCCCGGCGGCAACGCCCGCCCGGTACGGCGGTGCCGGGCGGCGATGCACCGCGATCGGTTCGGCCGGTTCGGTGCGTTCGGCCTCGAGTAGCGCCAGTCCCGCAGCCGACCAACCGAATCGACCGGCGTAGCCGAGGATGTCGCCCGGCCGCGCACCGGTCAGCCGCACCGGGTCCCGGCCATCCAGGTCGCCGAATGCCGCCACCGAGAGCACCATCATCGGGCTCTGCACCAGATCTCCGCCGACGATTCCGCCACCGGCGCGGGCGGCCTCGGCCCACATCCCGGCGGCCAGCGCCTCGACCGTGGCGAGCGGGGTGTCCCCCGGACAACCGAGCGCGACGACGAACCCGGTCGGCCTGGCTCCCATCGCAACGACATCCGCAGCGTTCTGCGCGATCGCCTTCGCCCCGACATCCGCCGGATCGGACCAGTCCAGCCGGAAGTGCCGACCTTGGACCAGCATGTCGGTCGTCACCACCACCCGACCGTCCGGCGCAGCCAGGACGGCAGCATCGTCGCCCGGGCCGAGCAGCGTCGTGGCCGGTTGGCTCCGGTCGCTGTTGATCAGTGCGATCACGCCGGCCTCGCCCAGTTCGGCGACTGTCCGCGGCGCCACGATGAGCCTCCGATCCCGATTTTCGGCCGACCTACCGGGGTAGGTTGAACGGCAGCCTAATCCAGCCGAGCAGGAGCGTGTGGAGATCAGCGACCCGACCGAGACAGCGGCCCCGACGCCGGGTCCGGCCCGATATCGCATCCGGTTCGCGCTCGGGCTCGCGCTGCCGATCATCGGGTTGGTCGGCGTGATCATCGCCGCGGCACGAATCGACGACCACCGCTCGACGGACCCGGTTCGGCTGCCCACGAACCAGGCGGCTGCGCCGGCCGCACCGAGCCCGGAGTGCACGTCGTTGCTCGCGGCGATGCCCGACGAGCTGGGCGACTACCCGACGGCACGCATCGCCGAGCCGGTGCCGCCGGGCACCCACGCCTGGCGACGATCCGACGGAACCGCGCCGATCGTGCTGCGCTGCGGGCTGGACCGCCCGCCCGAGTTCACCGTCGGAGCCGCGCTGCAGCAGGTCGACGGGGTGCTGTGGTTCGAGGCGGCGAACCCGGACCCGACCACGAGCACCTGGTACGCGGTCGATCGAGCCGTATACGTCACGCTCTCCCTGCCCCGCGATGCCGGTCCGACTCCACTGCAGGTCGTCGCCGAAGCCATCACTGCGGCGCTGCCGGCGCGACCGATCGACCCGGCGCCGGTGCCCGGCTGAGCACCGTCACCGGTCGATCAGCAACCGCCGATCAGCGCAGCCCGACGCCGCGCGCCAACGCAGTCTCCACCAGGGTGGTGACCAACGTCGAATAGTCCAGGCCGGCCTGCTCCCACATCCGGGGGTACATCGAGATCGCGGTGAATCCGGGCATGGTGTTGATCTCGTTGATCACCGGCCCGGCCGCAGTGACGAAGAAGTCGACCCGGGCGAGGCCCTGGCAATCCAACGCCCGGAAGGCGCGGACCGCCAGCCCCCGGATCTCCGCGGCCACCGCATCGTCCAACTTCGCCGGCACGTCGAACTGCACGACGTCGTCGAGATACTTGCTGTCGAAGTCGTAGAACGCGTCGTGGGCCGGCACCTCCGGCATACGGATCTCCGCGACCACGCTCGCCTCGACCCGACCGTCCGGAAACTCGAGCACCCCGCATTCGACTTCCCGGCCGTCGATCGCGGCCTCGATGATCACCTTCGGGTCGTGCCGGCGGGCCGCGGCGATCGCGGTATCCAGGTCGGCCCAGTCCGCGACCCGGCTGATCCCGATCGACGAACCGCCCCGAGCCGGCTTGACGAACACCGGCAGTCCCAGGTCGGCGCGAGCGGCCGGGTCGAGCGTGGGGGTGCCGGGCCGCAGCACCACCTGCCGGCCCACCGGTAGGCCGTCTGCCGCCAGCAGCTTCTTGGTGAACTCCTTGTCCATTCCGGCCGCGCTGGCCAGTACACCCGGCCCGACGTACGGGATACCGGCCAATTCCAGCAGGCCCTGCACCGTGCCGTCCTCACCGTAGGCGCCGTGCAGCACCGGGAATACCACGTCCACCGTGTCCAGCACCTGCCCGGCTCCGACCGGGTCGAGCGCCAGCAGCGCGCCCGGGTTGCCCGGGTCGATCCCGAGGGCGACCGCGGTACCGGACCGATCGACGGCCGGCAAGGCACCACCGGCGAAGGTCAGCGCTGCCGGATCGGCCGGATACCGCACCCAGGCGCCGGTCGGTGTGACGCCGATCGGCACGACGTCATAGCGTTGCGGGTCGAGCTGAGACACGACGCTGCCGGCGGAAACACACGACACGGCGTGCTCGTTGCTGCGGCCCCCGAACAGCACGGCCACCCTGATCCGGTTCTTCACGCTGCAAACCGTACCGTCAGCAGGCAATTTGCGCCGAGCGAGTCCGCCGAGTCGAGCGGTAGGCCGATTCCGCCACTACTCCGGCTTGATCCGCCGGCCGAGCAGGATTCCGATCGCGTCGGGCACCGACAACCCCTGGTGGCAGACTCGGTGTACCGCCTCGGTGATCGGCATCTCCACGTCGTAGCTGTCCGCCAGCGCGAGCACCGAGGTGCAGGACTTGACGCCTTCGGCGACCTGTCCGTGGGCCGCTTCCTGCGCCCGCTCCATCGATCCACCTTCGCCGAGCACCCGGCCGAACGACCGATTGCGCGACAGCGGCGAACTGCAGGTGGCGACCAGGTCACCGACCCCGGCCAGTCCGGCCAGCGTGGCCGGCGTCGCACCGAGCGCAACGCCCAGTCGGGTCACCTCGGCCAGACCGCGGGTGATCATGCTGGCGATCGTGTTCTCGCCCATCCCGATTCCGGAAGCGATGCCGCAGGCCAGCGCGATCACGTTCTTGCACGCACCGCCGATCTCGCAGCCGATCACGTCCGAGTTGGTGTACGGCCGGAAGTAGCCGGTCACGCAGGCCTTCTGCACATCGATCGCCCGCGCCGAATCAGCGCAGGCGATCACCGTCGCGGACGGCTGACAGGCCACGATCTCCTTGGCCAGGTTCGGGCCGGACAACACCGCGATCCGTGCCGGATCCGCACCGGTCACCTGCGTGATCACCTGACTCATCCGGAGTAGGGTGCCGGTTTCGATCCCCTTGGCCAGGCTGAGCAGAGTCGCCTGCTCCGGCAGCGCCGCCTGCCAGGTCGCCAGATTGCCCCGCAGCGTCTGCGACGGAACCGCGAGCACGACGACGTCGGCGCCGGCGAGCGCGGCCACGTGATCGTGGGTCGCTGCGATCGGCGGCAACGTCACCCCGGGCAGATAATCCGGGTTCTCCCGCCGGTCGGCGATCGCCGCCGCAACCTCCGGCCGGCGTGCCCACATGGTGACGTCCGTCCCGGCGTCGGCAAGGACCTTCGCGAACGCGGTACCCCACGATCCCGCTCCGAGCACTGCTGCCTTCATATCGTCGAACCTAGCTCGGCCGCCCGGTCGAGGGCGAGCGGTTGGCCGATGCTGGCAGGATTGGACCCCATGCGGACCCGGGTGCACGCGGTGATCGCGGTGAAGCGGCTAGGCCTGGCCAAGAGTCGGCTCGGTGACACGCTCGCCCCGGCGGTTCGCCGTCAGCTGGTCCTGGCGATGCTCGCCGATACCGGCGCGGCGGCGGGCGCGGCGTCCGCGGTGGTCTCGATCACGGTGGTCAGTCCCGACCGGCGGGTCCGCGACGCCGTCACCGAATGGGGTTGGTGGGCACTGGCCGAACCGCCGAACAGGGCCGCACCGGGTGTCGGTGGGCTGAACGCCGCGTTGCAGTTTGCGGCGAGCCGCACCCGGCGCCGGCACGGTCCGGGCGCGATCCTCGCCGTCCAGGCCGACCTACCGGCACTGCGGCCCGCCGAACTCACCGCATTCCTGGCCGCCGCGCCCGGCGGGCGACGTTCGTTCGTCGCCGACCAGCACGGGGTGGGCACAACCGCGCTCCTGCAACCCGACCCGACCGGATCGCTGGATCCGCGGTTCGGCCCGAGGTCGGCCGACCGACATCGCGCCGCCGGAGCAGCCGAGCCGTCCGGCGAATGGCCGGGGTTACGGCACGACGTGGACACCGCCGCCGATCTGGCGGTATCGCACCGTCTGGGCACCGGCCCGACCACTGCCGGACTGTTGCGCGAGATCGTCGACATGGGATGGCAAGGACCGAAATTCCCGACCGGATCAGCACTGTGGGGGTGCCCCGGATCGGCACCGTGAGGGATGATCTCAGGGTGACCCAGGGTGAGACGAAACGACCGTCCGGTTCTCCCCGCCGGCGACGAAAGACCACCACCGACCGCGCTGCTTCGGCGGCGCCGGCCGCTGCCACCGAGCACCCCGAAAGCCGCTACCTCAACCGCGAACTGAGCTGGCTGGACTTCAACTCCCGGGTGCTCGAGCTGGCCGAGGATCGCGATCTTCCGCTGCTGGAACGAGCCAAGTTCCTGGCGATCTTCGCGTCCAACCTGGACGAGTTCTACATGGTCCGGGTGGCCGGGCTGAAGCGCCGCGACGAAACCGGCCTCTCCGTCCGGTCCGCGGACGGGCTGTCTCCCGGCGAGCAGCTGGAACTCATCGCGCTGCGCGCCCGCGAAATCGCCCGACGGCACGCCCAGGTCTTCCTCGACTCGGTGTTGCCGGAATTGAACGCCGCGAACATCTCGGTGATCTCCTGGGCCGACCTCGACGAGGACGCGCGCCGACGGCTGTCCACGCACTTCAAAGAACAGGTCTTTCCGGTGCTGACCCCACTGGCGGTCGACCCGGCACACCCGTTCCCGTTCGTCAGCGGGCTGAGCCTGAACCTGGCGGTGACGGTGCAGGATGCCGAGACCGGCGGCGAGCATTTCGCCCGGGTCAAGGTGCCGGACAACGTCGATCGGTTCGTCCGGGTGCGGCGTGGGGAGGAGAGCCCCTCCCAGGCCGCGTTCCTGCCGATGGAGGATCTGATCGCGGCCCACCTGGACGCGCTGTTCCCCGGCATGCGGGTGGTCGAACATCGCGCGTTCCGGATCACTCGCAACGCCGACTTCGAGGTCGACGAGGACCAGGACGAGGACCTCCTGCAGGCGTTGGAGCGGGAGCTCGCCCGGCGCCGGTTCGGTTCCCCGGTCCGGCTCGAGGTATCCGACGACATGTCCGAACACATGCTGGAGCTACTGCTGCGCGAGCTCGACGTCGACCCGGACGACGTGATCGAGCTGCCCGGGCTGCTGGACCTGTCCTGCCTGTGGCAGGTGTACGGGGTCGACCGGCCGGCACTGAAGGAGTCGCCGTTCGTTCCGGTCACCCACCCCGCGTTCGCCGACCGGGAGACGCCGAAGAGCGTGTTCGCCACCCTGCGCGAGGGCGACGTGCTGGTACACCACCCGTACGACTCGTTTTCCACCAGCGTGCAGCGGTTCATCGAACAGGCTGCCGCCGATCCGCAGGTGCTGGCGATCAAGCAGACGCTGTATCGGACGTCGGGTGACTCGCCGATCGTGAACGCCCTGATCGCCGCGGCCGAGGCCGGCAAACAGGTGGTGGCGCTGGTCGAGATCAAGGCGCGGTTCGACGAGCAGGCCAACATCAAGTGGGCGCGCACGTTGGAGCAGGCCGGGGTTCATGTGGTGTACGGCCTGATCGGGCTCAAGACACATTGCAAGACCTGTCTGGTGGTCCGGCGGGAGGGCGCGGCGATCCGGCGTTACTGCCATATCGGGACCGGCAACTACAACCCGAAGACCGCCCGGCTGTACGAGGACGTCGGATTGCTCACCGCCGCTCCGGACGTCGGGGCCGACCTGACCGACCTGTTCAACTCGCTCACCGGCTACTCGCGCAAAGCGGACTATCGCCGACTGCTGGTGGCTCCGTACGGCGTCCGGGCCGGGATCATCGACCGGATCGACGGCGAGATCCGGCTGCACGAAACCGGCGACCCGGCTGCCCGGGTCCGGCTGAAGGCAAACGCGTTGGTCGACGAGCAAGTGATCAACGCGCTGTATCGGGCGTCGCAGGCCGGCGTACCGGTGGAGATCGTGGTTCGGGGTATCTGCGCGCTGAAACCCGGCGTACCCGGGCTGAGCGAGAACATCACCGTCCGCTCGATTCTCGGCCGATTCCTGGAACATTCCCGGATCTTGTCCTTCGGCGCGCAGAACGAATTCTGGATCGGCAGCGCCGACATGATGCATCGCAACCTGGATCGCCGGGTGGAGGTGATGGTGCAGGTCACCGAATCACGATTGACCACCGAGCTGGCCGGCATCTTCGACTCGGCGCTCGACCCGGCCACGCGTTGTTGGGTTCTGAGCTCGGACGGAGGTTGGAACGCGTCGCCGACCGACGGAAAGGGCAACGACTATCAGGAGGAGTTCATGCGGCAACGGCGCGGCGGCGCCTCGTGACCGACCGGATCCCGGTCCAACCCAGCGTTTTCGCGGCCGGCGCGGTGCTGTGGCGGCGAGATCCGGCCGAGCCCGGTCGGTTCGAGATAGCGGTGGTCCACCGGCCCGGATACGACGATTGGTCCCTGCCCAAGGGAAAACTGGAGGTCGACGAGACCCCGATCATGGCCGCGGTACGAGAGGTCGGTGAGGAAACCGGCTTCCACGCGCGACTCGGCCGTCAGCTCGGCTACGTCGTCTACCCGGTACCCGGCCGACACCGACTCAAACGGGTGGACTACTGGGCGGCCGAGGCCATGACCGGACGGTTTCGGCCGAATCGGGAAGTGGACCAGCTGCGTTGGCTGCACAGTGCGGAGGCTGTGCACGAGCTGTCGTACCCGATGGATCAGCAGATCGTCCGCCGATTCGGCGAAATGCGGCCGGACACGACCACCATGATCGTGGTCCGGCACGCCCGCGCCGGCAGCCGGGCGCACGACGACAGCACCGACGACCGGATCCGACCGTTGGACGCGTCGGGGCGGCGTCAAGCACGAGCACTGGTGCCGAATCTCCTGGCATTCGGCCCCACCCATGTCCACTCGGCGGACCGGACACGCTGCGTGCAGACGGTCGCTCCGCTCGCAGAAGTACTGGATACCCCGATCCAGTTGGAACCGACCCTGGACGACGAAACGTATGCCGCCGACCCCGCCGCCGGCCGAGCCCGGGCGCACCGGCTGGCCGCGAAACGCGGGATCAGAGTGCTCTGCAGCCAGGGGCAGGTGATTCCCGACCTGCTCGCCGATTGGGCCGCGAAGGACGGAGTGTCCCTACCTCCGACGCGAAATGCCAAGGGCAGCATGTACGTGCTGTCGCTCTACGACGGCCGCTTGGTCGCGGTCGACCACACCGTCGGTCCGCTGCCGTCGGCCGACTGACGTTTCATCGGGCGCACCGCACTTCGGCTACTTGGCGGTGCGCTTGGTCGCCGTCTTCTTGGCGGGCGTCTTGCGCGCGGTCGTGGCCTTCGCCGCCGTCGACCGGGTCGTCTTCGCCGGGGTCGCCTTGGTGGCAGCGGTCTTGCGCGCCGTGGTCGTCTTCGCCGGCGTCGCCTTGGTAGCGGCCGTCTTGCGCGCCGTGGTCGTCTTCGCCGGCGTCGCCTTGGTAGCGGCCGTCTTGCGCGCCGTGGTCGTCTTCGCCGGCGTAGCCTTGGTGGCAGCGGTCGTGGCCTTCGCCGCCGTCGACCGGGTCGTCTTCGCCGGGGTCGCCTTGGTAGCGGCGGTCTTGCGCGCCGTCGCCGTCGTCTTCTTCGCCGCCGCAGCCTTCTTCGCAGCCGGCTTGGCCGTGCCCGAACCCCGCTTCACCGCCGGCCCGGTCGCGGAAAGTCGCTGCTTGCCGGCGATCACCGCCTTGAACTGAGCGCCCGGCCGGAACGCGGGCACCGAGGTGGGCTTGACCTTGACCGTCTCGCCCGTCCGCGGGTTGCGCGCGACCCGGGCGGCCCGGCGACGCTGCTCGAACACGCCGAAACCGGTGATGGTGACGCTCTGCCCCTTGTGCACCGCGCGGACGATGATGTCCACGACGTTCTCCACGGCTTCGGTCGCCGTGCGTCGATCCGTACCGATTTTCTCGGTGAGCAGGTCGACCAGTTCGGCTTTGTTCATAGAAGTTCCTCCGCGGAAGATGGGCCCCTTCTACGGGCCGACTGCCTACACCGTAAACCCCTGTTGTGCAAGAGTCTATGTGCCGCGGCAAATCTCATGCAAATTTGGTCGCAGCAATTCAGGCCCGGCCATTCCGCCGTCCACCCCGGCCCGCGCGGGCGCGCAACGTCATTCCGGCCCGACCGGCACCGGCAGGGTTGTCGGTTTCCATGACGGCCTTGTCTTTTCGTACGCCGCAATGGCATCGACCTGATTCAAGGTCAACCCGATATCGTCCAGACCGGAGAGCAGGCGCCATCGGGTGTAGTCATCAATGGTGAAGGGCAGCACAATGGTTCCCGCGGCCACCGTCCGAGCGTGCAGATCGACGGTCAACTCCAGTCCCGGTTGCTCGTCGAGCAGCTTCCACAGCAGCTCCACGTCGGGCTGCGCCATCTGCGCGGCGAGCAACCCCGCCTTACCGGCATTGCCGCGAAAGATGTCGGCGAATCGGGACGATACGACCACCCGAAAGCCGTAGTCGGACAGCGCCCAGACCGCATGCTCCCGCGACGACCCGGTGCCGAAGTTCGGCCCGGCAACCAACACGCTGCCGCGACGATACGGCTCTGTGTTGAGGATGAATTCCGGATCGGCGCGCCACGCGGCGAACAATCCGTCGTCGAATCCGGTCCGGGTCACCCGCTTGAGATAGACCGCCGGGATGATCTGGTCGGTGTCGACGTCGGAGCGTCGCAGCGGGACGCCGATTCCGGTGTGTGTGGTGAATGCCTGCATCGTCGGTCCTCCGCTCGTTTCAGTCCAGATCCGCCGGTGCGGAGAGGGTTCCTCGGACCGCGGTCGCGGCGGCCACCAAGGGGGAAACCAGGTGGGTGCGCCCGCCCTTGCCCTGCCTGCCTTCGAAATTCCGGTTCGACGTCGAGGCCGATCGGGAGCCGGCGGCGAGTTGATCCGGGTTCATCCCCAGGCACATCGAACAACCGGGCTGACGCCACTCGGCGCCGGCGGCGGTGAAGATCTCGCCCAGCCCTTCCGATTCGGCTTGCATCCGCACCCGCATGGAACCGGGCACGACCAGCATCCGCACGCCGGACGCCACCTGACGACCGGCCAGCACCCCGGCCACCGCCCGGAGATCTTCGATCCGACCGTTGGTGCACGAGCCGACGAACACCGTGTCCACCCGGACATCGCGCAGCGGTGTGCCCGGTACGAGATCCATGTACTGCAACGCCTTCGCCGCGGCGGCACGCACGGTCTCGTCGGCGATCTCGGCCGGATCGGGCACCGCGGCAGCCAGCGGTGCGCCCTGCCCCGGGTTGGTCCCCCAGGTCACGAACGGGGTCAGCGACGAGGCATCGATATGCACCTCCCGGTCGAAGACCGCGCCGTCGTCGGTGCGCAACTCGTCCCACGCAGCGACCGCGGCGTCCCAGTCCGCGCCCTGCGGCGCGTGCGAGCGGCCGCGCAGGTACTCGTAGGTGGTCGCGTCCGGGGCGATCATCCCGGCGCGGGCGCCCGCCTCGATCGACATGTTGCAGACCGTCATCCGGGCTTCCATCGACATCGCCTCGATCGCCCGGCCACGGTATTCCAGGACGTAGCCCTGGCCGCCCCCGGTGCCGATCTCGGCGATGACCGCCAGAATCAGGTCCTTGCTGGTGACCCCGGGCGGCAAGGCGCCGTCGACGGTGATCGCCATCGTCGCGAACGGCCGCAGCGGCAGCGTCTGCGTCGCCAGCACATGCTCGACCTCGCTGGTGCCGATTCCCATCGCCAACGCACCGAAGGCACCGTGCGTCGAGGTGTGACTGTCCCCGCATACCACCGTCATTCCCGGCTGGGTCAGGCCGAGCTGGGGACCGACGACGTGCACGATGCCCTGCTCGTGATCACCGATCGGGTGCAACCGAATACCGAACTCGGCGCAGTTACGACGCAGCGCGGCTACCTGTTCCCGGGACACCGGATCGGCGATCGGCAGCTCGATATCGGCGGTCGGCACGTTGTGATCCTCGGTGGCGATCGTCAGATCCGGTCGACGAACCGGCCGGCCGGCCTGCCGCAGACCGTCGAAGGCCTGCGGACTGGTCACCTCGTGCACCAGATGCAGATCGATGTAGATCAGATCCGGCTCGCGCGACGCACCCTCCCCGGACCCGCGCACCACAACGTGCTGATCCCATACCTTCTCCGCCAACGTACGCGGGGTCATCCATCCACCTCGACTCATGCGGTTCTGTGCTCGGCCGGCAATTCGCGGCCCGCAGAGACAATCTCGACTCGGGAATGCAATCTCAACCTTCGAGACGATAGTATCGCTTCATGAGACATACTAGCGGCATCGGCGTTCTCGACAAAGCCGTGACGGTGCTGCACGCGGTTGCCGAAGAACCGTGCAATCTCAACCAACTCTGTCTCCGTACCGGACTGCCCCGCGCGACCGCACATCGACTCGCCGTCGGACTCGAAACGCATCGGTTGTTGGCTCGCGACGACGACGGCGCGTGGCGACCCGGCCCGGCCCTGGCCGAGTTGGGCGCCCGGGCCGCCGACCCACTGATCACCGCTGCGACCAATGTGTTGCCCCGACTGCGGGAGATCACCGGCGAGAGTGTCCAGCTGTACCGGCGCGACGGCGCGGTCCGGATCTGTGTCGCGGCAATGGAGCCGCCGGCGGGCCTTCGCGACACCGTGCTGGTCGGCGCCCGGCTGCCGATGACCGCCGGATCCGGGGCAAAGGTGTTGCTCGCCTGGGCGGACTCGCATACCCAACGCACGCTGCTGACCGAATCCGCCTTCACCGAGCGCACGATCGCCGAGGTCCGCCGCCGCGGCTGGGCCCAGAGCGCCGGGGAGCGAGCGGCGGGCGTAGCGAGTGTTTCTGCACCGGTGCGAGATTCGGCCGGCTCGGTGATTGCTGCGGTGTCGGTGTCCGGCCCGATCGACCGGATGGGCAGGCGGCCGGGGGCCCGCTGGGCGGCCGACCTGCTCGCCGCCGCCGACGCACTGCATAAGCGCCTCTGACGGCACGCCGCTCGGTAAAGTCACCGAATGAGCCGGAATCAGCGCGCACAGATCGTCATGACCGACAGCGAGATCATGGATTTCCTGCAGCACAGCCGGATCGCCACGATGGCGACGCTCGGCCGCGACGGGATGCCGCATCTGGTCGCGATGTGGTACGGCCTGCTGGACGGCGACGTGTGGTTCGAGACCAAGGCCAAGTCGCAGAAAGTGGTGAACCTGCGCCGCGACAACCGGATCACGTGCCTGGTCGAGGCCGGCGACACCTACGACAGCCTGCGTGGCGTATCGCTGGAGGGTCGGGCCGACATCGTGGACGATCCGGCCACCCTGCACCGGCTCGGCGTCAGCGTCTGGGAACGCTACAACGGTCCGTACAGCGACGAGGTCGAGCCGTTGGTCGCGGCGATGATGAACAAGCGAGTCGCCGTCCGGGTACGCGCCGAACGCGCCCGCAGCTGGGATCACCGCAAGCTGGGCCTACCGGCGATGCCACTGGCCGGATCCACCGCGCCCACGGCGGACTGAAAGTATCGAGCCGCAACATCCAGGACAGAAACGGAGCGAGATGATCGACTTCAGTATCCCCGCGGAGGTCGCCGCCCTCCGCGACGAGATCCGCGCGTTCGTGGTGGAAGAGATCGTGCCCTACGAGACCGATCCACGCCTGACCCAGCACGGCCCGAACGACGACCTCCGCGCCGAACTCGTCGAACGGGCGCGCAACCGCGGCCTGCTCACCTTCCAGGCCGATCGCCGGTTCGGCGGTCGCGGACCGTCGCACGTCGACCAGGCGGTGCTCTTCGAGGCCGCCGGCTGGTCGACGTTGGGACCGGTCGCGCTGAACTGCGCAGCACCGGACGAAGGCAACATGTTCCTGTTGTCGAAGATCGCGAACGAAGCCCAGGCGGAAAGCTTCCTGGTTCCGGTCATCGACGGGCATCAACGTTCGGTCTTCGCGATGACCGAACCGGGCGGCGCCGGATCGGATCCGGGGCAACTGGCCACCCAGGCCGTGTTCGACGGCACCGAGTACACGGTGAACGGCCGCAAGTGGCTGATCACCGGGGCGCCGGGCGCCAAGACCTGGATCATCATGGCCGACGTCCAGTCGAATTCGCACGGCCCGGCCGGCCCGACGCTGTTCCTCTGCGACGGCGGCGAACCGGGCATCGTGATCGAGCGGGTGATGGACACGATGGACCGCAATTACGTCGAGGGACACGGTGTCGTGCGCTTCGACGGTCTGCGACTGCCGCCGACCGCGGTGCTCGGCGAGGTCGGCCAGGCGTTCCGCTACGCCCAGCTGCGACTCGCGCCGGCGCGACTCACCCACTGCATGCGCTGGCTGGGCGCCGCCGCGCGAGCGCAGTCGATTGCGATCGAGTACGCCCGAACCCGTACCGCGTTCGGCAAACCGCTCGGCGAGCACGAAGGTGTCGGGTTCATGTTGGCCGACAACGAGATCGCACTGCAGCAGTGCCGACTGGCGATCTGGTGGGCCTGCTGGCAGCTCGACCAGGGCGCGAAGGGCCGGCACGAGAGCTCGATGGTCAAGGCGATGGTGGCCGAGGAACTGTTCCGGGTGGCCGACCGCTGCGTTCAGGTGCTCGGTGGTATCGGGATCTCCGACGAGACCCCGATCGGGATGATATTCCGCGACATCCGGGCGTTCCGGCTCTACGACGGGCCGACCGAGGTGCACAAGTACGCGATCTCCCGGCAGGTCCTGCGAGTGCCCGAACCGCGCAGCTGATCCGGTGCGGCGAGTGCGGTACCACGCGTAGCGACACTCGCCGCCCGCTTCGCCGCCGAACCGGTCGCAGACCTTGAATAGCCGAGAAGCCGACCACGCTGCGATGCAGAGCGTGGCCGGCTTCCTTCAGTAGCCCCGACGGGATTTGAACCCGCGCTACCGCCTTGAGAGGGCGGCGTCCTAGGCCGCTAGACGACGGGGCCGAGGAACTTCCTCATGTTCTCCGCGCGGACACCCACGCCGAGAACGTGGCCAGCTTAGCTGGCCGGAGTCCGGCAACCAAATCCTGCCGGAATTGCTGGGGTACCAGGACTCGAACCTAGAATGGCTGAACCAGAATCAGCTGTGTTGCCAATTACACCATACCCCAAGGGGCCCGCATGCGGGCCGTGCAAGAGGGTATCAAACAGGCCCACTGTTCAGGCAAATCGGCTGGTCACGACACATTTTGTCGGTCCAACGCGGCCGCCAGACGACCGAGCGACCGCTCCCGGCCGAGCAGTTCCATCGACTCGAACAGCGGCGGGCTCACCGACGAACCGGTGACCGCCACCCGGACCGGGCCGAACGCCTTGCGTGGCTTGAGCCCGAGCTCGTCGACGAGTGCCGATTCCAGCGCCACCCGGATCGCCTCGGTGGTCCATTCGGTGAGCGGCTCCAGCGCGGCCCGCGCCGCAGCGAGCACCGGCTGTGTGTCGGCACCGAGATGCTTGGTCGCAGCGGCATCGTCCACCGCGAACTCGTCCGCGGCGACGTAGAGGAACCGGAGCAGTCCCCACGCATCACCGAGTACCACGATTCGGGCCTGCACCAATTCCGCGGCCGTATCGAACCCGGCCCGGTCCACGTCCGGCGCCAGCTGCCCCCGCTCGACCAGAAACTCGTAGAGCCGCTGCGCGAACCGATCCGGCTCCAGCAGCCGGATGTGGTCGGCGTTGATCGCATCCGCCTTGCGCTGGTCGAACCGCGCCGGATTGGCGTTCACATCGCCGATGTCGAACGCCGCCACCATCTCCGCGAGCGAGAACACGTCCCGGTCGTCGGCCAGGCTCCAGCCGAGCAGCGCCAGATAATTGAGCAGCCCCTCGGGCAGGAATCCCCGGTCCCGGTGCACGAACAGGCTCGACTCCGGATCCCGTTTGGACAGCTTGCGGTTGCCCTGGCCCATGACGAACGGCAGGTGGCCGAACTCCGGCGTGAACTCGGCGACCCCGATCCGCTGCAGCGCGGCGTACAGCGCCAGCTGCCGCGGCGTGGAGGACAGCAAGTCTTCGCCGCGGAGCACGTGGCTGATCCGCATCGTCGCATCGTCGACCGGATTGACCAAGGTGTACAGCGGCTCCCCGGTACCACGGGTGAGCGCGAAGTCCGGTACCACCCCGGCCCGGAACGTGGTAACCCCACGCACCAAATCGTGCCAACCCAGATCCTCGTCGGGCATCCGCAGCCGGATGACCGCCGGGCGCCCCTCGTCCCGGTAGGCCCGACGCTGCGCCTCGGAGAGCTCTCGATCGAAGTTGTCGTAGCCGAGCTTCAGATCACGCCCTGCGGCCCGGTGGCGCGCCTCGACTTCGGCTGGGGTGGAGAATGATTCGTAGGCGTCTCCGGCTGCCAGCAGTCGCTGCAGCACGTCGTCGTGCAGTTCGCGCCGTTCCGACTGCCGATACGGACCGTACGGGCCACCGACTTCCGGCCCTTCATCCCAGTCCAGGCCGAGCCAGCGCAAGGCATCCACCAGTGCCGCATAGGATTCGGCGGAATCTCTTGCAGCGTCGGTATCTTCGATGCGGAAGACGAATGCGCCGCCGTGGTGGCGGGCAAAAGCCCAGTTGAACAACGCAGTCCGGACCAGCCCGACATGCGGAGTTCCGGTGGGCGAGGGACAGAATCGGACTCGCACACTCATCGCGCACCTGCTTTCGCTGCCACCGGATTAGTCAGGGTCCCGATCCCGGCGACCGTCACCGACACCGTCTCGCCGGCCGTGAGCGGGCCCACCCCCTCCGGCGTACCGGTCAGGATCACATCCCCCGGCAACAGGGTCATCACCGCCGAGATCCACTCGATCAGCTCCGGAATATCATGGAGCAGAAGCGATGTCCGGCTGCTCTGGCGGACCGTGCCGGCCACCTCCGTGGTGATCTGCAGATCCGCCGGATCCACCGCGGTCTCGATCCAGGGACCCAGCGGGCAGAAGGTGTCGTAACCCTTGGCTCGGGTCCACTGGCCGTCGGCCTGCTGCTGGTCCCGGGCGGTGACGTCGTTGGCGATCGTGTAGCCCAGGATCACCTCGCGTGCGCGCCGGGCCGGCACATCTTTACAGGGACGACCGATCACCACCGCCAGCTCACCCTCGTAGTCGACCCGCGCAGAACCGGGCGGCATGACGATCGCCGCGCCCGGACCGATGATCGACGTATTCGGCTTGAGGAAGATGACCGGGTCCACCGGCGGCGCGCCGCCCATCTCGGCCGCGTGCGCGGCGTAATTCTTGCCGACACAGACCACTTTCGTCGCCAGAATCGGCGCCAGCAGCCGCACATCCGGTACCGGCCAGGATCTCCCGGTGAAGGTCGGCGTGCCGAACGGATGTTCGGCGATCTCGCGGGCCACCGCCGTGTCGCCGTCGCCGTCGATACTCACGAAGGCGACGCCGTCCGGACTGGCCACTCGTCCAAGGCGCATGGCGGTCGAGTCTATCGACGGGCCGGGCACCGGCCGCACTCGCCCGGCTGCCGCGGCCGGAGTACAGTCGGACCTCGCCAGTTCAATTATTGGGAACGACTTCCCAATATATGAGAGGAGTGGCATGGTGACGGCCAGTCGGATCGGCGCCGGCCGACGCTGGACGATGCTCGGCCTCGGCAGCTACGCCCAGTTGTCCAGCGCCGTCTTCGTCAACGGTGTGCCGTTTCTGTTGCCCGCACTGACCGCGGCCGGGATGTCGTTGCCCCGAGCCGGCCTGCTGGTGGCGATGCCCATGGTCGGCACGGTCGGCACCCTGATCGCCTGGGGCTACCTGGTCGATCGGATCGGCGAGCGAACGGTCCTCGTGGCCGGGTCGCTGATCATGGCGATCGCCGGCACCGCCGCCGCGACCAGCACCGGGACCATCGCGTTCGGCGCGTTGCTCCTGCTCGGGGGGATCGGTGCGGCGAGCACGAACGGGGCGAGCGGCCGGGTGATCGTCGGCTGGTTCCCGCCCCACCAGCGCGGCCTGGCCATGGGAATCCGGCAGACCGCGCAACCGCTCGGCGTGGCGTGTGCGGCGCTGGCGATCCCTGCGGTTGCCGGATCGCTCGGCATTCGGGAGGCACTGCTGGTGCCGGCCGGGCTGGCCGCACTGGCCGGCGTCGGCTGCCTGGTCGGCGTCGTCGATCCGCCGCGGCCGACAATCGACCGAGCTGCGGCCCGCTCGCTCAACCCGTACCGTGGCGATGCCACGCTGTGGCGGATCCACGCGGTATCGATGCTGCTGGTCGTACCGCAGCTGACCATCTGGACCTTCGGCTTGCTCTGGCTGCACCGTGCCGTCGGCCTCTCGCTGCCCGTGGCCGGAGCGGTGACGACACTGGCTCAGCTGCTCGGCGCAGCGGGCCGGATCGGTGCCGGCGCCTGGTCGGATCGCGTGGGCAGCCGGCTGGGCCCGCTGCGCACCGTCGCGGTGGCCGCGGTCGCCGGAATGGCCGCGCTCGCCGGTACCGCCGCATTGCACTGGTGGTGGGCGGCGGTGCCACTGCTGGTCGTCGCCTCGGTGATCACCGTCGCCGACAACGGCCTGGCGTTCACCGCCGTCGCCGAGATCGCCGGGCCGTACTGGAGCGGTAGAGGTCTCGGCCTGCAGAACACCGGCCAGCATCTCGCCGGTGCAGCGGTCGCGCCGGTGTTCGGCGCGCTGATCGCCGTGGCCGGATTTCCCGGCGCCTACCTGGCCGCCGCGCTGCTCGCCGCCGCTGCGATCCCGCTGGTGCCGGCCAGGTCGACCGGCGACCGAAGCGCTACAACGCGGCGACGATCCGACCGCCGATCTCGGCGGTATCGGTTTCCGCGGCGACCGAACGCTGCTCCAGGTCCGTCGCAACAGCGGCGGTGATCCGTTCCGCCGCCGCGCTGTCGCCGAGATGGTTGAGCAGCAGCGCCACCGAGAGGATCGCGGCGGTCGGGTCGGCCTTGCCTCGGCCGGCGATATCCGGCGCGCTGCCGTGCACCGGCTCGAACATGCTGGGGTTGGTCCCGGTCGCGTCGATATTGCCGCTCGCAGCGAGTCCGATGCCCCCGCTCACCGCCGCGGCCAGATCGGTGATGATGTCGCCGAACAGGTTGTCGGTGACGATCACGTCGAACCGGCCCGGATCGGTGACCAGGTGGATCGTCGTGGCGTCGACGTGCTGATAGCCGCGCTGCACGTCCGGGTACTCGGCGCCCACCTCGTCCACCGTGCGTTGCCAGAGCGATCCGGCGAAGCCGAGCACGTTGGTCTTGTGCACCAGGGTCAGCTGGTTGCGCCGGGCCCGTGCCTGCTCGTACGCGTACCGGACGACCCGCTCGATCCCGAACCGGGTGTTGGTGCTGACCTCGGTGGCCACCTCGTGCGGCGTGCCCACCCGGATCGCGCCGCCGGTGCCGGTGTAGGGACCTTCGGTACCCTCGCGGACCACGACCAGGTCGATCGGCGGGTTGCCGGTCAACGGCCCGACCACACCGGAATACAGCCTGGCCGGACGCAGGTTGACGTGATGATCGAGCGCGAATCGCATGGTCAGCAACAACCCACGCTCGAGTACCCCGCTCGGCACCGACGGGTCGCCGATCGCGCCGAGCAGGATCGCGTCGTGCCCCCGAATCTCGTCGAGCACCGAGTCCGGCAGCAGCTCCCCGGTCCGGTGATAGCGCCGTGCACCCAGGTCGTACTCGGTCCGCGCGACCCCGGGTCGTACTGCATCGAGCGCATCCAGCGCTTGGGCGACGACTTCCGGACCGATCCCGTCCCCGGGGATGACCGCCAGCTTCACAAAGTCTCCTTACCCGTCGGGGATTCGCCGCCGTGCCTCAGCGCAGGTCGACCAGATCGACCTCGGCAGCCGACACCGCGTCGGCGATCTGCGCGCGCAGCTCGGCCGGCACCGCGCGGTCGACCCGGAGCAGCACGGTCGCGCCGGCACCGTCGGCGTCCTGGCTCAGCTGCGCCGCCTCGATGTCGATGCCGGCGGAACCGAGCAGGGTACCGATCGTGCCGAGTGCCCCGGGCCGGTCCGCATAGCTGAGGATCACCAGGTTGTAACCCGCGGCCCGCAGGTCGAAATTGCGGCCGTTGATGTTGACGATCTTTTCCACTCGACGCGGACCGGACAGCGTGCCGGCGACGTTCACCGTCGACCCGTCGCCGAAAACGCCCCGCAGATCCACCACGCTGCGGTGGTTGGGGCTCTCCGGGGCGACGGTCACCTCCGCGGTGATCCCCCGCTCCGACGCCAGGGACGGCGCATTCACGAACGTGACCGCATCCTCGACGATCGCCGAGAACACTCCGCGCAACGCGGCGAGACGAAGCACGTCGACATCGTCGGTGGCGAGTTCGCCACGCACGTCCACCGACAGGCTCACCGGCAGCTGTCCCCCGGACAGGGCGCCGAGCAGCACCCCCTGCTTACGCACCAGATCGAGCCATGGCGCGACCTCCTCGCCGACCGCGCCGCCGGCGACGTTCACCGCATCGGGAACGAACTCGCCGGCCAGCGCGAGCAGCACCGATCGGGCGACGTCGGTACCCGCGCGGTCCTGCGCCTCACTGGTCGAAGCGCCCAGATGCGGCGTGACCACGACGTTGGGCAGCTCGAAGAGCGGGCTGTCGGTGCACGGCTCGGTCTCGAACACGTCCAGGGCGGCCGCCCGGACATGGCCGGATTTCAACGCATCCGCCAACGCCGCCTCGTCCACCAACCCGCCGCGAGCGGCGTTCACGATCACCACGCCGGGCTTGGTCAGCTGCAGCGTCTCGGCGTTGATCAGGCCTTTGGTCTCCGGGGTCTTCGGCAGGTGCACCGAGATCAGGTCGGCCCGGCGCAGTAGCTCGTCGAGCGACAACAGTTCGATGCCCAGCTGCGCCGCGCGGGCCGGGGACACGTACGGGTCGTACGCGATCACTTCGGTCTCGAACGCGGCCAGCCGCTGCGCGAAGAGCTGGCCGATCCGGCCCAGGCCGACCACCCCGACGGTCTTGCCGTAGATCTCCACCCCGTTGAACTTGCTGCGCTGCCAGGTGTGCTCGCGCAGGGTGGCGTCGGCAGCCGGAATCTGGCGGGCGGCGGCCAGCAGCAACGCCACCGCGTGCTCGGCGGCGGTGTGGATGTTCGAGGTGGGCGCATTGACCACCATGACGCCGCGCTCGGTGGCGGCCGGTACGTCCACGTTGTCCAGACCGACGCCGGCCCGGGCGACGATCTTCAGTTTCGGCGCCGCGGCGAGCACGTCGGCGTCCACCGTGGTCGCCGACCGCACCAACAGGGCGTCGGCGTCGGCAACGGCGGCGAGCAATGCCGGCCGATCCGGTCCGTCGACCCAACGGACCTCGACGCCGTCACCGAGCGCGTCGACGGTCGACTGGGCGAGCTTGTCGGCGATCAGGACTACTGGGCGGCCCGGCTGGCTCACGAGTGCAACTCCCGGTACAGGTTTCGGTCGGTGGGCGGACATCCCGATGGTCGGATGTCCGCGGACAGCTTAGCCTCGACCCGAAAGTGTCCTGCGGTGGCCCGGCGCCGGATCTGCCGCCGCGGACGGAGCGGCCACGGCCGGGGCGAGTGATCGCAACCACGCCCCGACCCGGCACGCTCAGGCGGTCTCGGTGATCGGCCGATCCACCCAGCTCATCAGGCCGCGCAGCTTCGCCCCGGTGACCTCGATGGGGTGCTCCGCGTTCTGCTTGCGCAGCGCCTCCAGCTCCTGGTTGCCGCCCTCGACGTTGGCGACCAGCCGCTTGACGAAGGTGCCGTCCTGGATGTCGGCCAGGATCGCCTGCATCCGCTCCTTCGTGCCGGCGTCGATGACCCGCGGTCCGGACAGGTAGCCACCGAACTCGGCAGTGTCGGACACCGAGTAGTTCATCCGGGCGATGCCGCCCTCGTACATCAGGTCGACGATCAGCTTGAGTTCGTGCAGGACCTCGAAGTACGCCATCTCCGGCGCGTATCCGGCCTCGACCATGACCTCGAACCCGGTCTTGACCAGTTCTTCGGTGCCGCCACAGAGCACGGCCTGCTCGCCGAACAGATCGGTCTCGGTTTCTTCTTTGAACGTGGTCTTGATCACGCCGGCACGCGTGCCGCCGATCCCCTTGGCATAGGACAGCGCGAGTGCCTCGCCCTCCCCCTTCGGATCTTGGGCGACCGCGATCAACGCGGGCACCCCCTTGCCGTCGACGAACTGCCGGCGCACCAGATGGCCCGGCCCCTTGGGTGCGACCATGCCGACCGTCACATTCGCCGGCGGCTTGATCAGGCCGAAGTGGATGTTCAGCCCGTGTCCGAAGAACAGCGCGTCACCGTCACGCAGATTCGGCTCGATGTCGTCGGTGAAGATCGCTGCCTGTGCAGTGTCCGGTGCGAGCACCATGATCACGTCGGCCCACTCGGCGACCTCGGCCGGCGTCCCGACGGTGAGCCCCTGCTCCTCCGCTTTCGCCCGGGACTTCGAGCCTTCCTTGAGCCCGATCCGGACGTCGACGCCCGAGTCGCGCAGGCTCAGCGAATGCGCGTGTCCCTGGCTGCCGTATCCGATGACCCCGACCTTGCGGCCCTGGATGATCGAGAGATCGGCGTCATCGTCGTAGTACATCTCGACTGCCACTGTGATTCTCCGTTCGTTTGGATGAGTTCTCGTTGGTTGCACCGACGCCAGGGCGCCGGCCTCAGCGGCTCGCTGTGATCGACTTCGGTCCGCGCCCGACCGCCACGACACCGGACTGGACGATCTCCCGAATCCCGTACGGCTCCAGCATGCGCAGCAACGCCTCCAGCTTCGACCGGGTACCGGTGGCTTCGACGGTCAACGCATCCGGAGAGACGTCGATCACCTTCGCCCGGAACAACGTGGCCGCTTCGATCACCTGAGTGCGTACGCTCGCGTCGGCCCGCACCTTGACCAGGATCAGCTCACGCGCAACCGAGGTCTCCGGCTCCTGCTCGACGATCTTGATGACGTTGATCAGCTTGTTCAGCTGCTTGGTGACCTGTTCCAGCGGCAGGTCGTCGACGGTGACCACGATGGTCATCCGGGAGATCTCGGGAACTTCGGTGGTACCCACTGCGAGCGACTCGATGTTGAATCCCCGGCGGGAGAACAACGCGGCAACCCGGGCGAGCACCCCCGGCTTGTTCTCGACGAGCACGCTGAGCGTGTGCGTGGTGCTCACTGGACGGCCGGTCCTTCCTGCTGCATCGCCTCGGCGATCACCGCGGGCTCGACCACGGTCTCGTCCTCGTCGAACAACGGCCGGATTCCCCGGGCCGCCATGATCTCGTCGTTGCTGGTGCCGGCGGCGACCATCGGCCACACCTGGGCATCCGCCCCGACGATGAAATCGATCACCACCGGACGGTCGGTGATCGCTTGCGCCCGCCGGATTGCCGGCTCCACCTCGGCTTCGGTCTCCACCCGGATTCCGACGCAGCCGAGCGCCTCCGCCAGCTGGACGAAGTCGGGAATCCGCAGCGAGTGCGTCGCCAGGTCGGTGTTGGAGTAGCGCTCGTCGTAGAACAGGGTCTGCCACTGCCGGACCATGCCCAGGTTGCCGTTGTTGATCAGCGCTACCTTGATCGGCACCCCTTCTACTGCGCAGGTGGCCAGCTCCTGATTCGTCATCTGGAAGCAACCGTCACCATCGATCGCCCAGACCTCCCGGTCCGGGCAACCCATCTTGGCGCCCATCGCCGCCGGCACCGCGTACCCCATCGTCCCGAGGCCCCCCGAATTGAGCCAGGTGCGCGGGCGCTCGTAGGCGATGAACTGGGCAGCCCACATCTGATGCTGTCCCACCCCGGCGCAGTAGATCGCGTCCGGCCCGGCCAGCCGGCCCACCGCCTCGATGACGAGCTCCGGCGCCAACGGTCCGTCCGGCGAGTGGTCGTAGGCCAACGGGTAAACCCTGCGCAACCCGTCCAGATAGGCCCACCAGTCGGCCAGTTCCAGGCTGGGCCGAGCGCCGACCGCGCTGGTCGCGAACTCGTTGCGCAACGCCTCGGTCAGTTCGGCGACGATCTCCCGACAGTCCCCGACGATCGGCACGTCCGCATGCCGGTTCTTGCCGATCTCGGCCGGATCGATATCGGCGTGCACCACCTTCGCATCCGGCGCGAACGAATCCAGCTTGCCGGTGACCCGGTCGTCGAACCGCGCGCCCAGGGTGATCAGCAGATCACTGCGCTGCAGCGCCGCGACCGCGGCCACGGTGCCGTGCATGCCCGGCATGCCCAGGTTCAGCCGGTGACTGTCCGGGAACGCGCCGCGCGCCATCAGCGTCGTGACCACCGGGATTCCGGTGAATTCGGCCAGTTCGCGCAGCTCCGGCGACGCATCCGCCTTGATCACACCGCCGCCGACATAGAGCACGGGCGCCTTGGATTCCATGATCAGCCGGGCCGCCTCGCGCACCTGCTTGGCATGCGGCTTGGTCACCGGCCGGTACCCGGGCAGCCGGAACTGCGGCGGCCAGGCGAACCGTGCGGTGGCCTGCAGCACATCCTTGGGGATATCCACCAGAACGGGGCCGGGCCGACCGGTCGACGCCAGATGGAAGGCCTCGGCCAGGATTCGCGGGATGTCGGCACCGTCGGTGATCAGGAAGTTGTGCTTGGTGATCGGCATCGTGATGCCGGAGATGTCGGCTTCCTGGAACGCGTCCGTGCCGATCAGCGGTCGGCCCACCTGCCCGGTGATCGCGACGATCGGCACCGAGTCCATGTAGGCGTCGGCGATCGGCGTGACCAGGTTGGTAGCGCCCGGACCGGAGGTCGCCATGCACACTCCGACCCGTCCGGTCGCCTGGGCGTATCCGGTGGCCGCGTGTCCGGCACCCTGCTCGTGCCGGACCAGGACATGGCGCACCTTCGGCGAATCGAACAGCGGGTCGTAGACCGGCAGAACGGCACCGCCGGGGATACCGAATACGGTGTCGACACCGAGTTCCTCGAGCGATCGAACAACTGCCTGCGCGCCGGTGAGTTGTTCCGGGGTGGCCGCGCGGCGGTTCGAAGCCGGGGCAGCGGCCGTGGGGGTCGGGTGACTGGTGGCTGGCGCCGGCTTGCGGGTCGGCGGCCCCGGCCTGGCGGTTGGAGCGCTCACTGCGATATTCCTTCGGTCGGATGGCCCGGACACACAAAAAACCCCCGACAGCGTTCGCTGTTCGAGGGTGGCGCGTCGTCGCGGGAGTCGGTCTGATCAGCTCAGGCGATTGCACTCACGCGAAGACGCGCCGGCTGATTACGAGCAACTCTTTTCGAAACACGCTGAAGAATGTATGTCCGAACGAACCGAACAGTCAAACCGGTCATCACTACGTCCCACGATATGGGAGATCGCCGAGGTCATGTCGATCACGGCATTCACGGCAATGGGATTATGGCGGCGTGTCCCCTCCGCACGAGTCGCGTCCCGCCGCGGAGCCGACCGAACAACGCGTCATCCGAATCAGCCGAATCGCCTACCTGGGCGTGCTGCTGTTGCTGTTCGGGGTCCTCGCGCCGGTGACGGCCGCACCGCTGGCATTCGGCTGGCTACTGCTGGTCCCGATCGCCGCGCTGGTCTACATCACCCGCTTCCGCACGGTGGTCACTCCGGCGGCTCTGGTCACCCGCTCCTGGCGGCACGAACGCACGATTCGGTGGGAATCGGTGCAAGGAATCGTCTTCCCGAAGCGCGGCTGGGCGCGCGCCAATCTGGTCGACGGCACCGCGGCCCGGCTTCCCGCGGTCGGCTTCGATCGGCTGCGCGATCTTGCCGATGCATCCGGCGGACGCATCCCCAACCCCTACCGGTCACCGGACGAACCCGACCCGGCGCAGGAACCCGAGTAACCTGGGCAGTTATGCCACCGTTGAGGTCACGCACCACCACCGTCGGTCGCAATGCCGCGGGCGCCCGCGCGCTCTGGCGCGCCACCGGGATGACCGATTCCGACTTCGGCAAGCCGATCGTCGCCATCGCCAACTCCTATACCCAGTTCGTCCCGGGGCACGTACACCTGAAGAATCTCGGCGAGATCGTCGCCGAATCGGTCCGCGAGGCCGGCGGAGTGCCCCGCGAGTTCCACACGATCGCCGTCGACGACGGCATCGCCATGGGCCACGGCGGGATGCTGTATTCCCTGCCCAGCCGGGAGATCATCGCCGACTCGGTCGAGTACATGGTCAACGCCCATACCGCGGACGCGCTGGTGTGCATCTCCAACTGCGACAAGATCACCCCCGGCATGCTCAACGCCGCCATGCGGCTGAACATCCCGACGGTCTTCGTCTCCGGGGGTCCGATGGAAGCCGGCAAGGCGGTGGTCGTCGGCGGCGTCGCCCAAGCGCCCACCGACCTGATCACGGCGATCTCGGCGAGCGCCAGCCAGGCGGTCAGCGACGAAGGACTCGGTGAGGTCGAACGGAGCGCCTGTCCGACCTGCGGCTCCTGCTCCGGAATGTTCACGGCCAACTCGATGAACTGTCTCACCGAGGCGCTCGGCCTGGCACTGCCCGGCAACGGCTCGACCCTGGCCACACACGCCGCCCGGCGGGCGTTGTTCTCCCGCGCCGGCACGGTGATCGTCGACATCGCCACCCGCTGGTATCGCGACGACGACGACTCCGTCCTGCCGCGCAACGTCGCCGACGCGGCCGCGTTCCGCAACGCGATGGCGCTGGACGTGGCGATGGGCGGCTCGACCAACACCGTCCTGCACACGCTGGCCGCCGCACAGGAAGGCGAGATCGACTTCGATCTCACGACGATCGACGAGATCAGTCGTCGCGTGCCGTGCCTGGCCAAGGTGTCGCCGAACTCGGACTACCACATGGAGGACGTGCACCGGGCCGGCGGCATCCCGGCGATCCTGGGCGAGCTACGCCGGGCGGGCCTTCTGGAAACTGCCGTGACCAGCGTGCACACCCCTACCCTGGACGCCTGGCTCGACACCTGGGACATTCGCTCCGGTACCGCGAGCGACGCGGCGATCGAGCTGTTCCACGCCGCCCCGGGCGGGGTGCGGACCACCGAACCGTTCTCCACGGCCAACCGGTGGAGCTCGCTCGACACCGACGCCGCCGGCGGCTGCATCCGTGATCGCGAGCACGCCTACACCGTCGAGGGCGGCCTGGTGGTGCTTCGCGGGAACATCGCGCCGGACGGAGCCATCCTGAAGACCGCCGGCATCGACGAGGACCTGTTCACCTTCACCGGCCCGGCCCGCGTCGTCGAGTCGCAGGAGGAGGCGGTCAGTGTCATCCTCGGCAAGCAGGTCCAGCCGGGCGACGTCCTGGTGGTTCGCTACGAAGGGCCGGCCGGCGGACCGGGGATGCAGGAGATGCTGCACCCGACCGCCTTCCTCAAAGGCGCAGGCTTGGGAAAGTCCTGCGCACTGATCACCGACGGCCGGTTCTCCGGTGGCACCTCGGGCCTCTCCATCGGGCACGTGTCCCCGGAAGCTGCGTCCGGTGGTGTCATCGGACTGGTCGAGGACGGCGACCGGATCAGAATCGACGTCCCGACCCGCACGCTCGAGCTGGTGGTCGACGACGAGGTGCTGGCCGAGCGGCGAGCCAAGATGGACGCGCGAGAACGTCCCTGGTTGCCTACCGACCGGCAGCGACCGGTCACCACCGCGCTGCGGGCTTACGCCGCACTCGCCACCTCGGCGGACAAGGGGGCGGTCCGTCGCGTGCCCTAGCCGCCGGGGTGGCCGGGTCAGCTGAAGGGCGATCCGCCGTGTAGGAAAATCCAGGTGCAGATTGCCGCCGCGATGGCCGCGACCAGCGCGATCATCGACCCGTAGCGCGGTCGTGTGGCCCAGCCACGACGACCGTCTACCGCGTATCGGCCCGGACCGGTCAGTGTCAGCGCCGCCGCGGCCGCAACCAGCATCGCCTCGTACTCGGTACCGTTCGGACCGGAGTACTGCCAGCCGGGCTGCGCCGCTTGGCGTACCAGCCACGCGTCGATGATCACGGCGAGCAGCGCGCCGGCGGCCAGCGGCGTCGCGACGCCGAGGATCAGCATCGTCCCGCCGGCCAGTTCCCCGACGGTCAACATGATCGCGGCGAGATCCGGGTACTTCCAGCCGGAATTGGCCAGCATGTCACGCACCCCGTCCATGCCCGGACCGTTCGCGATCCCGGTCAGCTTCTGCAACCCGTGGAACACGAACGTGCCGCCGATCGCGACCCGCAGGATCAGCAGACCCAGATCGAGCGTGCCGCGGCGCGGCCGCAGCTCCACCGGCGGCGACACCACGGATTCGCGCTTGACCTCGGGCGCCGGCGGGATGCTGGCGTAGGAGTAGGTCGGGGCCTCCGCGATCGACGGCGTGCTGTCGACGGACTCGCCGTGCCGGGAACCGGTGCGCTGGACCACGCCCAGATGTTGGGTCGGGTCCGGATCGAAGTCCTCGTCGGTCCGCGGGATCGACCGGCCTTCGTGGGTCGATACGTCGTGACTCGAACCTGCGTGACTCGAACCTTCCCGCCTCGACACATCGTAGTTCGGAAAACGGACGGTTGGTTGGTCGTACGAGCCGGCGACGGTTCTCTTGATGTCGGACTCGTCCTTCCCGGTATCACTCACGGAACCAGCCTAGGGCTGTTCCGGAACGCCAGCATCAATTTGTTTCGGGGCGCGTCGACCCGGCGACGGTGCCGGGCCGTAGGTTCGAAGCCATGACGCATCGTCGGCTCGCCGTCCGTCGTCGGCTGATCCCGGCCGCGGCGGCGCTGGTTCTCTGTGTCCCGGCTGCCGGATGCGCCCGCTTCGACGACAGTGCGTCGACCCCGTTCTCGCCGGAGATGACGTTCGCGCCCGAGGCGCAGAATCCGTCGCCGTCGGATCCGCCCAGCTCGACCACTCGCCCTACCCGTCCACCCGGCCCGTGCGTGGACCAGGACGATTCGGTGATCGCGACCTGCCTGGACTCCACCGGTGGCCTGGTCATCTTGCCGGGCGGCGAGTCCGCCCTGGTTGCCGAGCGCCGCACCGGCAAGATCATGAAAGTCGGGGCGGACCAGAATCAGAAGGCGATCGAGGTAGCCCGGGTCGACGTCGACGCGTCCGGTGACGGCGGATTGCTCGATCTGACGGTGTCGCCGAGCTACGACGAAGACGGCCTGATCTACGCTTTGATCACGACCCCGAGCGACAATCGGGTGGTTCGGCTCGTCGCCGGCGATGCACCCAAGGACGTGGTGACCGGCATCCCCAAGGGCGCAACCGGCAACGTCGGCGCGCTCGACTTCGTCTCCGCGGACGAACTCGTCGTGCTCACCGGCGACGGCGGTAGTCCCGGTGCCGCCCAGGACCCCGGCTCGCTGGCCGGCAAGCTGCTGCGGGTCGAGATCGGCGCTGCCGCCGCGGCACCCCCGCCGACGGTGCTGGCATCCGGGTTCGGCGTCGGCGGCGACGTCTGCCCGGGGCCGGACAATCAGGTCTGGGTCGCCGACCGCACCGCGACCGAGGATCGGATTCAGCGAGTGCCGGTCGCGGGCGGTCCGGCCACCACCATGTGGACCTGGCCGGACCGGCCCGGTGTCGCCGGCTGCGCCGTCGGACAGGATTTCGCGGTGGTGATGGTGACCAAGCAGAAGGCCATCTCGATGCTGAAAGTGGACAACGGCGCAGTCAGCACCGCGCCCAGTCTGGTCGCCCAAGACCGGTACGGCAGCCTCGGCGGCGCCGCCGTCGCCCCGGACGGCCTGATCTGGGCCGCGACGGTGAACAAGGATGGCGGACAGCCCGGACCGAACGATGAACGGGTGGTGCGCTTCCCGATCGATGGTGGTGGCGGCGGCGGTCCGGACTGATCCACTCCTGCACGGCCGCGCGTGCGTCAGCTGCAGGCGGCCAGCACGAGTTCCCGCACGCGTGCCGCGTCGGCCTGGCCGCGGGTCGCCTTCATCACGTCCCCGACGATCTTCCCGGCCGCAGCGACCTTGCCGCCACGGATCTTCTCGGCGACGTCCGGATTGGCGGCCAGCGCCTTGGCTACTTCGGCCTCCAGCGCGGAGTCGTCGGACACCACGGCGAGCGAGCGTTGCTCGACGACGGCGCCCGGATCGCCTTCGCCGGCAAACACGAATCCGACCACTTGCCGAGCGATCTTGTTGGTGATCGTCTTCGCGTCCTCGAGTGCGATCACCTCGGCCACCTGCGCCGGGGTGATCGGCAGATCGGCGAGCGGCACGCCACGCTCCTTGGCCTGCTGGGTGAGATAGGACACCCACCAGGACCGAGCGCGGTCGGCCGGGGCCCCGGCGGCGACCGTCGCCAGGATCGGCTCGAGGGCGTCGGCATTGAGCAGGTCGCGCATCTCTTCGTCCGAGACGCCCCATTCGGCCTGAATCCGTGCCCGACGCAACCACGGCAATTCGGGAATGGTGGCCCGCAACTCCTCGATCCACGTTGCGTCCGGCGCCACCGGCGCCAGGTCCGGCTCCGGAAAGTACCGATAGTCCTCGGCGGTTTCCTTACGTCGGCCGGGTGAGGTGGTGCCGTCCGCCTCCTGGAAATGCCGGGTCTCCTGGATCACCTCGCCGCCGGCCCGGAGCACCGCAGCTTGGCGACGCATCTCGTATCGCACCGCAACCTCGACGCTACGTAGGGAATTCACGTTCTTGGTTTCCGTACGGGTGCCGAACTCGGCGGCGCCCACCGGCATCAACGACACGTTCGCGTCGCAGCGCAGCGAACCCTGTTCCATCCTGACGTCCGACACCCCGAGACCGAGCAACAGGTCGCGCAGTGCGGTGACATACGCCCGGGCCACCTCCGGCGCCTGTTCGCCGGCGCCGGTGATCGGCTTGGTGACGATCTCGATCAGCGGGACCCCGGCCCGGTTGTAGTCCAGCAGTGAGTGCGACGCACCGTGAATTCGCCCGGTGGCGCCGCCGACGTGCAGCGACTTGCCGGTGTCCTCTTCCATGTGTGCCCGCTCGATCTCGACCCGGAAGGCGCTCCCGTCGAGCAGCGGTACCTCGAGGTACCCGTTCGTCGCGATCGGCTCGTCGTACTGGCTGATCTGGTAGTTCTTCGGCTGGTCCGGATAGAAGTAGTTCTTCCGGGCGAACCGCCCCCACGGGGTGATATCACAGTTCAAGGCCAGCCCGATCCGGATCGCAGACTCCACCGCGGCCTGGTTGACGACCGGCAGGCTGCCGGGCAGGCCCAAGCAGACCGGACAGACCTGGGTGTTCGGCTCGGCGCCGAACGCGGTCGGGCAACCGCAGAACATCTTCGTCGCGGTGCCGAGCTCGACGTGCACCTCCATGCCGAGGACCGGCTCGTAGATGATATTCACTTCTGCGTAGTCCAGCACGGCGGTCATGCGCGTCAGTCTAGGGCGACCGGACACCGGCCGCGCCGGCCACCGCCGCCGGGGCCGCGCGTCGCGCCTGTCCGTCGAACAGCGTATTTTCCGGCCTTATCGCGCCATTTGCCGCGCGACTGAGCCACGTTTGATCGGTGAACCCTGGGCAACCAAGTTTCGGCGCCGGAGATCGCGAGCCCTTGTTCGAGCTCCGCCCGCACCACGTGGCCCGAGCCCTCACGGTGCTGGCGCTGATACCGGCGTTCTACATCCTGAAGTTCGAAGGTGTGACCACCGAGACCCGGATGGACCTGGCCACCGGCGAGACCAGCTCGTCCAGCAACCTCGGCACCCAGTTCGGCCGCGCGGCGATCTGGTTCGTCCTCGGGTGTGGATTCGCGGCGATCGAGTGGTACACCCGGACTCGCCGGCTCGGCTGGCCCGCGCCGATCCACGGAGCTCTCGTGTCCCTCCGGCTCGCGCGGCCGATCTCACCGGCGCCGTCACGTTCCCCGGGTGACCCGGCCCGCACCCCCACTCCCCGCGCTCCGGGCACGCCGATCTTCGACCTCCAGCCGTATCACGCCGCCCGGATCGGCGCCGGGCTCGCGATCGCCATGTTCCTCGTGGACTTCCCGAATATCCCGTGGCTGATCGTCGCGGCGGTCTGCCTGGTGGTGGAATGGCAGACCCGGACCAAACACACCACCTGGCCGCCCGCCGTCCGCGACATCCTGGTCCCGCTGCGGCTCGCCCCGGCGCCCGGCCCGGGTCAGCCGCGCGAAGGGGTGGAGCCGCGCCACCCGGTGTTCGACCTGCAACCGTTCCACGCGGCCCGGATCGCCGCCGGAATCGCAGCCGCGGGCTTCCTCCTCGACTTCCCGAACCTCGCCTGGCTGGTCCTGACGGTGGGCGCGCTGATCGTCGAATGGCAGACCCGGACCAAACGCACCACCTGGCCGTCCGCCGTCCGCGACATCCTGGTACCGCTGCGGCTCGCCCCGGGCGGGTCGGCGCCGTCGGCGGCGGGCGGCGCCGACCCATTGCCGCCACCGATGCGACCATTCCGGCCGGTCATGCCGTTCCGCCGGCTCACGGTCGGCGACGCGCTCGGCGTCACCGCGCGCGCCTACCGGAAGCACTGGAAGCTCAACGTAGTTTTCACTCTCCTGGCCATGGCCGTTGCCGTCGCGACGTTGCTCGCCGTCGGACTCGTGGTGTGGAAAGCAACGTCGGCCACGATCGACGCCGGCGATGCCAGCAGTTGGCTCGATGCCAGCTCCGGCCCCGCCCTGCTCGCCGGTCTGACTCTCTTAGGGCCGGCCTACCTGCTCGTCATGCTCGTCCTCACATCTCCGTTCGACGCTGCGACGGCCGGGGTGACGATGGTTGCCGCGGATCGCGCAATCCGCGGCGATCATGTCGACCTCGGCAGCGCAATCGCCATCGTCCGGCCACGCATCTGGACGCTCTGCCGGGTATGGCTGGCTGTCGTCGTACCGCTCCTGGTGATCGGCATGTTGCCGTCCCTGGTCCTCGGCGCGACCGGTGATCTGGACACCTACCTCGCGATCAGTACCCCGATAAGCCTGGCAGTGCTGATCGTGGAAATCATGGTCGGCGTGCTGGTCACGCTGAGTCGACCAGCGGTGCTGTTCGAGAACGCGGGCGTGGTGACCGCTATGCGCAGGTCGATGAAGTTGGTCCGACCGATGTTCTGGCGGATCCTCGGACTACATCTGCTGCTGTTCGCCATCAGCCTGGCCATGTTTGTCGCGCTGGTGGTCGCGGTTAACACCACGCTGTCTGTCGTGTCGACGGCCGGAGATGCCGGCGAGCTTCTCGGCGCGATTCTGGCGCCGCTGTCCTACGTCGTGGCCATGATCGTCATCTACGGTCTTTTCACCACCCTCCAGACCGTGCTGTACATCGACGCCCGGGCCCGGACCGAACCTGCGTACCGAGACCATCTGGGCGCCGCGCTGACCGCCGCGGCGGCGGCACACGCCACGGCTCGTGCCGCAGCTGCTCCCGGCGGGATCGCATCGCCGAAGGTATCGCTCACGAAAGCGCCGACCGCGCCCGCACCGGTCCCGGCCACACCGGTATCACTGGTGAAGCCGGTGCCGGTGCCGAAGCCGAAGCCGGTGCCGGCGACACCGGTATCGCTGGTGAAATCCGGGATACCGCCGGCCCGCCGGGCGCCGGCCCCGCCGCCGGAATCGGGACCGACCGAGTTCGCGCCAGCCACCGCACCCCGGTCAGCGCGGCGCTCGCTCGCCGTCCTCGGCGTGGTGGTCGCGCTCGCCATCGCCGGCGGCGGGGCATGGTGGGCGGTGGACCGATTCACCTCCGGCAAGACCAGCGCCGCCCCGGCCACCCTCGGCGAACTCCGCTACACCTTCCCCGAGCAGCCGTCGGTGGGCTGGACCCTCGATGCCGGCGAGGTGTTCGCCGGCGCGGAGTTCGGTGAACCGGTACCGAGTCCGATGGGCGACTTCCGGCCCGGGTTCGTCGACCTGGGTGATTCGCTGATCACCGTCGCCTATCTGCCGCAGAGCGACCAACCGGCCGACCTTGTCGTCATCGACTCCGCGTCCGGCCGGATCCGCTGGTCGAAGCAAGTCGGTTTCGGTGTCTCCTGTGCCGGCCATACGGTGGACGACCTGTTGCCGTGCTATGCGAGAAGCCGCTCCGGACCCGATTACGAGACCGGTGTCACCTTCTTCGACATGTCCGACGGGTCGGTCGATCACCGGATACCCGCGGACAACATCGCCCGGATCGAGGTGGTGGACGGCGACATCATCACGGCAGGTCCGGACCGAGTTGCTCGCGGGACCACCACCGACCTGACCGCGCGCTGGACGGTGCCGCTGGACGCTCCGCAGGAGACCGGCTGCCTGGGTTCCGGCGACTCCTTCTCCTTCGGCGCCACCGACAAGTTCGTCTACTACGGCAACGACGGCGGCCAGGTGCTGCTCCGCGCCGGCGACGGACGTCGACTCGACGACGGGAAGGTGACCGGCGTGACCGAATATCCCGGACACGGCCTGGTCGCGCTGAGCTGCGCCGGTGACGATCCCGACGAGCAGAAGCCCGTCGTCGTGCTGGACGAGAGCGGCACCGAGCTGCGCACGCACACCGCGACGCCGAGCCGGACCCAGCACGATCGCCTGATCGCAGCACCCGGTTCGCCGGATCGTTATCTGGTCGGCGGGGTGGCCTACGATTTCGCCACCGGCAACGAGGCCTGGGCATCCAGCCATCAGGCGACCGGCATCACCGGCGATACGGTGCTGGCAGTCGACGAGAACACCCTGTCCGGCTTGGACTATCGGACCGGCGAACAACGCTGGAACACCCCGATCGAGACCGGCCCGTCTGCCATGTCCGGTTGGCTCAGCGACGGGCGCAGCGTGATCCGGGCAGCCCAGGGCGCGATCGAGGCCACCGACCTGGCAACCGGCGACACCCTGTGGTCGACACCGGACGAGAACGCCGACACGTATCGCGGGCCCCGTCGCGCCGGCAACGGAATCGCGACGACGACCGACGAATCGATCATTTTCTACGCCCCCACCGGCGGCCCGGTCGGCGACTACCCGCCGTCGGCTGCCGCCGACGGCGATACCCAACTCGTCACCAGATGCGGCAGAACACCGGAGATGACTCCCGTGGAGTACCGCACCGACACCGACGGACTGGTGGTCCGGATGGAGCTTCGTGCCCGCTGCTCGGCCGGCGACGTCGTGTCCACCGACGCCCTGGACGTCACGATCCACGACGACGATCGGACGGTCGCGGCCGGCCGGTTCGACTTTTCGAGGCAGCCGTTGTATCTGCCGCCCTCGGACGACCCACCCACCGAGTACGAGTTCAAGTTTCCGGTCGGATCGTTCTGGCGCCTGCCCAACTCGCTCGGCGGCAACTCCGACGCGGACGCGCGAGCGGCCAGGGCCGGCAGCGCCGTGCAGGTGGACTGCATCGACGCCGGCACCAGTCGCGGCCCGAGCGAGGGACGTACCCGGGCGGCCGGGCGCACCGCCACGGCGGTCGCGGCGGGGCCGGTTCCGGCGGTCGACACCGAGGCGGCGGCGCTGGACGCACTCCGCGCGCAGGTCGACGCCGACCGCCCGACCGTGCGTCGCGACCTGGCCGATCGCTGGCTGCCGCAGATCTCGTCGAAATACGTCGGACTCGATGCCGTCGATGTCGACGGGGTGACCCCGGTGCACTGGACCGCGGCCGCGATCCTGAAGCAACATCTGCAGTTGCGGCTGCAGTATCCGGAGGTGCGGCTGTTGTGGAGCCAGGAGTGGAGCACGTTCGGCCGCACCTTCAACGCCGACGGCTACTGGGTAACCGTGGCCGGCGTCACGTTCACCGGCTACGAGCAGGCCAACGGCTGGTGCGATTCGCGCGACATCCCGACCGACGAGTGCTTCGCCAAGCTGGTCAGCAGTACCCGCGGCCCGGAGGGCACGACGAAGTACCGATAGGCAGTCGGCGGACGAACGCTCAGCCGAAGAACGCCGCCGCTTCGCGCAGCCGTTCCTCGGGGACCCGCTTGAGCTCCTTGGTGGCCTCGTCCAGCGGCACCAGGTCGATCCGGGTGCCGTGCAGGGCCACCATCTTGCCGGACTCGCCGGCATGCGCAGCCTCGGCCGCGTGCACGCCGAACCGGGTGGCCAGAATCCGGTCGTAGGACGTCGGCGCCCCGCCACGCTGGATGTGCCCGAGCACCGTCGTACGCACCTCCTTGCCGATCCGCCGCTCGATCTCGGCACCGAGTTGCTGCGCGACCCCGGTGAATATCTTGTGGCCGAACTCGTCGATCCCGCCCTCGCGCAACGTCATCGACGCCGGATCGGGTGACGCACCTTCGGCCACGACACAGATGAAATGCGAGTCGCCGTGCTGGAACCGGCGCTTGATCATCCGACACACCCGGTCCACGTCGAACGGCTCCTCCGGCACCAGGGTCAGATGCGCACCGGAGGCCATTCCCGCGTTCATCGCGATCCACCCGGCGTGCCGGCCCATCACCTCGACCAGCATCACCCGCTGATGTGATTCGGCGGTGGTGTGCAATCGGTCGATCGCCTCGGTAGCGATGCTCAACGCGGTGTCGTGGCCGAATGTCACATCGGTACAAGCGATGTCGTTGTCGATCGTCTTCGGTACCCCGATCACCGGGACACCTTCGTCGGACAGCCAGCGCGCGGCGGTCAGCGTGCCCTCACCACCGATCGGGATCAAACACTCCACCCCGTTGTCGTCGAGGGTCTGCTTGATCTGTTCGATTCCGGCCTGCAGCTTGTCCGGGTTCACCCGGGCGGTGCCGAGCATCGTGCCGCCCTTGGCGAGCAGCCGATCCACCCGATCGTCGTTCTGGATCTGCACCTTGCGGTCTTCCAGCAGGCCCCGCCAGCCGTCCCGGAAACCGACGATCGAGTCGCCGTAGCGGCCGTTGGCGGTGCGGACAACCGCGCGAATCACCGCATTCAGCCCGGGGCAATCACCACCACCGGTCAGTATCCCGATACGCATGGGCCCCATCTTGCCCTCTGCCCGCCCGTACTGCCGGGCGAGCAGGCGGAGTCGGGAAAAGCAGAATGCACCCGCACGGGTGGGTTAGCGTCGAAACTCGGGGAGAAGGGAGTGGGCCGATGGCGCGCCCGCCGACCGCAGCTGCTCCGGCATTGCTCGAACTGATCGGCGTCGGCAAGCGGTATCGAATCGGCGGCGAATCGATCCGGGCCCTCGACGCCGTCGATCTGACCTTGACCGGCGGCGAGTTCGTCGCCGTCGTCGGTCCGTCCGGCGCCGGCAAGAGCACCCTGCTGCATCTGCTCGGTGCGCTGGACTCGCCCGACACCGGTTCGATCGCCTTTCGCGGCACCGAGATCGGTCGGCTCGACGACGACGCACAGTCGCAGTTTCGGCGCCGCCAGGTGGGCTTCGTCTTCCAGTTCTTCAATCTGTTGCCGACCCTGTCCGCCTGGGAGAACGTCGCGGTTCCCCGACTGCTCGACGGGGTGTCGTTGCGGTCCGCGAAACCGGATGCATTGGCATTGCTGGACTCGGTCGGGCTCGCCGCCCGCGCCGACCACCGGCCGGCGGAGCTGTCCGGCGGCCAGATGCAGCGGGTCGCGATCGCCCGAGCGTTGGTCATGGACCCGCCGCTGCTCCTGGCCGACGAACCGACCGGCAACCTCGACTCCCGCACCGGCGCGGCCATCCTCGACCTGCTCGCCGATATCGCGCACGAGGCCGGGGCCCGACGCGGCGTGGTGATGGTCACCCACGACGAACGTGCCACCGAGCGCACCGATCGGACGATCACCCTCGTCGACGGCCGGATCGGCGCGGATCTGCGATCGGAACGGAGTTCCGGATGAGTTGGCGTGCCGGATTCGACCGAGTCCGGCTGTGCAACCTGCGCGAACTGCGCGCCCATCGCGGCCGCACCGCAACGTCGTTGCTCGTCGTGGCCGTCGCCGCGGCGCTGATGGTGGCGGTGTTGGCGATCACCGGCTCGGTGACCGGGAGCGCCGAACGGCTGACCGAGTCGATCGCCGGCGATGCCGCATTGGAGGTTTCCGGCATCACCGACTCCGGCTTCGCCGCGGAATTGCGGGCCGGCGTCGCCGCGACCCCCGGGGTCGGCAGCGCCGCGGCTATGGTGCGCACCGGCGTCGGGCCCGAACACACGCTCGTGCTCGGCGCCGACGCGAGCATGGCGGCGGTGCGGAGCGATCTGCAATCGGTACTCGGTGACGGCCTCGGCACACTGCTGTCCACCCCCGATGCCGTGATCGCCGGACCGGGCACCGGCAAACAGGTCGGCGACCGCTGGAAGCTCGGCGCGGCGACGGTCACCGTCACCGCGGTCGCCGCCGACGCCGGCCGACGCATCGCCGCCGGGCGCTTCGTCGTGACCACCCTTCCGGTGGCCCAGCAGATCTCGAATCGCCCGGATCGACTGGATGCGATCCTGGTGACCTTGGCCCCCGGAGCCGACCGCGCGGCGGTGCAGTCGGCGCTGACCGACACGGTGGCCGGGCGAGCGGTAGTCGCCGAACCGGCGTACCGCACCGCGCAAGCCGGCGGCGCGATCACCCTGCTCCGGACCACCACGCTGCTGTCCGCCTCCACGGCGTTGATCGTGGCGGGGTTCCTCGTCTATATCGCGATGAGCATGGCGATCAGCCAGCGCCGGCCACAACTGTCGATGCTGCGCGCGATCGGCGGCACCCGGCGGCGACTCACCCGAGACCTGCTCGGCGAGGCGGCGATCGGCGGCGCGCTCGCGGGAGCTCTCGGCGCCGTCGCCGGCGTCGCGATCGCCCGCTCGACGATCGGAGCGTTACCGCCGGCGATCATCGCCAGTCTGGAAGCGCGTACCGAGTTCGTCCTGCCCTGGTACGCGGTGCCGATCGGGGTGCTCACCGCGATCGTCGCGGCGGTCGCGGCGGCCGCGATCGCCGCGCGCCAGATCGCCACCGTCGCACCGGTCGAAGCACTGTCGGTCAGCGGCGGCGCACCGGATCGGCTGCCCGGCCGGGCGATCCGGATCGGCATCGGATCGGTCGGCGCCGTCGGCGCAGCCGCATCGGTGGCGCTCGCGCGGGCCGACATCGGTCGGGCCGCACTGCTCGTCGTGCCGCTGATCTTCGTTGCCGCCCTGGCGATCTGCTTCGCGGCGATGCCGCTGATCGTCCGCGGTGCGGCACTGATCGCGCGGATCTTCGGCGCGCCCGGGGTGTTCGGCGCGACCTCGATCGAGCGCGCCCCGCGCCGGGTGTGGGCGATTGCGATGACGGTACTGACCTCGGTCGTCGCCGTCCTCGCGGTCACCGGCCCCCAGGACGACATGATCGACGCCGCCGAAGCGTCCTTCGACGATGCCGCCGACCTGGATCTTTATGTCGGCAGCACGCCGCCCGGGGTCTTCCCCGCCGGCCCGATTCTCCCGCTGGACCTGGAGCGGCAGCTGGCGCGGCTGCCCGGCGTGGCGTCCACGGTCGGCACTCAGCTGGCCTACGCCACCGTCGACGGAACCCGGGTGTTGCTGGCGGCCGGCGCACCTGGAGTGCCGAACGACATGTACGAAGCAGCCGACCCCGAGATTCGCCGCCGGGTCGATCGTGGCGACGGCATCTTGATTTCGCGGGATATATCGCACGCGCGCGGGCTCGCCGCCGGCGACCGGGTTCGGCTACCCACGCCGACCGGAACGAGATCGGTCGAGGTGCTTGCCGTGGTGCCGTACTTCTCGGTCGTCAGCGGAGCGATCGTGCTCGGCATCGACGAGCTCCGAGCCTGGTACCGACAACCCGGATCGACGGTGATCGGGCTCCATCTGGACCCCGGGGTAGACCCGACGGAGGCTGCGGCAGCGGTGCGCGCGACCGCGCCACCGGACAGCTACGTCTACACCGGACGGGAATCTGCCGAGGCCGCCACCGGCGCCTTGCATCAAGGAGTGGCGCTGTCGCGGGCGATCACCTGGATCGTGGTCGGCGTCGCCGCGCTCGCGCTGCTCAACACGCTGCTGCTGTCGGTGCTGGACCGGCGCCGAGAACTCGGCCTGTTGCGGGCGATGGGCGCGAGTCGTCGGTTCGTGCTGTCCGCGGTGCTCGCCGAAGCGGCCGGGGTGGGGTTGGCCGGGGGCGCGCTCGGCGTCGGGGTGGGGCTGGCCGCGCAGTCGCTGAGCGCGCCGGCGCTGAGCAACGTCGTCACCATCGACGTGCTTTACCATTTTCGCCCACTCGTGCTGCTCACCGCCGTGGCCGCCCTCGGCCTCACCCTGCTCGGCGCCATCCCACCCGCGGTGCGCGCGGCCCGCCTGAACATCGTCGAGGCGGTGGCAGCCGATTGACCGCGGGCCCGGCCCGCGCTATCGGGTGGCTGCCTCGTACGCAGCGGCCACCCGGTAGAGCCGATCGTCGGCCAACGCCGGCGCCATGATCTGCAGCCCCACCGGGAGCCCGTCGTCGGCGGACAGCGGTGCGGGCACCGAGATCGCACAGGTACCGGCCAGATTCGTCGGCAGGGTGCACAGGTCGGTCAGGTACATCGCCAGCGGGTCGTCGAGCTTCTCCCCCAACTTCCATGGGGTCACCGGGCTGGTCGGCGAGATCAACACGTCGGCCCGCTCGTACGCAGCGGCGAAATCGCGGGCGATCAGCGTACGTACCTTGAGCGCCTGACCGTAGTACGCGTCGTAGTAGCCCGCGGACAGCGCGTAAGTGCCGATCATGATCCGACGCTTCACCTCGGCGCCGAAACCGGCGTCCCGAGTCACCGCCATCACCTGGTCGGCGCTCCGGGTCCCGTCGTCACCGGCGCGTAGGCCGTACCGCATCCCGTCGAACCGGGCCAGGTTCGACGAGACCTCGCTCGGCAGGATCAAGTAGTACGCCGCCAGGCCGTAGGTGAAGTGCGGACAGGACACCTCCACCACCTCGGCCCCCAGCTCGGTGAGCGTCTGCACCGCGCGGTCGAACGAGCCGATCACGCCGGGCTGGTAGCTGTCCGAGTGCAGCTCCCGAACCACCCCGATCCGCACCCCACGCAGATCGCCGGCCGCACCCTGACGGGCCGCCGCGACCACCGGCGGCACCGGCGCATCCACCGAGGTCGAGTCACGGGGATCGTGGCCCGCGATCACCTCGTGCAGCAACGCCGTGTCCAGCACGGTGCGGCCGCACGGACCGCCCTGGTCCAGCGACGACGCGCACGCGACCAGACCGTAGCGGGAGACCGTGCCGTAGGTCGGCTTGGTGCCGACCGTGCCGGTCACCGCGGCCGGCTGCCGGATCGACCCACCGGTATCGGTGCCGATCGCCAACGGCGCCTGGAACGAGGCCAACGCGGCGGCCGAACCGCCGCCGGAGCCGCCCGGGATACGCGTGGTGTCGAGCGGGTTACGGGTGGGCCCGAATGCGGAGTTCTCGGTCGAGCTGCCCATCGCGAACTCGTCCATGTTGGTCTTACCGAGCACCGGGATGCCGGCAGCGCGCAACCTCGCGGTCACGGTCGCGTCGTACGGCGCCACCCACCCGTCGAGAATCGCCGATCCGCAGGTGGTCGGCATGTCGGTGGTGGTGAAGACGTCCTTGAGCGCCAGCGGCACCCCGGCGAGCGCGGACGCCGGTGGCGCCCCCGCCGCGCGCGCATCGTCCACCGCCTGCGCTGCGGCCAGCGCCTGTTCCGCACCGACGTGCAGGAAGGCGTGGATCTCGGCGTCCACCGCGGCGATCCGGTCCAGGTGGGCGCGAGTGACCTCCACCGAGGAAACCTCGCCGGAATGAATTTTGCCGGCCAGCTCGGCCGCGGTCAGTTCGGTCAATGCGGTCGGCGAGCTCATTCGCTTTCTCCGAGAATCTGCGGCACCTGGAATCGCTGCTCGGCCACGGCGGGTGCCGCGGCGAGCGCCTGCTCCGGGGTGAGGCCGGCAGTGCCGACATCGGCCCGGGTCACGTTCGTGATCGGGTGCGGACTGGTGGTCGCCGGCACGTCGTCCGCGGCCACCTCGGTCACCATCGCGACGTGGCCGAGGATCGCGTCGAGTTGGCCGGCAAGCTGGTCGAGCTCGGTTTCGGTGAGTGCGAGCCGGGAGAGCCGGGCGAGATGCGATACCTCGTCCCGGGTGATCGCCGCCTGTCGTTCCGTCACCGGGTGCCCCTTTCGATCGTCGCAAGTTAGCCTAGCGAGGTGGTGTTTCGTCGGTGGTCCGCGGCTCCGCAGACGGTGACGGAATCATCACAGCAGCGTTTCCGGCTCGAAAGTCGTCGCCGACAGGAGTAGACATGGCGACGTCGGGGGGCATGGTTGCGGGCTCACGCGGTCCGTGGACGAAAGGGTTGCACGTGTCGTTCCTTCTCCGCGTGCAGCTACCGGACCGGCCGGGCAGCCTGGGGACTCTTGCGGTCGCACTCGGCTCGGTCGGCGCCGACATCCTTTCGCTCGATGTGGTCGAACGTGGCCTGGGTTATGCGGTGGACGACATCGTGGTCGATGTCGACCACGGCGCACTGCCGGACACCCTGCTCTCCGCGGCCGAAGCGATCCCCGGGGTCACCGTCGACTCGATCCGGCCCTATGCCGGAGTGCTGGACACCCACCGCGAACTCGAACTGATCGACCAGGTCGCCACCTCACCCGACGATCGACTGCAAGCGCTGGTGGACGGGGTACCGCGGGTGCTCCGGGTCGGTTGGAGCATCGTCGCCGCCACCGGTCCGCACGGCGCTTACCGCGTGGTGGGCAGCCCCAGCGCGCCGGAAACGCACGCCGGCGACGTGCCCTGGATGCCGCTGGAGAAGCCGGTGGTGCTGGACGAGGAGGCCGAGTGGGTGCCCCCGTTGTGGCGCGACATGGACACCAAACTTGCCGCCGCACCGCTCGGCTCCACCGGCAAAGCGCTGCTGCTCGGCCGGCCGGGCGGGCCGGAGTTCCGGCCGTCGGAGGTAGCCCGGCTCGGCTACCTCGCCGGCATCATCGCGTCGGTGCTGCACTAGGCCGCGCACACCGGCATCACCGGTCCGATTGCGGCGGAACGACGTCCGCGCTGAGCACGGTGATCGGCACGCCGTTGGACAGGATCAGATCGCGGTCCGGTCGATGCACGAAACCCAACCTGTCGTAGATCCGGCGGGCCGCCACCATCGTCGCGGTGGTGCCCAACACCACGCGGGCGTATCCGTCGTGCCGAGCCAGGTCCAACACGTGCCGCACCAGCGCAGTTCCGACACCGGTGGCGCGCGCCCGGCGGTCGACGGCCAGCATCCGGAACTCCAGCTCGTCCGGCGTGGCCAACGGCGCGAACGGGGTACCGGGCCGGGCGATGGTCAGCGAACCGACGACCACGCCGTCGCACTCGGCGACCACGACCTCCGCCGCGGCGGCCCGGGCCGCCGTGTCCGCCAGGACCGCAGCGTAGGCGGAGCTGGATTCGACGTAGCCCTCACCGATGTAGACCGCAGTGGTCAACCGGTCGATTCCGGGAAAGTCGGTCGGCTCGGCCGGCCGCACCACGGCCGGCCGGGCATCGGTCACGAGTCCGCGATCTGCGGATCGGCGGGTTCCGCCGCCGGCTCGTCCACCGCCGGCGGTCGGACCGCGTCCGGGCCGTCGACCAGCAGCCGGGTGAACCCGTCTTCATCGAGGATCGGCACGCCCAGCTGCTCCGCCTTCTCTGCCTTGGTCCCGGGCGAATCCCCGACCACGACGAACGCCGTCTTCTTCGACACCGAACCGGCCGCCTTGCCGCCGCGGACCAGGATCGCCTCCTTCGCCTCGTCCCGGGAGTAGGCCTGCAGCGACCCGGTCACCACGATCGACATGCCTTCCAGCGTGCGGGCGATCGAGGCGTCCCGCTCGTCGGCCAGCCGCACCCCGGCCGCACGCCACCGATCCACGATCGCCCGGTGCCAGTCGACGGCGAACCATTCCCGCACCGCGACCGCGATCGTCGGCCCGACGCTCTCGGCGGCGGCCAGCTCCTCCTCCGACGCCGCGACGATCCGGTCCAGGCTCGCGAACTCCGTGGCGAGCGCCCGCGCCGCGGTCGGGCCGACGTGCCGGATCGACAGCGCGACCAGCACCCGCCACAACGGCCGATCCTTGGCCGCCGCAAGATTGTCGAGCAGTTTGCGGCCGTTCGCCGAGAGGGCACCGGCCTTCGTCCGGTACAGGTTCGTCCGCAGCAGGTCGTCCGCGGTCAGGCCGAACAGCTCACCCTCGTCGGTGAGCACCCCGGAGCCGAGCAGGTCGACCGCGGCCTCGTACCCGAGCGCCTCGATGTCGAACGCGGACCGGCTCGCGATGTGAAAGATCCGCTCGCGCAGTTGCGCCGGACAGGTCCGCCCGTTCGGACAGCGGATGTCGGCGTCCCCCTCCTTCTCGAACGCCAACGCGGTACCGCACTCGGGGCAGTGGGTCGGCATGACGAACGCGCGCTCGTCGCCGGTGCGCGCATCGACCACCGGCGCCAGCACCTCCGGGATCACGTCGCCCGCCTTGCGGATGGTGACCAGGTCGCCGATCAGCACGCCTTTGCGCTGGACCTCGGACGCGTTGTGCAGGGTCGCCCGCGCGACCGTGGAGCCGGCTACCACGACCGGCTCCATGAACGCGAACGGGGTCACCCGCCCGGTCCGGCCGACATTGACCTTGATGTCCAGCAGCCGGGTGGTGACCTCCTCCGGCGGGTACTTGTAGGCGATCGCCCAGCGCGGCGCACGTGCGGTAGACCCGAGCCGGCGCTGCACCGCCACCTCGTCGATCTTGATCACCTGACCGTCCAGTTCGTGCTCGATGTCGTGCC